>DATBBY010000082.1:0-85032 GCA_036270765.1 Candidatus Acidiferrum sp.
GGGATGAGAAGGCCGGTCTCCACGGGATGCGTTACGCTCCCAATAATCGACGTGCTCGAAGCACAAGAGAAAGGAGACCGGCTGTGAAGAAGATTAGCACTGTGGCGACCAACAGGAACGAGATTTTCAAAAAACACAAGCTAACCATCGGGGTGGATTTGGGAGACCGATTCAGCCATTACTGCATTTTGGATGCGACGGGTGAAGTCCTTCTGGAGCACAGCTTCTCGACAACACCGAAAGGGATCCACCAAGTTTTTGATGGCATTCCGCGCAGTCGAATCGCACTAGAAACCGGAACCCATTCCCCTTGGGTAAGCCGACAACTGATGCAGATGGGCCACGAAGTGATTGTGGCCCACGCGCGCAATGTACGACTCATCGGGGAGAGCAGCCGAAAAGATGATCAGCTTGATGCCAGGACGCTGGCACGGCTAGCAAGAATCGACCCCGGCTTGTTGGGTCCAGTGCGACATCGCGGCGCAAAAGCGCAAATCCATTTGACGGTGATTCGCGCTCGGGCGGTGCTGGTGAGCGCTCGCACGGCGTTGGTGAATGCCGCACGCGGGTTGACGAAATCTTATGGCGAGCGGTTGAGGAAGTGCGGCACCGGGCAAATGAATCGGGAGATGGCCAAGGAGCTGAGCCAAGAATTACGGGATGTTTTGGATCCGCTGTTTGTGGAAATCGAATCGTTGAACGAACGCATCGCGGAGTACGACCGACGGATCGAGCAAATCGCCAAGGAAGTCTATCCTCAGGTAGCTCTGCTCAAACAAGTGAAAGGCGTAGGGACACTCATCGCATTGACCTACGTTCTGACTGTGGACGATCCGTACCGATTTCGCCGCAGCCGCGACGCAGGATGTTTTGTCGGATTGCGTCCAGGGCGCCGCAACTCTGGTATGAGCGAGCCCCAGATGCACATCAGCAAGGAAGGCGACTGTTATCTAAGAACGCTGCTGGTGCAGGGTGCGCACTATATTCTCGGCCCGTTTGGACAGGACAGCGATCTGCGGAGATGGGGACTGCGGCTTGCCGAGCGCGGAGGAAAGAATGCCAAGAAACGAGCCGTCATTGCCGTGGCTCGGAAGCTGGCTGTACTGCTTCACAAGTTGTGGGTGAGCGGGGAAGTTTATGAACCACTGCGGAACAACCGTAAAGTAGTAAGCGCAGTGGCGTAGAGTTGGATCAAAAGAGCCGAGCTCAACCGCCGAGTTCAGGTGACTGCGCCTAACTCCTGGCCCAACTCCCGTCAGAAGGATGGAAGCCAAGGTCGATTATCAGGTAGCAGCACCTGCTGAAATGAGTACGCCCAACTTGCACGGAGCGAAAATCGCTCAAAAAGAGTGCGGATGGAAGGATGGCGACAGAGGCGGATCGGCTCAGAAGAACCAACTGAAAGAAAAACACACTTGACTCATACCGGCCTTCTCATGGAAGGGGGTTGAGTGCATTTGTTGGCGGGAAAATCTCAAGAGAGACCCGCTGATTTCTGGAACTCACATTACCGGCGCCGGCGTCTACCAGGATTTGGGAGTATTGCTTATTGCAGGGGATTAACAGTCTTTGTTGCCCGGTTGCGTTCTGCAAGTGTTTCCACGACTATTTCGGTTCGACCGTCTCTGCCAGGCTGTTCGATAATTGTGATGACGTCCTGTTTGCCCATCCATTCAGCGCGGTGTGCGTCATATTTTGCGCCATACACATCGAACACGGGTTCGGTGTAGCTTTTTGACGGCTCACCGTAGGCTTCCCGCAGTCCCTTAAAGAGCTCACCAAAATGCTTCGGGTGGTATCCCTCAACGTTCGTGGTCGGGGCGTTAAATACCATGTCTATCTTGACCAAGCAGCCCCCGTCCAAAGTAAATGTATCCGTCCTCATAGTCCTGTCGTCGCCGCCGGCGTACTCCTGACGTGCCCCACTTGTGGCTTGTTGCTTGACGTGCGCCGCTCTACCACAAATGTCTTTGGCGTTGGGTTTGGAGGCGGCGTCTACGGCCTTTGCCAGCTGTTTCACAGCTTTCCAGTCCCCAGCTTCGCATGCGCGTAGCAGTTGCCCAACGGCACTTTCGGAGAAGAAATGCTCAGCGGTTTCACCAAGCAAATGTCCAGCACCCTTCAACTCCCGGGGCTGCTCCCGTTGTGGTCCTGAGCTGAATAACATCAAAAATCCGAGGACACTCGTGGTCGTGTTTTGCATTTTTTCTCCGCCACTCCATCTGAGTGAACAGGCGACCGCAATCCGGGAGCGCCGCGAAACTTCTGAATGTTTCAACACGAACGAAGGCGATGGTCAATTATTGCCATTAGGTTTAAGGCTAGCAATGCTGAAAATTCCTGCGCTGGCACTCGCAAGGACTATTAGCCGCGGGCTCCGTACCCGCCCCGGTGCCGGTCGATTCGCACCGGGTTTAAACGGATTCCCTGGACTAAATGTCGACGGTTATTTTTTTCCCAGATAGTTGGCGATCACTGCGCCGCAGGCTTCCACAAACTCTTGTTCTGGTTTGGTGAAGGTGTCAGTAAAGTAGCTTTCGATGTCGAGTTCAGCAGCGAGTTTATTTCCCACGAAAATGGGCACAACGATTTCAGATTTCACCAGAGATGATCCCGCAAGATATCGCGGATCTTTGGAGACATCCTGCACGACAACCACCCGTTTGCTGGTAGCCGCCAAGCCGCAGAGTCCAATGGTAAGTCGAATTCGCGTATTCGGCGTAAAGCTGCCGGCAAACGGCCCTACGACCAGGAAGTTTGGATCCGTCCGGTCGACCAGATAGAAGCCCGCCCAGTTGTAGCGCGCCATCTTCTCGTGAAGCCGCTTGGCAATCCGTTCCATGAGGGACTGCACGGTTGGAGCCGCCGTGGCATAACCCCGGAATTCTTGCAGAAGCTCTTCATGCGGTTTCGTCATGTCTGATTCCTGATTATTCTAGGCCTTCAGAATAATTTTCAGCAAGAAATCCAAATTGTCACCGTAAGTATGCCATTGAACTGGCGTTGGTAGACCGCTTACTCGATTGTGCCCAAGGATGGAAGTGGACCGACTCGTTAGAGGCGCTCCGGCTCTCCACTCTGCTCGACGCGTAAATAGAATCGTCCGCTCCACGCCTTTGCGGGTGCACCTCAAATCTGCCGCCACGACGATTCGCAGGCCACCTAGCTGCGGGCGTAGTGGCCAACCGGGTATCCTGGGGTCATGGGAATGGGCTACAGCGATTACTGGCGTTGCCTGAGTTTTCACCATCACGTAACATCGCGTTAATGGGTAATTCGACTCAGGATGGCGGACGACAGCCTGGGGCGCAGGGCGCGGATCGCCGTGTGCATCAGCGACGGGCGGTTAGGCCGCGGCTATATGTACTCCTGGGCGGCTCGGGCAGCGACGGAATCCTGAATGACGTGAGCGAAGGCGGCGTCGCGCTGGATCTTGTCGGCTCGGAACCTCCAGGCGAATACGTGGACGTCGACTTTGAAATGCCCGAACTGGGCCGCCACTTTGAAGCTAAAGGACGAGTTACGTGGCGAGACGAGTCCGCGAAAAAAGTTGGAGTGACGTTCGTAGATCTTCCAGAGGTGTCGCGCGACCACATCAGGCAGTGGATCGCGATGAAAACCGCTTCGGCGGAAGCTGCGCAACCTGCAATCGAATTAGAGTCGTTGGAGGCAGATCGAGACGGAGCTAAAAGCGCTACGCCTGCGCGTGAGCGAAAGATACCCGTAGAAGCGCCGGTAAAATCAAGTGGAATGAAGGTTGACGCAGTAAGTCAAACAGAAATTGAGACGCCCGGTAAACCGAAAGAAGACCTGGTCCAGAATTTGGTCGACTCTTTCAAGACTCCAGCGAAAAAGACGGACAACAAATATGCTGAGGTAATTGCCGCCTGGAACGAACACATCACCGGTTGGAATGTAAGCAGGGATTTTTTTCCGGCGTGGGGATATTGGCGGTGGGTAGTGGTGGGGGCCGTGGCTGGTGTGCTGGTGCTGCTGGCGATTGGCGTGACCGCTCACCGTTTACCATGGCGCAAGGCCACGCCGATCAGCGTTTCAAAAGTGGGCGAGTCGTCAGGTGCGGCGGCGCAGGATTCGCAGAATAAGGCAGCCGAGAATACCGGAAGCGCCGGCGATGCGGGAAGCCCCACCGGGAACGCGATTGGCAGCGACCAGGGCGACAACACGAATAACGCGAACAGTTCCAACGGCGGGGCCGGTCCCGTGAGCAGCGCTCCGAGCCTTCCGCCTGGGCTGGCTTCGGCGTTATCGAGCGCCGGCCAATCTCCTTGCATCAACCTTGGTACCCGCAGCGGTAAGATCCGCATTTATTTTTGGACAGAAAAAAATACCCCTGAAGCGATCGTGGCAACCTACGCGAAAAGTCTAAAAGCAGTGCAAGATGTCCAGTTGGTGGACAAGGTGCCGTACGATCTGGTGCTGTACGTGAATGGGGCGCGCGTGAACGGGAGCGGCTCCGAAGCGGGTTTTATGTGGAGCTCGCGCGTGTTTCGTCCCTGGTTTTGCGGGCAAGTTACGGGCCTCTTGGAGCAACCGGAGGTCAACGAAAGCTTGCATTACGCGCAAGGCGCAAACCTGGACCAACGGGTTCAAGCTGAAGTGGCCTACTTGATTCTTCACACCTTTGAAAGCGTCCGCAACGAACACCAGAAGCAACCGTGAGCCAATCGGTTCACCAATCTAAGAACGAGCGCGGACGACCCGGCGTGCGGGATTACCGCATCTCGCAGCGCCATTTTTTCAAATGAGAAAAGTAAATTAGTGCGGGATTCAATTCTCACGGCACCCGCAGCGAGGTTTCGCCGCGACGGGTCAGCGGCCGGTACTCCTCCTGGCCCAGTATTTCCTACCAGTGTTGGTGCGCCGTCCATTGATAGTCGCGGTCCCAATCGATATATTTCTGCTCCGTGAAAGCTTGCGGAAAATAGCGTAGAAACTTGTTGCGCCGCCGTTTCGCGGCATTTGCGACTGGTGCGCGAAGTGGACGGCGATCAAGACTCTTAACATTTCGCGTTTGTATAAGACACCTTGTGGTTCTGAATTCATGCGCTGCCCTTGGCCCATGGAACAACATTCACTTTAATTTGAAATAGCGGCAGTCCAATCCCGTGAATTCCCTATTTGGCTCGCCTCGTACACGTAGGACCAACTCCGAGACGCTCGCTTCTGTTATGACAAAATGCCTACGGGCTTCCGAGGTGAAAGCTGGGCGCCGACATTTTTTTCCCAGAACACATATAATTTATAAGCACGATTACAACGAAGCCAAAGCGCACATACAAGTTCGAGCCTCCGGAGGCCCAGTCAACATGGCAATCGCGTCCATTAATCCCGCAACTGGAGAAGTCTTAAAAACATTTGAGCCGCTCACCTCAGCGCAGGTTGAGGCGAAATTGAGCCTGGCGGCGAGAACTTTTGACACATTTCGCAAGACCAGCTTTGCCGAACGGGCGCGCATGATGAACAAGGCCGCGGACATTCTGGAGAACGAAAAAGAATCGCTCGGTAAATTGATGACGCTGGAAATGGGCAAGACGTATCGCTCCGCAGTAGACGAAGCGGTGAAGTCAGCGTGGGGTTGCCGCTATTACGCGGAAAACGCGGAGCGATTTATGGCTGACGAGGTGATCGAGACCACCGCCAGCCGCAGCTACGTGCATTACCAGCCGCTTGGCCCGATTTTGGTGGTGATGCCCTGGAATTACCCTTTTTGGCAGGTGTTTCGCTTTATCGCGCCGGGGTTGATGGCCGGAAATGTTGGGGTGCTGAAGCATGCGTCGAATGTCCCGCAATGCGCTCTGAAGATTGAAGAGATCATGTTGCGTGCTGGATTCCCGGAAGGCGCTTTCCAGACCTTGCTGATCGGCGTAAAAGAAGTGGACGGAATTTTGAACGATCCGCGCATTCAGGCCGCCACGCTTACAGGTAGCGAAGAAGCGGGCAAGCAAGTAGGAGTGTCCGCGGCCAAGCGCATCAAGAAAGTTGTGTTGGAACTGGGTGGCAGCGATCCTTTTATCGTAATGCCCAGCGCGAATCTGGATGACGCGGTGGCTACGGCGGTGAAGGCGCGGGTGGGAAATAACGGGCAATCTTGTATCGCGGCGAAACGCTTCATCATCGCGGATGAAATTGCCGACAAATTTGAACGCGCCTTCGTCAGCAAGATGGAGGCTTTAAAGGTTGGCGATCCGATGGACGCGAAGACCGATGTCGGTCCACTGGCCACCGCCGGCGCTGTAGAATCGCTGCAGGCCGATGTGCAGAAGTCCATCGACGCAGGCGCAAAAGTTTTGACGGGTGGAAAGCCAAACGGGGGTCCGGGCTATTTTTATCCGCCGACGGTACTTACCAACGTGCCGAAGAATTCGCCGGCGGCCTCTGAAGAATTGTTTGGGCCGGTTGCTTCCCTATTTCGAGTGAAAAACGCCCAAGACGCGGTGCGCGTTGCCAATGATCACCGTTACGGGCTGGGAGCCAGCGCCTGGACCAATGATGATCGTGAGCGCGATTTGTTCATCAAAGAGTTGGAAGCCGGAATGGTATTTATCAACCAAATGGTGGCCTCCGACCCCCGCGTGCCATTCGGCGGCGTGAAGCGATCGGGCCATGGCCGGGAATTGAGCGTCAACGGAATTCGCGAATTTACAAATATAAAGACGGTGTGGATCAAGTAGCTAAGCCGCTTCAGTAGAAGATTCGCCTCTCGGCCGGTGCGCGATTACTCTACGAAACGCGTGTACTTGTAAATCTTTGTAAAATCGTGACGCGGGAACAGTAGCCAGCGCGCCTTACCGCTTACAATTTTGCCCTCTGTGCGTCTATGCCAATCAAGTGGCCAGCGGCATTTCTGGGCGTCCTTCCGAGCCTTTAATTGAGGATCACTAACAGGGTGTGTAGGAATTTTCGACCGAAAAGGAGCTCTATGCGCAATTTCTGCGGGCTGATCGTTGCTGTTTTGTTTACGGTTGTGGCGGGAACGGAACCGGCGCATGCGCAGTTTAAAAATGGCAGCCAAGCTACGGAACTGAATCTGCCCAGGCTCAGCCAGCGGGCGCAAATAACGCAACGCGTGGGCCTCACCGATATCACCGTTGTTTATCACGCGCCATTAGCGGGAGCGCGCGAACTTTTCGGAAAAACTGTACCGTACGGACAAGTGTGGCGCGCCGGCGCGAACGAAAATACGACAATTTCTTTTACCGACGATGTCAGCGTCGAAGGCCATCCACTTCCTGCAGGCACTTACGGGCTGCACATGATCCCCAATGCCGATCAGTGGACCATTATATTTTCGAAGAATTCCACATCATGGGGCAGCTTCAGTTATGACGTAAAAGAAGATGCTCTGCGCGTCGATGTAAAACCTGCTGCCGAAGAGAACCGTGATTCGCTGGCGTACACTTTTGATGACATGAAACTCGACTCGGCAACGGTGACGCTGCGCTGGGGCAAAGTCGCCGTACCCTTCCACATCAAAGTGGACACCAACGCGATTGTCGATCGCAGCATCGCGAACCAGTTGCGCAATACCGGCGGGTTTACGTGGGCGGGCTATGACGAAGCCGCGAACTGGAATCTGGACAACAACTACAAACTGGATGAAGCGTTGAAATGGGAAGACACTTCGCTGCAAAACGAAGAACGCTTCGAAAACCTGGAGACGAAATCACGAATCCTGGACGCCATGGGTAAAAAACAGGAAGCTGCGACGACGCTCACGCTGGCGCTGGATAAAGCGAACGCCGTCCAGTTATACGTTTACGCGCGCGGACTGCAGCGGCAGAAACAGCAAGACAAGGCGTTTGAACTTTACCGCCGCGACGTCAAACAGTTTCCCGATCATTGGATCGCACACCTCGCGGCGGCCCGCATCGCTTCCAATTCCGGCAACTTCGATGAAGCCGTGAAGCAGATGAAGCTGTCGATTGCGGCCGCCCCCGACCAGAACAAGACATTCTTGCAGCCACTGCTAAAGCGTCTGGAGAACAAAGAGGACATCAACAAATAATTGATGGCCTCGATAGAAACACTGGTTTTTCATGCAGCGCTAGGCGTGGGAGAGCGCTGGTGCGCGATCGGACACCGCGGCTAAAGCCGCTTCCATGACCTGCAGACCTTCATTGAACTGCTTGTCGGTGATGGCCAGCGGCACCAGGATGCGCATAACGTTGTTGTAAGTGCCGGCGGTGATGGTAATGAGGCCGTGTTCGTAGCAATAATGCGCGATGTCTTTGGTTTCGGTATCCGCGGGTTCACGTGTTTCGCGGTTGCGCACCAGTTCGATGGCGCACATTCCACCGATGCCGCGAATTTCGCCCACGAGCGGCCATTTTTTTTGCCATTCGCGTGCGCGGGCTTCGAATGTTTTGCCGATTGCGGTAGAACGTTGGAGCAACTCGGCGCTTTCCATCATTTCGATGGCCGCCAGCGCAGCGGCGCACGATGCGGGATTGCCCGCGAAGGTGCTGCCCAGGCCGCCGACACCAGGGGCATCCATAATTTCCGCGCGGCCGGTAACCGCCGCGATCGGTAGCCCGCCGCCCAGCGATTTTGCGGTGACAATCAGGTCGGGCTCCACGCCATAATGTTCGATGGCGAAAAACTTTCCGGTGCGCCCGATGCCCGATTGCACTTCATCGGCAATGAAAACAATGCCGTGCTTGCGGCAGATCTCCTGAATGACGCTGAAAAATTCTTTGGGGGGAGTGACGAAGCCGCCTTCGCCGAGAATAGGCTCGACGATTACTGCTGCCACCGAATCAGCGGGCACCAGCCGTTTGAAAGCGTCTTCGAGCGCATGCGCGCAGGTCATTTTGCATGACGGATACGTCAGATTGTACGAACACCGGTAACAGTAGGCGTACGGAATGCGGTAGATATCGTTCACGAATGGAGCGAACCCTGCTTTGTAGGGATTCGTTTTGCTGGTCAGCGACATGGCCAGCAAGGTGCGGCCATGAAAGGCATCGTTGAAACAAATCACCGCGGGACGCTTGGTATAGGCGCGGGCAATCTTGATGGAATTTTCCACGGCTTCCGCGCCAGTGTTGACGATGAAGGTTTTCTTCGCGAATTTGCCGGGTGCCAGCGCATTTAGCTTTTCGGCCACCGCGACGTACGGCTCGTAGGGCGTCACGCTAAAACACAAGTGCAAATATTTTTCGATCTGCTCGCGAATCGCGGCCATCACCGGTGCGCTTCGATGGCCCATATTTGCGCAGCCGATGCCGCCAGCGAAGTCGATGAAGCGATTGCCGTCCACATCTTCCAGAATGGCGCCTTCCGCTTTGGCAGCAAAAATGGGCGTGTAATGATAAGGGCCGCGCGGAATGGCCGCTTCGCGTCGCGCCATTAAAGCGCGCGAACGAGGCCCGGGAATTTCTGTTCGAAGCTGAATGGAGCTCATGTTCTTTTTCCTTTGAAGCTAATACCAGGCGATGGGTGTTTCATCAAGATTGACGAACACCTGCTTGGTTTCAAGATATTCTTCAAGACCCCAGGGTCCCAACTCGCGGCCGAATCCGGATTGCTTGTAACCTCCCCAGGGGGCTTCCACGTAAGTCGGCTGCATATGATTGACCCATACAATTCCGGCGCGCACCGCTTTGACCACGCGAAAAGCTTTATAAATATCGCGGGTCCACACCGCTGCAGCCAAACCGTATGGCGTATCGTTGGCGATGCGGATCGCTCCGGCTTCATCGTCGAAAGGGATTACCGAAGCGACAGGACCAAAAATTTCTTCGCGGGAAATTCGCGCATTGTTGTCGACATCGTAAAAAATAGTGGGCTCGAGGTAGTAACCTTTGCCAAATTGCTTTGGCCGACCGCCTCCGATGGCGACCTTAGCTTCTTTTTTGCCGATTTCCAGATAAGAACTGACGCGGTCGTATTGTTCCTTGCTGACCAGCGGACCCATTTTTGTGCCCCGCTCGAGCGGCGCGCCGAGCTGGATGCGCTTGGCTTTTTCGGTCATGGCTTCGACGAACTTGGAATAAATTTTCTTTTCCACCAGGATGCGGCTGCCCGCTGAGCACACTTCACCTTGATTGATGAACACACCGAAGAGCGCGCCATCCACAGCAGCTTCCCAATCGGCGCCCTCGAAAAAAATATTTGGCGATTTGCCGCCTAGCTCTAGGGTCACGCGCTTCAAGGTATCCGCGGCGCTCTTGACGATGAGTTTGCCGACGGCGGCGCTACCGGTGAAGGCAATTTTGTCCACGCCGGGATGCGCGACGAGCGCAGCACCGCAGGTCTCGCCAAAACCATTGACGATATTGACGACGCCGGGCGGCAGGCCTACTTCTGCAAACCAATTTGCAAATTCGAGCGCCGTCAGCGGCGTTTGCTCCGCGGGTTTGAGCACGCACGTGCAGCCCGCCGCGAGCGCGGGCGCCAGTTTCCACGCGGCCATCAACAACGGATAGTTCCAGGGAATAATTTGCCCCGCAACGCCGACGGGCTCGCGCAACGTGAAACTAAGCGCATTGGCAGGCACCGGATTTACATGGCCCATAATTTTGTTGGCCAGGCCGCCGTAATATTCGAAGCAGGTGGCCACGTCGGCGATGTCGAATTCGGCTTCGACAATGGGCTTGCCGGAGTTGCGGGATTCCAGTTCCGCAAGAATAGCGGTGTTCTGGCGAATTTTTTCCGCTAGCTTGAATAAAATGCGGCCACGCTCGGCGGCGTTGGTTTGGCCCCACCGACCAGAGTCAAATGCAGCGCGCGCTGCTTTTACGGCGTGATCGACGTCGGCAGCGTTCGATGAAGGCACCTGGGCGATGACTTCTTCCGTGGAGGGATCGTAAACCGGGAAAGTCTCGCCGGAACTGCCAGCGACCCATTTACCATTCACGAAATTCTTGTATGTTCGAACTTCCGCCTTCACCGTACCTGGCATAACTGCCTCCAAAGTCGCGTGCTGTCACATACATTTACAAATCGTCCAACGAAAACCTTAAATACCCGGCGCCATGGCGGCTAGTTTTCGCGCCGTTTTGCGCCGGCCGTATATGAAAAAGAAGAACGCCGCGAGACCGATAAAAAATAGCGTGCCCCCAAACATCCACAGTTCGTAGGAACGCAGCGAAGTAATCTGCTGCGCGGGAAAGAACGCCAGCGCTATGCCTAGAATGGTGGTGAGTAATCCGCTGGCGCCAGCAAGCAGCAGCGTCATCCGGCTATAGCGTCCGCGTACGAACGGCGTTTGCGACGCCATTTTCAGCAGCGCCCCGAACATATAAAGAAAAGGCACAAGTTGCAGCACTACCGCTAACGACAAGAGCTTTTGAAACGTTTCCTGTACTCCTGCACCGGTGAAACTGAAATTAATAATTACCAGAATCATGGATACGGAGGCATGGACAATCAACGCAGCGTAAGGCGTCGCATATTTAGGATGAATTTTACCGAGCCACGCGGGCATATAGGAATCCAGGCCCGCCACGAAAGGAATTCTGGCGGAGCCGCCCAGCCACGCGGATCCAATACCAGCAATCGAAATGCTCAACATAAACGCGAAGGGTGCGACGATCCAGGGCACGGCAACACGGATGGCCATGTGCCGGACGGCCTGCACGATTCCTTGCAGCACGCTGATGTTGTCTTTGCTGACGGCGATCAGCAGCGTCAGCGTCGCGCCGATATAGAGAAGGCCGGAAAGAATTCCGCCCAACGCGACGGCTCCAGGCAAAGTTTTTTCCGGATTTTGAATTTCGTCGCCCATTACCGAAGCTAACTCCAGTCCCACCAAGCCAAAACAAATCACGCCAAACGAATTCAGCACGAAGTGCGGGTTCGCGGGGATGGCAAAATCGGCGGAGGTCACCGCGGTTCCAAAACGCAGACAAACAACGACGCCCAATCCGATCAATACAGCGGCGGCGATGCCTGTGCCGATGGCGCCAAAATTATTGATCCATTTCCCGACTCCTAGCCCCACGATATTCATCACCACCAAAATAATCAGCAGCAGCACCGAGGCGGTCAGTGCGAACATTTTATTATCGGCCAATGATTCGTGGCCGGCGCCAAGCGCGTACACCGAAACGCCCACGAAATAGAGCATCACGGTGGGCACGTACATCATGTTGTTAGTCCAGTAGCACCAGCCGGACAAAAAGCCATGGAAATCGCCGAAAACTTCCTTGGCCCACAAATAAACGCCGCCTTCGCCGGGAAAACGGTGCGCCAGCTCGATCACCGCGATGCCCTGGGGCCAGAAAAAAAGCAGCAGCGAAATCACCCACAACCACACGGTGACTCCGCCGTTGGCGGCGATGGAAGGGACGACGTTCAGGTTGAAGACCGCGACGACGAAAAGGAGAACCAAGTCCCAGCGGCCTAAAACGCGGCGCAAATGTGGCGCACTGATTTCTCGCGCATTGACAAGCGACACGCTGACTTCCGTCGACATAATTTCCCCGGCGTTGATTATGGTGCGCTAAGCCGTCAGCGTTCCTGCGGTTTGCTCGCTGGCCAGAATCACTTGCAAATTTTAGTTAATGCCCGGCCGCGCCCACGAATGCGACACCGCGCTCCTGCTGCGCCTGAGCGAGCGCGGGAGCGATTTCTTCAAACACCGCGAGGTGCTTGTCGATGTCCGCTTCGGTGTGCTGCACCGAGATGGTCCACTGCTCGTCCCACCAGTACGGCTGCGCGAGCACGCCGCGATTCACCATCGCAAACCAGTAGTGGCGCCACAGATCGACATCGATGGCCGTCCAGTCCCGGTAATTGCGAATTTCCTGCGGGTACAGCATCAACGCGCCATTTACGCCGGCACTGACTACATAGGCCTGAAGACCAACTTTAGCGACGATTTTGCGATAACCATCGGTAAGTTTTTTACTGAGCTTTCCGACGTGATTGTAATTGTCGCGAGTCAAGACTTCGCGAAAGGTAGCCAGGCCCGCAGCCATGGAAATGCGGTTGGTATTGTAGGTACCGCCATGAAAGACTTTGTGCTGAGATATTAAGTCCATCACGGCACGGCTGGCGCCGAACGCGCCGAGTGGCGCACCGCCACCAATTGATTTTGCCAGGCAGATCATGTCCGGCTTGACGCCGAAGAATTCCGAGGCTCCGCCCCAAGCTAGTTTCGCGCCGGTTTTCACTTCATCGAAAATCAGGAGTGCGCCATTTTTCGTGGCGATATCGCGCAGGCCCTGCAAAAACCCGGGTTGCGGCATGCACAAGCCCACGTTCATCAAAATGGGCTCGAGAATAATCGCCGCGATCTGGCCGGGAAATTGTTTAAAACGATTTTCCACGCTGGCCAGATTATTGAAGGCCGCGATGGTTACATTATCGATGGAGGCTTTGGGAACGCCCATGCCGCCGGGCACGGAAGTGGGAGCGTTAGGGTCGCCGTACTCTCCTGCTTTGGGTTTTACGCTGACCAGCGCAGTGTCATGCAAACCGTGATACGCGCCTTCAAATTTTAGAATTTTGTCTCGTTTGGTGGCTGCGCGGGCCATGCGGCAAGCATGCATGGTAACTTCCGTGCCGCTGGAGCCGAAGCGCACCATTTCCACCGGGTAGCGCGCGCAAATTTCTTCGGCCAGCTCCCATTCCATATCGTGCGGCATGCCAAAGGTGGTGCCGATGTGCAGCGCGCCCTCGATGGCCTTTACTACCGCGGGATGACAGTGCCCGGCCATTAAGGCGCCGAAACAGAGATTGTGGTCGACGTATTCGTTGCCATCGATATCCCACAACTTGCTGCCTGCACCTTTCTTCACAAAGATGGGATAGGGGTCGTAGGCGCGGTAATTGCTGGCTACTCCTAGCGGGATTCGTTGCAGAGCGCGCTTGTGAGCTTCCGCGGATTTAGGCGTGCGCTTTTCATACGTGGCGATTTCTTTTTTCAGTCCATCGTGCATTTTTTCCGACATACATTCTCCGTGCCTGGCGGCATCACTGCCGCCAACAGGTCTCTTCCCTGCAGTCAGTTTTCCATTCATGCCACACAGATAGAATGGACCAATTCTGTTCCTATACCTATTTTTCCACGAAGGCTAGGGGGCCTCTATCTCGCCTGAATTTTTTGGGCCGCCTGCTAGAAAATTAACTTAAGGGCGAATTGGAGCAATCGCGGGTCGCGAACTTTTTGCGGTTGTCCAAAAGTGGTATTCGCGGAATTACCGTCCGTGCCGTAGAACTGCGCGTGGTTAAACAAATTAAATAACTCGGTGCGGAATTCCACGCGCAACTTTTCGTTGATTGGGGTGTCTTTAAAGATTCCTATGTCGATGTTGTTGATCGGCGGATTGCAACATAGCGTGCGCGGCACATTGCCAATGGTACCCAGCGCAACCGCGGTGGGATCTCCAGGGCAAGTGGAATTGTCACAGCTGTCGAACAGGTTCGGATCAAATACGAAGCCGGTCGCTCTCGGATTCTGGGTCTTAAATGGTCCGGTAAAATTCGGTCTGCCCGGACATTCGAATCCCAGGGTGGTGCCTTGCAATTCAGTGTCGTTGCAGTTGCTGATGAGGATGGGGAAGCCGGTCTGGTAGGTGTAGATTCCGGACACTTCCCAGCCGTTCAAAGCCTTGCCGGCGAATCCTTCCATTTTTGGAACAGGCAGCTGCCAAACAACGTTAAAGACAAAACGATGCCGCGCGTCGAAAAGGGACGGGCCGTAAGTGGAATTAAAATTTGTCGGGCCCACCAGTTCCTCGAAGCTGGAGGCGTTGTCGAGAGACTTGCTGAAAGTATAGGAGGCCTGGAATTGCAATCCGTGGCTGTAGCGCTTTTCCAACAGCGCTTGTAGCGAATTGTAGTTGGAGTGCGCCACGCTGTCCTCGGCAAATATGTTCGTAAATATTGGCGTCCCGTCTGCCGGGCATCCAATGCCGCTGAGCGGATCGCAATTTGGCGAGGAAAATGGACGCAAGCCGACGAGATTTATCGGAGTACCTCCCGCAGCGCCAGTGACTGTACAAGCGGCCGTGGTGCGATTGATGGGGCACGGAACGTTGGGTCCCCCGGGCGTTGAACCAGCGATGTACGGGAGATGCAACACGCTTCCCGCGGGAAGCGTAAATTGATATTGGGAGTCCTCACCAAATGGCGTGCATGCCTGACCGAGGTTTGCAGGGAGGTTCGCAAGGTCAAGGCAGGTCTGTGCATTCGAAGCGTTTTGATCGTGAATAGCCAGTAGCCGGTGACCTTGCGTGCCAACATAGCCGATCTGGAACAATATATTGCCCGGCAGTTCGCGCTTAATGGTCAGATTGTACTGTGCGGAATATTGCGTTCTAAGTGTCGTCGGGAATTGTCCGAACAACAATATAGGACGGTAAAGCGACCAATCCACGGGCTGACCCCGGGTCGGATTCAGAAAGGCATCCGAAACATTTGGCTTTGTCGCGCCACCTTGAGTAACAAACGGAGAGCCAAAGAGCGGATCGGACACGCCGTTGCTGATTCCGAATGGTGGCTCCGCCACGAACTGTTCCAGAACTAATTGCTCAATGGGATTGTAAAATAGGCCCCAACCCAAGCTGACAGTCGTCCTATTGGGTCCGCCTGTTAATTTGGCCAGCAGGCCGTCGCTGGCCGCAGGACTCCAATTCAACCCTAGGCGCGGCGCAAACGATTTGTAATAGGTATTGATGAGGCCGCCTGGGACCCCTTTGTCGCCGGGGACTACCAAACCGGTAGGAGTAACACCCTGGTTATCGCAAGTATTTCCCGGTCCGAACAAGTTGCTCGCCGAACTTAGTTGACACGGGTAAATGGTTGAGACCTGGCCCGGATTAAATCGCTGCACCTTTTGACCTTTGTCCGTGAGCGGAGTGTTGACTTCCCATCGCAAACCGTAATTCAGGGTGACGTTGGACCTGATCTTCCAGCTGTCCTGCGCGAACAAATAGACCGAAGTGCTCCGAACTAGTTCCGTATTGGCGGAGCCCTGCGTATATCCCACTGGCAAGCCCAACAGATAGTTGCCATACGGATCTGCTAGCTGCGTATCGTTATTGCCCCCGGGACCAAAAATGTATTCGCCGTTCACGTTGAAGAAAACGGTCTGATCGAATTTCTGGTAGCGAATATCTCCGCCAAACTTCAAGCTATGGTTGCCGATGATTTTGCTGTAGTTGTCGTCAAACTGAAAAGTGTTTCCGGTCTGCGGCAACTGGCCTTCGAAGTTATTCCCGAAGAGGCCTTGGGTGCCGTTGATGGTGACGAAAGGCACACCTTCAAACTTTGCGCCGAGTCCTGGATGGATTCCGCAGCCGAATCCTGGACAGGCGGGAGTCGTTCCCAAGAGGGTGCCGTCATCTGCCACTAACGGGGTGTCCGTGGTGCCAGTGAAGCAGAAAGGCTGCGCCGGGCCCGTGCCGCACGACGCGGTAACCGCGTTGGTTACGGCCGGAGTATAGAACTGCGGCTCAGCTTCTCTGAATAATGTGAATCTAAATTCGTTGACGGAAGTCGAACCGAGGGTCCAGGTGTGGCTGGCATTGATTTGCTGAACGTGAGAAATGATTCGCCCGCCGAAATTGCCCAGTGAACCGCCAGCCAGTTGAAAGTTAGCGAAAGGGTCGAGGGAATTATCGTTGTCGTAGTAGTAGTACACCGACAATTTTTGCTTCGGAGTCAGGATCTGGTCGAAGCGGATTTGGAACTGATCGCCGCGCTCCGTAGATTTGACTACATCCTGGACTTGCGAACTGCTCCCGCCCGCTCCCGGTAAAAAATGCACCAAGCTGACCGCCACCGGATCGAAACATCCGGTGGGAACTATTCCGCCGGTAAAAATAGAATCGTATGGCGTTGGTGTTCCAGCGGCGGCCGCATCCAGACTGGCCTGCTGAGGAGCAGGCAGGTTTGAGCGGCATCCCGGACGGTTCTCAAATATATTGGCAACCGTCGAGTCGTTCAGCGTCCCGGGAAATGGCGTGCCAAAATTTCCAGCCAAATCGCCGGCAGTGGGCACCGGTACTTGCTGCGAAACGATGCCTCGGACAATGCGGCGCCCTTCGTAGGAACCAAAAATGAAGGT
Source organism: Candidatus Acidiferrum sp. (assembly GCA_036270765.1). Lineage (GTDB taxonomy): Bacteria > Acidobacteriota > Terriglobia > Acidiferrales > UBA7541 > Acidiferrum. The sequence continues at coordinate 17,039 of DATBBY010000082.1, forward strand.
CTTGTCTTTCTTGATTGGCCCCCCAAAAGTGCCTCCAAACTGGTTTTGTTTGAAAGGCGGCTTGGGGGTTGGCTGGAAGGTGAATCCGTGTGCGTTCAGAACGTCGTTGCGGAAGAATTCGTAGGCGCTGCCATGAAAGTCATTGGTGCCGGACTTGGTAACCACATTCACGACTGAGCCAGAGTTGCGGCCGTATTCCGCGTCGAATGAATTGGTGATCACGCGGAATTCTTCGACGCTATCTGGAGACGGCTGGACGGCGGGCAAATTGGCAAAAAGGTCGTTACCGTCGCCGCCGTTCACCGAGTAGTTGTTGGAACGGCCCCTGCCGCCGTTCACAGTGACAACCCCAGCTTTGTCCGAACCATAAAACAAACTATTACCGATTTGCGACTGGACGCCAGGTTGCAACTGCAGCAATTGATACACATCGCGTTGGTTCAGCGGCAACTGCGTTGAAGAAGTGGAGTTCACGACCGCGCCCAACTGCGTGGAAGTGGTGTCTACGATCGGAGGAGTTCCGGTGACTTCCACGGTTTCGGTGGACCCGCCAACCTGAAGCGAGATATCCAGACTAATCACTTCGTTCAGATTTACGACGACGCCCTTGCGGGTGTACCGCTTGAAACCTTGCTGGGCAACTTCCACGTCGTAGGTACCGACCGGAACTTCGAGAAAAATATATTCTCCATTATTGCCGCTCACGGTGTTGGCCGTGACGTTAGTGGCTTCGTTTATCAGCGAGAGATTTGCGCCCGATACCGCGCCTCCCGTTGAATCGACGACCGTGCCGCGGATTCGCCCGCCGGTGCTTTGCCCTGACGCGTGCGGAGCAATGCTAAACATTGTCAATAAGAGCGAGAGAACTCCTAAACAGACGGATGAACGCGAACGTAAATTTGAGTCTTGGGACATAATCAACTCACCCCTATTTTCTGGACGCGAAATTTCTATTCACTTGCGCGATTCTTCGAGGTTGCTGCATTCCCCAAACCTTACTATAATCCTGCAAACTTAGAGAAGGTCGGGACTGGTGTCAAGCAGAAATAATTTATCCAGCAAATCGCCAAAACGCGGGATGCCCCGTCCGATGCGTATCAGCGAGGTGGCGCGGCGAGTGGGAATTTCTTCTTCGGCGCTGCGCGCGTGGGAAACCCTGGGCCTGATCGTTCCACGCCGCAGCGAAAGCCGTTACCGGGAATATAGCGAATCTGACGTGCGCATGCTGCGCCGGGCAATTTTTTTGCGCCGCGAGCGGGGATTGAATCCCGCAGCGATTGTGCATGTGTTAAAGCGCCAGGGCGTAGTGATGGCTGCTCCGGATGCTCCGCGTGTGCCGGGTCAACGTTTTCGACGCTTGCGCACGCGTCGCGGCCTTTCGCTGGCACAGGTAGCGCGCGCGACGGGCGTCTCGGTAGGATTTCTTAGCGCGCTCGAACGCGGGCAGATGCGTTCTTCGATCGCTACGTTGCGCCGTATCGCGCGCTTTTACCGCACCAATATTCTTTCGTTTTTTGAAGCCGCCGAAGAAAATCCGCGCCTGGTTCGCCCTGCGCAACGCAAAATCCTGGAAACCACTCCGGGAGTGCGCATGGAATTGTTGGCGTGGGGCCATACCGCCATGGAGCCGCATCTCTTTCGCGTGCGCCCGGGTGCCGGAAGCGGCGAATCTTACGCGCACGAAGGTGAGGAATTCTTGCACGTGCTTCGCGGCGATTTTGAAATCTGGCTGAAAAGTGGTGAACATTACCGCTTGAAACCGGGCGACAGCCTTTATTTTGAGAGTTCCACACCGCATCGCTGGAAAAACCCAGGGCGCAGCGAAACATGGTTATTGTGGATCAATACGCCGCCCACATTTTAATTTCAGGGAGACCTAACTGTTGATGACTGCGCGCCGGCTTTACCTTACGGTTTTAATTCTTTGCATGTTTTTCTGCGCCGGATCCGCCGCTGCGCAGGGTTCCAAGGACGCCAAGAGTGCAGCGGATATGGTCGTGCTGCACGGGCGCATCTATACGCTGGACACCAAGCAGCCCTGGGCCGAGGCGTTGGCGATTCGCGGAGACAAAATTGTCGCGGTCGGCGACGACGCCAGCATCGGAAAATTTCGCGGTCCTGACACGAAAGTAATCGACGCCGCGGGGCAATTGGTGCTGCCCGGATTTGTGGATTGCCACATCCACTTCATGGACGGCTCGCTGAGCCTCGGTCGCGTAAATCTGGAGGGCGCGAAAAATGTTGCCGAGATTCAGCAGCGTCTCCGCGACTACGCTGCCGAGCATCCTGGAAACGATTGGCTGCTCGGGCGCGGGTGGGATTACGCGATGTTTGGCGCGGCAGCGCTGCCTGACAAAAAATATTTGGACGAACTTTTCCCGGATCGTCCGGTTTTCCTGGAAGGCTACGACGGTCATACGTATTGGGCAAACACCAAAGCGTTAACCCTCGCGGGAATTACGCGTGACACGCCCGATCCGCCCAACGGTGTTATCGTGCGTGAGCCAACTACACACGTAGCTACCGGCGCCTTAAAAGAAGCTGCGCAAGATGCTGTCGCTAAAGCGGTGCCCGAGGTTTCTTGGGCCGAGAGACTGGCGGCGCTACGGACCGGCATCAAATGGGCGAATGAGAACGGTCTCACGCGCGTTCACAGCGCCGGCCAGGATTTCCCACATCTGGAGCTTTACGATGAGCTACGACGCCACGGAGACCTGACCCTGCGCTTTTACATTGCCTATTTCATGGACCCGCCCGAAATGCGGCCGCAGGATGTGGAAGCCATCGAAACCGCGCGAAAGAAATATCATGACGCGTGGATCGATACCAACGCGGTGAAATTCATGGTTGATGGAGTGATCGAATCGCACACCGCCGCGATGCTCAAGCCTTATAGCGATGATCCATCATTGAAAGGCAAACTCTTCTGGGAGCCCACGAAATATAGTTCCGCCGTTGCGGAGCTCGACAAGCGCGGCTTGCAACTTTTTACTCATGCCATCGGGGACCTCGGAGTGCGCACCGCTCTGGATGCGTACCAGCACGCGGAAGAAGTGAATCACACCAGTGATCGCCGCCCACGCATCGAACACATTGAGACGGTTACGGCAGCGGACATTCCGCGATTCGGCAAACTCGGCGTAATTGCCAGCATGCAGCCGCTGCATTCTTATCCCAACACGGACACATTGGATGTTTGGGCTAGAAATGCTGGGCCTGATCGCGCTTCACGGGCGTGGGTGTGGAAAAGTATTGCCGACGCGGGGGGGCGTTACGCATTTGGTAGCGACTGGCCGGTAGTCACCCTGAATCCGTGGGAAGGTTTGCAAACAGCTGTTACGCGGCAGACCAGGGAAGGCGCGCCAGCCAGCGGCTTCGTACCTTCGCAGCGGTTGACTGTCGCGCAAGCGGTGGAGGGTTACACGCTCGGAGCTGCGTTTGCAGGGCGACGGGAAAAAACCGAAGGCTCGCTGGAGAAAGGCAAGCTCGCGGACCTGATTATCGTTTCGCAGAACATTTTCGAAATCGATCCACATAAAATCTCGGAGACGAAAGTTCGCACCACGATCGTGGGTGGCCAGGTGGTTTATCAGTCCGATGCCAAATAACTCCAAAGAAATTTGTGGAAAAATAAAATTTTCGACCCAGGCGTCCAATAGGATAGCGGCACGATGCGTTGTTGCGGCTTTGTTGCTTCTCGCGCTGGGTTGCGCGGCTTGCAAGCCGAAGCAGCCTACGCTCACGCTGCTGGTTTGGGAAGGCTATGCGGATCCATCGTTCATTGGCGCGTTCGAGGAAAGCCATCACTGCAAGGTCGTTGCTTCCTACATGGGAACCAGCGATGAGTTGGTTGCCAAACTGCGCGGCGGGAGCGCTTCCAACTACGACGTCATTTCCCCTTCAAGCGACGTAGCGGCTTCCATCGTGCGCGCGGGGCTTGCCGCGCCGCTGGACGTTTCTAAAATTCCTACTTATTCGCAACTTTCCTCAAGGTTACGCGATTCGAACATCGTCAAGCTCAACGGCCAGGTTTACGGCGTGCCGTTTGTGTGGGGACCAAACTCGCTGCTGTACGACACGACGGCATTCGCTCATCCGCCGGATTCGTGGTCAGTTTTGTGGGACGCGAAATATCGTGGCAAAGTCTCGGTGTGGGATGAACTCTCCACTATTTACATGGCCGCGCAGGTGCTTGGCTACTACAAGCCCGACCCAAGCCAGCTTTACAATTTGACTGATGCGCAACTTGAGACGGTGAAGAAAAAACTCATCGAGCTCAAACCAAATATTCGAAAAATGTGGGCTACCGGAGGGGAGTTGACCAATCTTTTTCAGAATCATGAAGTGGTGATCGCCATGGGTTGGCCGCTGATGACCAATGACCTTCGAAAATTAAATTTCCCTATTGGAGAAACGATTCCACGCGAAAACACCACCGGATGGATCGATCACCTGATGATCACCGCGGCCAGCTCCAACAAAGAGTTGGCGCAGGCCTTTCTTGCTTACATGGTGGAAGCACAGACACAGAAAAAAGTCAGCGATGTTACGCACTACACCCCAGCGAATCCTGGTGCGGCGCAATTTCTGAATGCCGATGAAAAGAAAGTTCTGCATCTCGACGATCCAGACGCTTACATGCAACGCATTTATTTCTGGCAAGACGTTCCGCGCCGCCCCAAGTACAACGAAATCTGGAATGAGGTGAAGGCCGCGCAGTGAGCCTGGGGCCTGCCATTCCGCCGTTGGAAGAAGGGCGGACGGCTGGACCATTGCTGGAAGTTCGTGCGGTAGCCAAACGCTTTGGTGCGCAGGAAGTGCTAAAAGGAATTTCCCTGAATGTGGCTGCGGGCGAGTTCATCACTTTGCTGGGTGAAAGCGGCTCGGGCAAAACCACCATGCTGCGACTGATTGCCGGGTTTGAACAGCCTAGCTCCGGCGAGATTTGGATGAATGGGGCACGGCTCGACAACTTGCCGCCTTATAAACGCCGCGTAAACACGGTGTTTCAGCAATACGCGCTGTTTCCGCATTTGAATGTGCGCGACAACGTGGCTTACGGCTTGCGCGTAACCAACACGCCTTCGAATGAGATTGACTCGCGTGTTGCCGATGCGTTGCGCATGGTGAAGATGGAGAGTTTCGCTTCGGCGCGGCCTGCCACGCTTAGCGGCGGACAGCAACAGCGCGTGGCGCTGGCCCGTGCGCTGGTGAATCGTCCGCTCTTGCTGTTGCTGGACGAGCCGCTGTCCGCTTTGGACGCCAATTTGCGCAAAGAAATGCAAAGCGAACTTAAATCGCTGCAGCGCGAGGTGGGCATCACGTTTCTTTTCGTGACTCACGATCAGGACGAAGCCATGGCCCTTTCCGATCGCATCGCGTTGCTCCGGAACGGCGCGCTCGAACAGATCGCCGCGCCACGCGAAATTTATTCACATCCCGCAACAGCGTACACCGCTCAATTTATCGGGCAGACGAATCTCCTGCGTGCTGAGATTCGTGGCGGCTTCGCGACGTACGGCGCCTTGCGGTGGCCCACGTCCGTGCCGGATGGACCGGCTGTTTTCTCGTTACGCCCCGAAGTGATTCGACTCGCGGCGTCCATCGCAGATTCCGCTGCAAATTCGGCGGCGGCCGAAGTGCGCTTCTCCGCGATCGTCAAACAGCAACTTTACGGCGGTGCCAGCGAATTGCTGGAGCTAGATTGCGGCGGCCAGACGTTGCGCGTGAAGATTTCGCCGCGGGGTCCATTATCCGGCAAACAGGATTTCAGTTTTTTTGCTCAGGATGCGGTGAGAGTTGCGGAATAAATTGGTGGAAGCACGTTTTGGGCATTTTTACGTAACACGATTCGCTTTATAAAAATGTATTCGCGCGCTTACAAATCGCTGGTTTCGGTGCCCCCGTTGCTGTGGGTCGGATTATTTTTATTGCTGCCGTATGCGTTGATGCTGGCGCACAGTTTCTGGGTGGTTCGCGATGGATTTATCGTGCACCAATGGAATCTGCAAAATTACCGCACGCTAGTTACAAATCCTGTTTATGTGCAGGTGCTTCTACGCAGCGTGCGCATTGCTGCTTCGGTTACGCTTTGCTCACTGCTGCTTGGATATCCACTAGCCTACTATCTTTCTTTTTACGCTGGGGCACGTAAGGAAATTTTATATCAATTAGTTATCGTGCCACTGTGGGTAAGTTATCTGGTTCGCGGCTACGCGTGGAAAACAATTCTCGGCAGCGACGGAGTTTTAAACGGCTTCCTGCAATATCTGCATCTGACGAACGCCCCGGTGGGCTTTCTTCTTTACAGTCCTTTCGCGGTAATCTTGATGTTGACCCACATTTACACACCGTTTGTTTTTCTGCCGATTTATGCCGCGCTGGAACATATTCCGCGGCCGCTCGTTGAAGCTTCGCAAGACCTCGGTGCGAGCCCGCTCAAAACATTTCTGCGGGTCATACTCCCACTTTCGCTCCCGGGATTGCTGGCCGGGGTGACGTTTGCCTTTGTGCTTTCCCTGGGGGATTTTCTCGCGCCACTACTTGTTGGCGGGGCTTCGGGCACTATGATCGCCAACATTGTGCAAAGCCTCTTCGGCGCGGCGTATGACTGGCCGCTTGGCGCAGCCATTTCGGTATGCATCCTATTGATCACCGTGGCGCTCTTATTTTTAACCGAGCGCCTTGAGAAGCGCTGGTCTTTCCGATGAGTGCCACAATATCTACCGCAGCTACGCGCTCCACTACCGCGGTAATTCAAGGCGCGGCAACGCGTGGCGCGCCACTGCTTGCCGTGTATTCGTGGCTAGTGTTCGCATTTGTCTATCTGCCAATCGTTGTGCTCATCGTTTATTCTTTCAATCGCGACGGGGTGGGCGGCTTTCCGCCACGGCACCTCACGCTTGATTGGTATCGCCGACTTTTTGGGGACGGCGCGATCTGGACCTCGGTGCTGAATAGCTTGATCGTAGCCGCTTGCAGTGTCGTTCTTTCACTAACATTAGGCTTGCTTGCCGCTCTTGCGCTCGATCGCGCCAACTTCCCGGGTAAGTCGCTTTTCCGGCGGCTAGTTTTGCTGCCGTTGATTTTGCCGGGGATCATCACCGGGCTTTCGTTGTTGATGTTCGCGGTGTACGCGGGCGCGCACTTGAGCTTGCTCACAGTTTTTCTCGGTCATGGCACGGCACTAATCTCCGTAGCCACTACTGAACTGTTCGCGGGGCTGCAAAAAATGGATCGCGCGCAGGAAGAAGCTTCGCTCGATCTGGGCGCGACGCCACTACAAACTTTCTGGCGGGTGACCTTGCCATACTTAAAACTCTCCCTTATTGCGGCGGGCTTGCTGATCTTCACTCTTTCCATGGACGAAATCGCGGTCACTTTTTTTCTGATCGGGCGCGACAATACTCTACCGCTGGAAATCTGGGGCCGCCTGCGCCGCGGAATCACCCCGGAAATCAACGCTATCTCCACGCTGATTTGTGCCGGTTCGGTAATTTTGATTGTCATCTGGTTTCAGTTGCGCACTCGCGCGCAACGTAAAGCTTTTTGAATAGGGAGCCTCATGTCGCACACACGCCGCAATTTCATCAAATACGTAGTAGCAGGATCGGTAGCTGCCGGCTGCCCAATTGACGCGAGTCTAGTCGCCGCCCCAGATGAAAAATCCACGACGCCGCGGGTTGAAGGCGAACATTTCGAAATCTGCCACCAGGTGCGCGACGGCCACCAATTCCAGCGTCCCGAAGCCACGCGCAAGGCTGACGTGGTGATTGTCGGTGGCGGGGTCGCGGGGCTCTCCGCCGGGTACTTCCTGCGCGGCAAAGACTGGCTGCTACTTGAAAAAGAAGATCACTTTGGCGGTAACGCTTACCAGGAAGAATACGACGGTGCGGCGTTCGCAACCGGCTCGGCCTACGCCTTCAAAGGCGATCATGGAGACCAGCTGGCCGCCGAGATGGGCTTGAAACTTTTGCCAGTAAACAATCCGGACCCGACGATCGTGAACAAGACGTTTGTTGCGGATACCTGGAACGCCGGGTTGGATCATTTGCCGTATCCGCAAGAAGTGCGCGCCAGCTTTAAAAAATTTCGCGATGACATGATGAAGATCGACATCTTGAAACACGTGGATGAACTGGACGCCCAGCCGCTCACCGATTACACGTCGAAGTATGCGCCGGAAGTCCAGCAGTGGTGGGATGGCTACGGCCCCTCCAACTGGGGCGCCACCACGGAAGACACGTCCGCGTTTGTGGCTTTGGCCACGTTGCAAGGTCTGATCACCGGAGAAGACGCCAAGCGCGTAATTTTGCCCGGCGGCCTCGGCTGCATCACGCACAAGCTGGTGGAAGTGCTGCAACCGAAATACAAGGAGCGCATGCTTGGCGAGGCCGCGGTGGTGGCGGTGGTTCCGGCTGACGATCACGTAAGGGTAACGTATTTTCATGACGGGCAGTTGGTTACCGTGGCGGCAAAAACAGTGATCATGTGTGCGCAAAAGCACATCGCTTCGCGGCTGGTGATGGGCATTCCTTACGAGCAGAAAACTGCGATGCGGCGCACGCGTTACGCGCCTTACCCGGTGGTGAACATAATTTTTGATAAGCCGGTTTACAACCGCGGGTACGACACCTGGTGTCCGGGAAATTCCTTTACCGATTTTATCGTGGCGGACTGGACCATCCGCAACACGCCTGGCTATCACCAGAAACACAACATACTCTCGTTTTACACGCCGTTGCGCGAAACCCAGCGATCCACCCTGCTGGAAGAAGACAATTGCAAGAAGCTGGCCGCGCAAGTGCTGGCGGATTTCCAGAAAGTGTCGCCGGAGTTCAATGTCGATCCGGTGGAAGTGCGTATTTATCGCCGCGGCCATCCCATGTTCATGGGCGTACCCGGACAATATACAAAAAATCGCATCGCCGCGGCGCACGCCATGGACCGCATTTATTTCAGTGGCAACGATTCCGGGGGCCCGGAATCGCTGACGAGCGAAGCCATTCGTTTTTCGCACGGCGGAGCGGAGTGGGCCGAAATGGTTATGGCCGGAAAGCCGGGCGCGAAAGAGTTTGCGGAAAAAGTCCTCAACACTCGCGAGTTCTAGACGCCCGCCGTTTTCACTTGTTGTTGACAGGTCCTGGCGGAATTTCCACCACGCGCGCCGCGTATTGGTGTATATAGATTGCAATCCCGGTTCCCCTTTAAAAAATTGAGCCCTAAAAATTTACGGAGGAAGACTATGAAAAAATCACTGACCGTCGTGGCAGTTGCTGCTTTACTGGTTGTCGCGTCACTCGCTGTGGCGCGAGCCCAAAAAGAATTAAGCAGGGATCACGCCACCTACGTGCCTGAGAGTAAGGCAGCATTTAAACCCATGGAGAGGAGTTCAGGCGCGGTATCCACCGCCGTCCTTTACGGTGACCCGGACAATGGCCCTCATGCAACGCTCTCGAAGTTCAAGCCGGGCTACGACGCAGGGATGCACTACCACACCAATGACACACGCATCGTAGTCATTAAGGGCGCTTATCTTTATAAGGATGAGGATGGCGAAAAGCGCGTAGGCCCGGGAGATTTCCTGATGGTCCCCGGCGGACATAAACACTGGAGCGGCGGTGACAAAACAGAAGGTGCGTTGTTTTACGAGGACGGCCCGGGAAAATTCGATTTAATCCCGGTGAAATAATTTAGAACTGGCTGTTTGAGCCAGTTACCAGACCGCATCTTTCGCTGCCGGAGCGAGAGATGCGGTCTTAATTTTTTTGCGTTTAAATATTCTCGCCCGCTTGCGCGGGCGCAAATTCTAAAGAAAATCAGCTCGCTATTTCGAGTTACTGCAGTCGAATTCTGTAGATATTGCGCCGGGTATTTCTGCGTTCGTAAGCGTAGAGTGACGGGCTGACTGCCGACTCCACAAAAGTCGGAATAGTTGCGATTGTTTTCGATTCCGGTAAATCCTGCACTCCCGCAACTCCACCTGGAGGTAGTCTCGGCAGTCCGAATTGCTGAGTCAAAGAAACTACGTAGCTCTTTTCCGCCAGGAAACTCAAAAACAGAAATTTTCCGGAGGTATCCCAATCGACGTTGCAGTAGCTTGGGCATACGAGCAGTTCCTCGTTTCCGCCCACACGGAATGCTTTGGTTGCAGCGGTATGCTCCTGGTTGGAGTTTGGTACGGCAGCAGTGACCCAACGTCCGTCGGGAGACACGGTGGAAAGGTCCAATACCCGTTCGGAGCGTATCTTGATGCGCCCACTTCCATCTGCGTTCATGCGGTAAAGATAATTGGAACCACCTTCGACGGCGCGAAAAATAATATCGCCCTCCGGGAGGAAATGCGGAGAATCTTCGATTTGTGTCGAGGAGATGCGCACTGGAGCCGAACGGCGATTTGTTGGGGCAACCCATACACTGGCGCGGCCGGCAGCGTCATTGGCAGCGAATGCAACTTGTTTTGCATCGCGGGAAACCGAATAGCTGTCCATCGCATATCCAGGCAGGACCCTTTCCATTTTTCCGCTGCTCAGATCCCTCACCCACAGTTCGGAAAGATGCGACTGTCCGTTGATCATCAAAAAATAAAGGCTTTTTCCGTCTCCAGAAAACGATGGCGATCGGGCATTTCCTTCCGAGGAGATTTGGTGATCACCATCTTTGTCGTGGATCCAGACGGTACTGTCCTGCGCTCCGACAGAGGTCACCAGTGATTTGCCGTCTGGCGCCATCGCTATGCCTTCTTGAGAAGTTGGCCCGAAGGTGATTTGTTGCACCTCGCCGGAGGGAAAACGCTGCCGCCAAATATGAGATACGTCGGTAGTCACGGTGAGGTAGATCCACTTTCCATCCGCGGACCAAGCGCCTGCGTAGCATGGACTATTTGGAGGTCCCACAACACGAACATCTCCAGTTCCGTTAAAAGGAACGATGCGGCAGGGCAAGATCGCGCCGCGGCTATCCATTTCCACCACCAGAAGCCACCGCCCGTCTGGCGAAGGATAGGAATGATGAGCCATGCTGCGGTCGCCGGCAGGCACATAAACATCACGGCTGTTTCCTCTGCCTTCGTCGGAGGTCACCACCGCCATGTGTAACCCTTCTTTAATTTCAGAATAGAGCAGACGTTTACCATCCTCGATCCAGGTCAAAGACGAAGCGTTAGGCAGCAGCAAACGTGGTTCGCCGCCGAGAACAGAAACTTCGAAGGTATTCCATGGATCGACTCTTGAGTAGGCGATGACCGAACCATCCGGTGAAAACGCTGGACTAAATTTGTGAGTGCCATCATGAGTGAGTTGCACTGGCTGGCCATCCGGCAAAAACTTAACGTAAATTTCTCCCAATCCAATGAATGACTCATTTCCGCGGACAAAGGAAAGCATGCGGCCATCACGGGAAAGCGCTGGATACACCGCAGAGTCGGTGAAAAAAGTGAGTTGTTCCCATACATTGCTGACGACCGGAGCACTGTGGAACGAGCGGTATAGCAAATACGCGCCCGTTGCGGCTAAGAGGAGGAGAGCCGCCGCGAGGTAGTATGCAGGACGTGGGAAAGATTTTGTCGATACCTTCTCCAAAGGCGGTGGCGATTGAACTTCTTCGCGGCCCGTTTGATGAGCAGTTGCTACCGGCAGTCGTGCGGAGCTGCTGTCGCGCTTTACCCTTTGCAATTCGGCGTGAAGGTCGGAGGCGTGCTGGAAACGTAAATTGCGGTCTTTCTCCAGCGCGCGATTGATGATTTCTTCGAGCTTCGGCGGCAGATCGGGATTCAATCGAACGGGTGCGACGGGATCTCGGTTCAAGATGCCGTCAAAGATCACACCGCTGGTGTCTCCGCGAAATGGCAGGGCGCCGGTTGCCATTTCGTAGAGCACCACGCCAAAAGAAAAAAGATCAGTGCGAGCGTCCAGTTCTTTGCCACGCACTTGTTCCGGAGACATATAGGAGACGGTGCCCAGGGCGGTCCCCGGGCTGGTTAGGACTTCTTCGGATGCCGCGGTAGGCAGCGCGGAAAGGCCTTCGCCGATGGTGGCCTGCTTGGCTAAACCAAAATCGAGGATTTTGGCGTGGCCCCGTTCGGTGACAAAAATATTTGCAGGCTTGATGTCGCGGTGCACGATTCCTTTGGCATGTGCGGCGTCCAGTGCTTCAGTAATTTCCAGACTGAGCGACAGTAAAGACTCCAACTCCATCGCGCGGTCTCTTATGCGGTGACGGAGCGTCGTGCCCTCCAAATATTCCATGGCGATAAACGCCCTGGAGTTCTCTTCGCCGATGTCGTAGATGGTGCAAATGTTGGAGTGATTCAACGCGGATGCGGCTTTGGCTTCGCGGCGGAAGCGACTAAGCGTCTGCGGATCTCTCGCCACATTGTCCGGCAGAAATTTCAACGCGACGAAGCGGTCCAGGCGCGTATCCTGGGCCTTATAAACCACACCCATGCCCCCTCCCCCGAGTTTTTCGAGGATGTGGTAATGCGAAACGATCTGTCCGATCAGCGAGGAGGAATCTGCCATTCGCCGCTCATATTAGGTTGTGAGGAGAAACGAGTCAACGAACACAAAATCCGTAAGGTTCTGGCTATTTTGCGCGTCATCGACACACGGTTACCTTTCTAAAACCAATGCTTCCATGTGGCGTGATTTTTGTCATACTGCAGCGATCAGAGGGTTGCCATGAAGTCATTTGCTTTAAAAGCTGGCGCACTGTTGCTGCTTGCAGCGGCATTTACATCGGGCATGACCGCGGCGCAGGAGAAATCGGAGCAAGCTGCGCCGTTGGTGATCGCCAATGCACAAGTGTCTGACGGCAGCGACGCGCCACTGAAAAAAGTCAGTGTGCGCATCGCGGGCGATCGCGTAACGAAGATTGGGGTATTCAAGCCGGCGCGCGGAGAACAAGTTATCGACGCGCAAGGGCTGACTCTGGCGCCTGGATTTATCGATATTCATAACCATTCGGCGGAAGGACTGGACAAGGATCCGCTGGCCGAGACCCAGATTTCGCAGGGAATCACCACGGTGATTCTCGGTCCAGATGGTTTTTCGCCGTGGCCAATAGGCTCGTGGCTGGACACCCGGCGAAAAGCGCCGGCTTCGCTGAATGTGGCGACACTGTTCGGCCATGCGACAGTGCGGTCACAGGTAATGGGAAACGACTTTCGTCGTGAGGCGAGCGCCGAGGAGATTCAAAAAATGGTGACGCTGGCCGAAACTGCCATGAATGAAGGGGCGCTGGGCGTGTCCACGGGGCTGGAATACGATGTGGCCAGCTATAGCTCGACCGCGGAGATTGTGGCGCTGGCGGAAGTGGCGGCGAAACATGGCGGCTTTTACGAGACGCACGTCCGTGATGAAGGCAACAAAAGCTTTTCCGCGCTGGAGGAGGAAATTGCCATCGGACAGCGCGCGCATCTGCCCATCGAGCATTCACATATCAAGGTGAGTACCGTTGCGGTGTGGGGAAAAGCGTCTGAGTACATCAACGTGATCGAAGCGGCACGAAAACGCGGCCTGGATTTCCTGGCCGACTGCTATCCGTACGACGCGTGGCATTCCAATATCAAAGTGCTCATGCCGGACAAACAATATACAAATCCGCAAAGCGTTGAAAAAGCCCTGACGGATACGGGTGGAGCGGATACGGTGATGATTACGGAATTCGCTCCACATCCTGAATACGTGGGCCACACCATCGCGGAGCTGGCCAGCGCGCGCAAAATCTCGCCAACGGAAATGTACATTCAGGTTATTCGTGAAGGAGATGCCACCAACACCGAGGCGAGCATCATCGGTAAATCCATGATCGAAAGGGATATTCAGGCTTTTTATCAGCAACCCTGGGTGATGGTCGCGAGCGATGGCGGGATTGGTTCACAGCATCCGCGCGGCGCAGGGACGTTTCCGCGAGTGCTCGGCGTGTATGTTCGCGAAAAACACTGGATTACTCTGCCAGAGGCCATTCATAAAATGACGGGGTTGCCCGCGCAACGACTGGGTTGGAAAGATCGCGGCACCCTCCACGAAGGCGCGTTTGCTGACCTCGTGCTTTTTAATCCCGACACAGTGACCGACCATGCGACTTTCGCGAAGCCTTTTGAGCTTTCGGCCGGAATCGAGAAAGTTTTTGTAAACGGCACGCTCGTTTGGGACAACGGCAAAGCCACGGGTGCGAAACCAGGGCGCGTCTTGCTCTCCGAGGCGGCCATGAAGGGGGATGACCCCAAGCTTAAATCGGCGCCCGGCGTTTCACACTAAGAGCTACTACTTTTTGGCCTGATTCATCATCTACACTTAGACCCAGAAATCGCGTAATATCTTGGACCTGCCCTTAAGGGCAGGTAGCACCATCGAAACGCGTCCGGGGCAAGGCCTATGAGTACCGCAACCACCACTGAAACCGCTCTAACCGATGGTTTAGGCGCCAAATTACGCAAGACAGTCGTCGGGGCTGGATTCGCCGTAGTGTTGCTGGTTCCTAAAGTACTGAGTCTTCGACGAGACGAGCGATCCTGGGTCATCTTTCGCATGGTGCTGGGTGTGTTTGGCGCCGCCCTGGTGATTTTGCCTATCGGTTTTTTTGGCAGCTATTTCTTGGCGGTTGCCGGTCTGGTCGCGTTTGTAGTGGCCATTCTGCTGCCTCCTCCCAAAGCCACATCTGGAATCGACGATAAGGCCCGGGAACTGGGGGCCTTAGTGGTGGTCGACGGCGGCACATTTCAGTCGGGGAGTTTCGCGGTTCCAGTGCAGCTTTTTGTCGGCTCACAGAAGCTGTGGGCATTGGAAGCCGACTTTCATCCGCTGCTGGTCATTCCCGTGGCTGAACTGATTTCCGCGCGCGTCGAAGAAAAGGATGGGAGATGGATTTTGCGGCTTCGCTGGGCGGACCGCAGCGCGATGTTTTCGTATTCAGGAGTATTTGCCGAGAATCTTGCGCGTACAGCTGAGAGCACGGTGCAAAGCGTGATGCATCCTTCGATACCTGTTTTGCCGCGACACCGGGCGGCCAGCGCCTGATACTTTTTCGCGGAAAATATCCACAGACCGCTCGAATTATGTCAAAATATCGTTATGGCTAGAGGATGGGAAAGCAAGGACGTAGAGTCGCAGGTCGAGCTTCTGGAAGCCAAGCAAGAGAAATCGACGTCGGCGGCCAAGACGGCCGAGCAGTTGAGACGCGATCAAGAACGTAAAGACTTACAACTCTCCCGGATCAGAATCGTTAACGATCTGGAATCGGCCACCCACCCGCAGCACCGCAAATCCCTCGAAGCCGCCCTCGCCCACCTGGATAAGAAAATCAGCGAAATCGTTTAGCCCTCCCGGGAAATTTTGTAATTCATCCGATGATTCAGTGGCGGAGCCGCTATCCGCGAACCCCAGGATCTGGCCAGCATGGGCGCAGGGCCCCTTGGCCTGGAAACGGGTACCGAGGATTTTCATTTAGTTGAATATTCAACCGGATGCGTCAACTGCTTTACGTCAACTTCGAAAACAACGTGTACGTTAACTTCAAATCAACGTCAACAGAAAGACCCACCCTAAAAATCTAAGGTGGGCACCCTCCGACTGTAGAGATTGTAATTGGTTGTGGGCTTTACGGCGGGAGAGAGTGCCCAATATTACTTGTGAGTAATATATGACTATATCAACATTAATCTATAGGTTAAGTTGATGAGCTAAGAGCGCGCATCAATTTGTAGGTGAAATTGACTCCGTCGTAAAAATCCTGGGTGCCGATGCGTTCATCTTTTCCGTGGGCGCGGTTGTCTCCCAGTTCAAAAAACATGCAAGCGATGCCGAAGGTGGGGATACCGGCGGTGCGCGTGAATTTGCCGTCGCTGGCTCCCGCGGACATGGTGGCTACCAGGGGCACGCCGGGGTAGGTCTCATTCAGGGTTTTCTTCATGGCCTTAACGACCTCGGGGAGCAGCACGGAAGGCGGCACGGTGACGGTGGGAACGGGCTTGCCGTCGGCGTCCAGCTGCGGAACCAGGGTGACGCTAACTTTCGAATCGGCGGCCACGCGTTCGAGTGTTTTGCGCACCTCTTCGGGATCTTCGCCCGGGAAAATCCTGCAATTCACGTTGGCTCGCGCGGTTTGAGGCAATGCGTTGGGAGCATGTCCGCCGCTCAACATGGTGGCCACGCAAGTGGTGCGCAGCAAGGTGTTGTAATAAGGCTCTCGCGAGAGACGGGCGGCGGCGGCTTGATCAGGCGGATCTTTAGCGACGGCTTTTAGGTCCGCGGCGGAATCGCCCGGAGAGATTTCGGCGGTACGCGAAAAGTAATTTTGGGTGATTTCGTTGATTTTCACCGGAAAATCGTAATCGCGCAAGCGGGTCAGCGCGCCGGCCAGGTGGTAAATCGCGTTATCGCGCACCGGCTCGGAGCTGTGACCGCCGGGATTTACGGATTCGAATTGGAAATCGGCATACACTTTCTCGCTGCCTTGCATGGCGGCCAGTAAACGTTTGCCGTTCTGCTGTTCGAATTCGCCGCCGTCGAGGTTAATGCAATATTCGGCGTCGACCCAGTCGCGATGTTCCTTGAGGAGCCATTCCACGCCATTGAAATTGCCGCCTTCCTCGTCGGCGGTCAGAGCGAGAATTAAATCGCGATCAGGGACATAACCTTCTTTTTTGAGGCGAATAAACGTGGTGAGCAGCAGAGCGTCGCCGGCTTTCATATCGTTGGTGCCGCGACCATAGAAGAAGCCATCTTTTTCGACGAACTGAAATGGGTCGGTGGTCCAGTCTTCCCGACGGGCTTCGACCACATCCAGGTGCCCGATAAATAAAATGGGCTTGCGCTTGCCGCTGCCGTGGAACCGCACGACTACATTTTTCTTTTTTTCGTTGGGGCCGGCAACGATGACGTCTTTATCGGCGAATCCGGCTTCGCGTAAGCGTTTGGCCATGGCTTCCGCCGCGGTGGTCACATTACCCACGGAATCGGTGGTATTGATCTCCACCAGTTGCTTAAAAATGTCGTGCGCCATTTGATTAACGGCTGGCGGAGTGGCGGCGTCATCCCGCGCGCGCGTCACGGCGGGCATGTTTATCGCACCAATCGCGAATATCACTGTGCACACGAGAACTGCGGTATTGCCTATACTTTTCAAAACATTTGTCATGGGAATGATCTTCTATTCTTTCGCGGTGGTGCGCCAGCTAAGTTTGCGGTTGGTATTATAGTTCCAAAAAGTGACCACAAAAATGGCGGATAAATTCGCGATGTAGCGGTTCATATGAAATACCTTGAAACCGACATTCAAGATAATGAGATTCAAAATAATTCCAACGGAACACAACAAGTTGAATTTGAGGAAACGGCGGACGCGCTGACGAAAACTGTTCTGGTGCCTGGAAAATTTGCCGAACGTCCATAAATCATTCCAAATAAAATTATTTGCGAGAGCCACTTCGGCGGCAATAATTTTACTTCCGGTCAGGCTCCAGTTCAGCGTGCGAGGATCGCTTAAAAGAAAGAGCATGGTCGTGTCGATCAACGTGCCGCTGGCGCCCACAATACAAAAGCGCACAAAGGGAGAGGTCTTCAACAGGTGAATGCGCAGACGGCTGAGGTGCTGCAGATACTGGGCGAACACAGACGGCGAATGCTTGCTGGGGCGCTCCGGGGTCTCTCGGAAGACATAAGGGATTTCCGAGATTTTTTCTACTTCGCCGCGTGCCAACACCTCCATGAGGATTTTGTATCCGAGCGGATTCAGCTCGCGCCCTTCCAGTGCGGAACGCCGCACCATGAAATAGCCGCTCAGAGGATCGCTGACCTTTCCGGCGATTTCAGGCAGCACAACAAGTCCCAACAATTGGGCGCTACGCGAAACGATGCGCCGCGGAAGAGTCCAGTCGCTTACGCCACCACCTTCGACGTTCCTGCTGGCGACGGCCAGATCGGCTCCGCGCCTCATGGCTCGCCACAATTGGGTGATGGTTTCGGGGGGATGTTGCAGGTCCGCGTCCATCACGGCAAAAACGTCGCCGCGAGCAATTTGCCATCCCTGCAGAACCGCGGTGGACAAATCGCGCCCGCTTTGACGGCGAATCGCGCGCACTTGAGGAAATTTTTTCGATAACTGAAGCGCTTTTTCCCAGGTACGATCGGGACTATCGTCGTCCAGGATAATAATTTCGTATCTCAGCGTAGGAATGCCTTCGAGCACGGGGATGAGTTGCGCGACGATCGCGTCGATGTGCGCGCTCTCGTTATAAGTGGGAAGAACCAGCGATAGATCCACAATATCTGGATCTTCCTGCGGAGCAATCGTCAGAGGGCCGGGAGCCACCACTTCCAAGGTACCCATCTGCAGTTTTTGTTCTCCCTGAGTTGGCGTTTAAATAATTTGGCGCTGTTTTTATTGTACTGAGTGTGGCGGGTAACCGTGAAGCTATAAAGAAGATGATGCGCAGAGTGGCATGGCGAGTTATGATGCCGGGCTTTGTGATTTCGGGGGAACGGGGCGCGGCACTGAGTAGTCGTTAGATAGAAGAACGAATCTAGTTTTCACACGTCAAATCAGCAATGGAGGAATTACAAGAATGATCGCCAAGCAACCGGGGGTGTGTGGGTTTGCGACGTGGCTGGGAATTGCGGCACTGGTCATTGCCGCGCTGGTTGTTGGAGTATTCCCCGGAGTTTGCGCGGGAGCTTCGCCGATGGGTGTTCAGGTGGGCCATGAACAACTCGATCTAGGGGATGCGAAGCAGGATCAAGAGCAAGACAAAGATAAGAAGGATGAGCAAAAAGACGAGAAGAAGGATGACAAGAAGGACGAGAAAAAGGGTTTGCCGCTGAAGCCAGACCACAAAATCACATTTACTACCGATGAGGGAACGTGGTTATCGCTGGACGTTTCGCCGGATGGAAAAACGATAGTGTTTGAGTTGATGGGCGACCTCTACACTTTGCCGATTGAGGGCGGACAGGCGAAGCTGATTTCCGGCGGCATGGCTTTCGATAGCCAGCCGAGATTTTCTCCCGATGGGCAATGGATTACATTCATTTCCGACCGCGAAGGCAGTGAAAACATCTGGATCATCCACCCGGACGGCACTGGCGTGAAGCAGGTTTCGAAAAATACGGCTGACGATTTTACGTCACCGGCATGGACCCCCGATGGAAAATACATTGTGGCTTCAAAAATGCCATTCGGTATCGGCGCGAATGAGTTGTGGATGTTTCACGTGGATGGCGGAACTGGCGTGCAAATCACCAAGTCCAAGCCCACGCCTACGACGCCGCGCAAGGAACGGCACAATGCCGTGGGAGTGGTGGCTTCGCCAGACGGAAAATATCTGTATTACGCGGTGCGGCAGGGGCCCTTCAGTTATAACGCGCAGTTGCCGCTGTGGAAAATCGTGCGGCGGGACCGAAAGACTGGCGATGAAGACGAAATTATCTCGCAACCGGAAAGCGCCTTTCGTCCGACATTGTCGCCCGACGGAAAGCAGTTGGTATACGTGACGCGGTACGAAACGGAAACGGGTTTGCGGTTGCGCAATCTGGAGAGCGGCGATGATCACTGGGTAAAATATCCGGTGACGCGCGACGATCAGGAAGCACGGTTTACGCGCGACGTGTTTCCGGGATTTGCGTTTCTGCCAAGCGGCAAAGAAATTGTTTACAACCAGGATGGGGAAATCCGGCGGTTGGACCTGGCAAGCGGAAACGAAAAAATAATTCCATTCACAGCGCAGGTTTCGCAGGACATCGGTCCGAAGCTGGACTTTCCGCAACGCGTGGAGCAAGGGCCGGTCAAAGTGCGTTTGATCATGGATCCGGTAGAGTCGCCGGATAGTAAGCGGCTGGCGTTTTCGGCGATGACGCACCTGTACGCCATGGATTTACCGCACGGACAACCGCAGCGGTTGACCAGCGGAGGTGGGCACGAATTTCAGCCGGCGTGGTCACCGGACGGAAAATTCATCGCTTATGTGACGTGGTCGAGCGAAGGCGGGCGATTGTGGAAGGTACCGTCGGGAGGCGGCACGCCGGTGCAATTGTCAAAATCGCTGGCGGTGTACAGCAACCCGGCGTGGTCGCCAGATGGGTCGAAAATTGTGGCGCTGCGCGGGAATGCCTATGACCGGGAGAACAGCGAATTTGATGGTGGGCAAACGGGCAACGCCGATCTGGTGTGGATTCCCGCGGAAGGCGGCGAAGCAAATTTGATTTTGCCGGCGCGCGGAGCTGGGGGACCGCATTTTACTCACGAGAAGGATCGCATTTATGTGTATACCCCGCAGGGGCTGGTGTCGCTGCGTTACGACGGGACCGATCGGCGCACGCACCTGCAGGTGAAGGGGCAGGGATTGTATTTTTTTGAGGAGCCGATTCCGGCTGACGATGTGCGGGCTAGTCCCGACGGGCAATGGGTGCTCGCGCACGTGATGAATCAGCTTTATCTGATTGCCATGCCGGTGGTGGGAGGCGAAGCGCCGACGGTAAACGTGAGTACGGCGGCGCTTCCGGCTAAGCGCTTGACGGATATTGGAGCGGATTATTTCGCGTGGGCGGATGACGGGAAAACCATTACGTGGGCGGTGGGATCGAGTTTGTTTCGCGAGCCATTGAGCGCGATTTCCTTCGAGCCGCCGAAGGATGAAAAGAAGGACGAAGACAAAGAAGACGCTGACAAGAAAGACGGGGATAAGAAAGACGACGGAAAGGACGCTAAGGATAACGATAAGAAAGACAGCAACGGGCAGCGAGCCGACGCCGCAAAAAAAGATGATAAAAACGATAACAAGAAAGAGGAGAAGAAAGAGCCCAAGAAATTAAAGGAAGAAGAGAAGGATGTCGAAGAAATCGCGGTGACCCTGGAAGTGCCCAGGAAAACACCGAAAGGCAGCATCGTGTTGCGCGGCGCGACAGTGGTGACTATGAAGGGCGACGAAGTCTTGAAGAATGCCGACATCGTCATCGAAGACAATCGCATCAAGAGCGTGGGTGCGCGGGGCAGTGCTCCGGCCGGGGCGAAGGTTTTTGACGTCCGCGGCAAGACCATCTCTCCTGGATTTATCGATACGCATGCGCACTGGACGGAAATTCGGCGAGGGATTCTGGACACCCAAAACTGGGCTTTCCTTGCCAACCTGGCGTACGGAGTGACTGCTGGTCTGGACGTGCAAACCGGCACGAACGATATGTTTGCGTATCAGGATTTGACGGACAGCGGGGACATTATTGGATTGCGCGCTTTTTCCACCGGGCCGGGAGTTTTTTCGGACAATAATTTTCAGTCCATGGAAGAAGTGAAGGGCGTGCTGACGAAATATAGAAAATATTACGGCACGCACAACATCAAGAGCTATATCGTGGGCAATCGCCGGCAGCGGCAGTACATGGTGCAGGCTGCGAAAGAACTGGAGATGATGCCGACTACCGAAGGCGCGATCGATCTGAAACTGGACCTGACGCACGTGATCGACGGGTTCCACGGCAATGAGCACACTCTACCGATCACGCCGCTGTATAAGGACGTGATTCAGATGTTCTCGCAGTCGGGGATTTCAGAGACGCCCACGCTGATCGTGAATTATGGCGGCCCGTTTGGCGAGAATTATTGGTACGAAAACACGGAAGTACACGATAACGGGAAGCTGAATCATTTTACGCCGCACAAAATTATTGATGAGAAAACCAAGCGACGACCGGAATGGTTCCGTAAAGACGAATACGCGTTTCCAAAATTAGCAGCGCAGGTGGCCAAGCTGCAACGCGCCGGCACTTTGGTGGGTGTGGGAAGTCATGGACAACTGCAAGGGCTGGGTTACCACTGGGAAATGTGGATGCTGGCCAGCGGCGGGATGACACCCATGGAAGTTTTGCGCTGCGCGACTTCTAATGGAGCGAAAATTGTGGGCCGGCCGCAGGATCTCGGCTCGATCGAGCCGGGAAAGCTGGCGGACCTGGTGATTTTCGATAAGAACCCGCTCGACGATATTCATAATACAAATTCGATTCGCTGGGTCATGAAGAATGGCGAATTATTTGAAGGCGACACTCTTGATCAGGTGTGGCCGGAGAAGAAAAAACTGGAGCCGCTGTGGTTCTGGAATAATTACGACGTGCCAAAGGCGGGCGAGCCGCTAAGTTATGGGCCGACGGTGTTGCCGTAATCTTTTCTGTCGCGGTTCACGTTTTCATAATGCGGAAGGAATGAGAGACCCTGCCTGTTGTGGGGAGGTTGACTGAAGGGTCTCCCATTCACCCTCGACTACCATCTTCGGATGTGTTGTCTCTTCACGTCCGAAACCAGCACACGACCCGTGCCTGTATTTATGACCCGCAACTCATCTCCGTGATCGAGAATGACAAATCGCAAATTAGAAGCGCCCGCTGGTGGCGGCAAAGTCAGCGTTATCGTTCCGGTGCAATCGGGATAGACGACGTAGGTGCCTTGAGATGTTCGGTTCTGAATAATGGCGCCATTCAGGCTAACCGTAGTGGTTTGCTCGACGCCGACGTCGCCGTCGAACTTGATTACTCCGACTTCGGCGACCAGGCCGACCGGCCCGAGCGAAACAATCGATCCGGTGGTGGTGATGGCATAGCTCCCCTCAAGCATTTCCGAAGTGCAGGTCGCTATCGAGAAATCGGGGCGCGCACCGCCTCCGGCCTGCACTGACGGAACCAATCGAAGTAAATTGCGACCTGAATGCAAAGCTGCGGCTCCCGGCAGTCCTAACAATGCAATTGTGAACACAATTCCAGCTTGGTATTTTCGCGTCACGTTAATTCCTCCTGAGGAAATGAGGACATCAGAGCGCCGGGCAAACCGCCGGAGACCTGCATCCTTCACTTTGTAGGCGCGAATGTGCAGGAAGCCGCGAATCAAAGCAATGCAATGGCGAACACGGGTAGTACACGCGCAAAGTCGTTCGAACAAACGAAGATAACGAGGCCTGACAGCAAGAAGGAAAAATGGGTTGACGGCGGTATCCGGCTTTGGTGACAGACTTCACGCAAAGTTGACACCTAATGCCACCGTTATCATCCGGGCCTCCAGTGCGATTCGGATCGTTCTTCGTGGACTTCCGTGCGGCAGAGCTGTACAAGGCGGGGCACAGGTTAAGACTCCAGGAGCAGCCGTTCAAGATATTGACGATGCTGTTGGCGCGGCCGGGCGAGATAGTTACCCGGGAGGAACTTCGCGAACAGCTATGGTCAGCGGACACTTTCGTAGACTTTGATCACGGACTAAACAGCGCGGTGGCCAGGCTTCGCGAAGCTCTATATGACTCGGCCGAGAAACCCAAGTACATCGATACCGTGGCGCGCCGTGGGTACCGCTTTATTGGCACGGTGGAAAAGGTAACATTTCCCGTCGTTGCACCGGACATCGAGGTGGCTGAGGCCTCACCCGAATCGCAGGCGGTCCCGGAAGAGCGGACCTGGCGAAAAGGGAGAATTTGGGTGGCTGTAATCACGGCAGCCGCTATAGCCGGTGTGCTCGTGCTTTATGTCTGGGAACACTCCTTTGCAAGCAACCCTGCCAAAAGAAACATAGATTCCATCGCGGTTTTGCCCTTCGAGGAAAATTCGAGCGCTGCCGAAACCGGCTATTTGGCGGAAGGCATAACGGAAAGCGCCATAGATCATTTGTCGGCACTGGGCGATCTAAAGGTCATTTCACTGCATTCGGTTTTACCGTATCGAGGACGGCAATTAGACCCTCGGCAAGTTGGCCGGGAGCTCGGCGTACGCAGCGTCATGACTGGCAGACTTACATTTCGGGGCGACCGCATGCAGGTAATTGCAGAACTGGTCGACACTGCCGATGGAACTCACATCTGGGGCGGGCAGTACGACCGACAAGTGTCCGGCATCCTCAGCGTGCAGGAAGAGATTGCGCGTGAGATAGCAGTCAGACTGGAGAGGCGCCTCAATAGCCAGCAGCAAGTGCTATTGCACAAGCGCTATACCGAGAATTTTGAAGCTTGGCAGGCCTACTTGCGAGGCAGATATTACTGGAATAAACGTTTCCCGGAAGACCTGAATCGAGGCATCACTTACTTTGAACAAGCGATCGACGCGGATCCCGGAAATGCGCTGGCTTACGCGGGGCTGGCCGATTCGTATTTTGTGAGATCCGTTTCGGGGAATGTTTCGATGAACGAAGGAATGTTCAAGGCGAAGGCTGCAGCGTTGAAGGCGTTGGAGCTCGATGACTCGCTCGCTGAAGCGCACACTTCGCTTGCGCAAATCAGTACGACATACGAAATGAACTGGGCGTTGGCGGAATCGGAATATAAACGGGCGATAGCGTTAAATGCTAACTACTCCACTGGGCGCCATTACTACGCGACGTTCCTAATGGCGATGGGACGTCACGATGAGGCCATGGCGGAAATGAAGAAAGCGCAGGAACTTGATCCGTTGTCTCCGATAATCGCTACTTTTATCGGGAAGGCGCTTTACTTCGCGGGCAAGAACGACGAGTCCATCGCGGAATACCAAAAAGTGTTGGCAACAGATCCGGCGTTTCCGGTAGCGCGCACTTTTCTAATTCATTCGCTGGAGCAGGGCGGACATTTTGACGAAGCGATTGCGCAGAGAATGATTGTCGCAGCGCAGTTTGGCAAGTGTGTGGAACCCACAAACGCACTTCGGCAGAGATACAAGGTGGAAGGGGTACGAGGGTATTGGAAGTACCGCCTGGCGGAGATGGGCGCAAACCTGGAAAGCAAACCCGAAGCCGCTTTAGACACTGCAGCACTGTACGCGAGGCTAGGAGATAAGGACCGGGCTTTCTGGTTTCTGGATCGCGCCTTCGAATACCACGATCTGTGGGCCGTGTACCTGAAGGTTGATCCCCGATGGGAAGATCTACACGGGGATTCGCGGTACGAGCTCGCGCTGAAGCGCGTGGGGCTGAACTAGAGAACATCGCGGGGCTGTGCACTAGTCGAACAGGGATGGCTGTTTTTTAGGCGGGGCTTGAATTGGAGTTATTGGCCTTGGGGCAGGCGCCGGCTCAGGCAATGGTGGGAATCCTTTTTTACGCCACAGATCACGGAATTGCCTGATGGTTCCGGGGCCATGGCCCGCGTAATGATTATTGGCGTAGCCGTAGATGATGATGCCGCGTTTCTTAATCCGATAGCAGAAATCGACCCAGCTAGTTAATTCCGGAGTGCGGTCCACGATGATTTTGTCCCACGTTAGCGTTTGCAGCTCGATGCCTTTGCGGTCACCGAGCCAACGAATGTAGGTCCAATTGGCGGTGATGGGATCAAATTTTTGTATTAGCTCTTCAGGGCGCGACATGTACGGCAGGTCCGGCAGGCCTAGCGCGATGTGGTGTTGTCTGAGCAAGTCTGCGAATTCGGCGTCAAGCCACTCGGGATTGCGAATCTCAATGGCGTATTTCTTGCCAGCCGGCAATTTCTTCAGGAACGGGATGAGCCGGTCGGTGAAGGCGTGGCGGTCGGCGAAGACTCCAGGGCTAAACTGCGGAAACTGGAACAAGATTGGGCCCAGCTTGGGGCCAAGTATTTCCATGGTGGTGAGAAATTCTTCCAGCTCGGCGTCGCAGTTCACGAGAATTTTGTCGTGAGTGATGGACCGGGGAGTCTTGATGGAAAAAATAAAATTGTCGGGAGTATTGGCGGCCCAGTTTTTCACGGTGCGAGGAGTGGGGCAGCCGTAGAGCGTAGAGTTCACCTCCACCGTGTCAAAATGCTGCGCGTAGAACGAGAGGTAATCCTTGGATTTTATTTCCGGCGGATAGAACGCGCCAGGCCATCCCGCCGCGGTAAAGGCAGACGTGCCGAGATAGATTTTCGACTCAGAATTTGATGAATTCCTGGAGTCCTTCACGATTAGGCCGGCCATGGGAAGCACAAATTATAGCCATCGGGATCGGTTACATTTAACTGCTTCATATCATATGTTCGAATGACTGGTTCCTCTACATCAAGGCCCTTGATACGCAACTGAACGTAAGCCTGTTCGACATCCGGGCAACCAAAGAACAGGCCGGTATCGCCGTGCGCAGACACACGGTTTGCGTCGAGAACAGGTGGGCGGTGGTCTCTTTCATAAGCGGTGTTGAGCATCAATTCGACGCCGTTGAGCCGCAACAAAGCCCAACCGACGTCGTCACCTGGACCAGAAGTATTCACAACTTCGAAGCCAAGTATGTCGCGATAGAAATGAATGGATGCCGGCATATCAAATACCTGCAGAAGTGGAGCAAGGCCGCGGATATGGAGTGTCATGCAACGCCTCCAGCCTGAGCGTAGTGGACTGTAATTCTACTTAATCCGAAACGCCGGGGCGCTCCTTTAACAATCTTAAGAAAATAGCTAAACAGGCGTCTAGGATTTGGCTGCGGTTTTTGCAGCCTGGGTGGCGCGGTACCAATCGAAGGTGCGATGCAGGCCTTCTTCCAGAAGGACGGTGGGTTCGTAGCCGAGAACGGCGCGGGCGTGGGTAATGTCCGCCTGGGAATCGCGAATGTCGCCATCGCGGGGCGGGTCATAGCGCGCTCTGAGAGGCTTGCCGGAGATGGCTCCCAAAGCCTCGACAACTTCATTCAAGTTAACGCGCATTCCAGTGCCGATGTTGAAGACTCCGCCTGAGGCACGGGGGGCTTCACAGGCCAGCAAGTTGGCTTGCACGGCGTTGTCGACATAGGTGAAATCGCGCGATTGCGTGCCGTCGCCAAAAATGACGGGCTCGGTTTCTTCCAGGAAGGCGGTACAGAACTTTGCCATTACCCCCGAATAGGGCGAGCTGGGGTCTTGGCGCGGACCAAAAATGTTGAAGTAGCGGAGGCACACGTTTTCCAGGCCGAAGCAGCGGCCGAAAGTCTGGGCGTAAAGCTCGCCGACATATTTCGTGACGCCATAAGGAGAAATAGGCTGCGGCTGCATGTTTTCGGTTTTTGGCAGCGTGGGGGTTTCGCCATAAGCGGAAGAAGAAGCAGCGAAGACCACGCGCTTCACTTTGGCGTCGCGCGCGGCAACCAGAACATTGAGGGTGCCATCGATATTGATGCGATTGGTTTCGATGGGGTCTTTCATGGAGAAAGGCACGGAGGTTCGCGCGGCCAAATGGATTACGTAATCGGCTTCAAAAATGGCGCGGCGGATGATCTCGATGTCGGTGATGGTACCCTTGATGAAGGTAATTTTGTTGCGGACCTCGGCGAGATTTTCTTCTTTGCCACAGGAAAGGTCATCGAGGACCACGACACTATGGCCGCGGCGCACCAGTTCGTCAACGGTGTTTGAACCTATGAAACCGGCCCCGCCGGTTACAAGGTAGCGCATAAGAAAATCCTCCCCGGAAGGATATCGCGGCGTCAGCGGCGATAGAAAAACCATAAGCCCTGGCAAAGACGGGCGGTGCGCGTTTTGATACGCTGAAAGTATCCGGCAACGCAGGCAAAGAGCCTGGAGTGCCGCGAGCGAGACAATTGTACGACGGAAATTTGGAGCGCAAGCTACTGTTTGCGAGGAGCGTCACGCATAGGATATGAGCAATAAAACGACACTGGCGTTGATAGGCGTCGCGTTCCTGGCTGGTGGCGGGGTGGCGTGGCAGATGCACAACCGGAGAGATTCCCGGGCGTCCGCGGCTGTGACTGTGACCGCGCCGCAACCGGCGGCGATGCCGGAAGAACCTAAAGAGCGCGCGGCTGCGGAACCGAACGAGGCTGCGCGGCCTTCACCTGATGCTGCAAGGCAACCCGTGGATAAGAAAAAAGCAGCCGTGGTTGCTGAGGGTGCTTCGCCGCTACGGACGGGCGAGACCTGGCAATATTCCGCGAATGTGTCGAAGTTGAGTAACGTGGCGAATCTTCTTTTGAAGGTTGCGGAGAAACGCAATTTCCTGGGCAAGAACGCGTGGCATCTGCAGGCTTTTGCGCACACCGAAAATCCTCTGCGCATGATGTTTGCGCTGGACGATCAGTTTGATTCTTATAGCGATGCGGGCACGCTGGTGAGCATGCAATATGAAATGCACCTGAATGAAAAGGGGCAGACGGTGGACTCCGTGCAGCGGATGTCGCCAGCGGTAAAGGAGCCGGCACCGCCGAATGCCACCGCGGCGCGAGTATTGCCCGGGACGCGCGATCCGCTGGGGATGATGCAGTATCTGCGCACCGTGGATTGGACGAAAACGCCGGAAGTTCGCAGCCCGGTTTACGACGGCCACAAACTATACGCTGTGCATGCCCGTCTGGAGGCGCGCGGAGAGCTTGTAACGGTGCCAGCGGGAAATTTCAGCACTTTGAAGATTGAGCTACGAGTTTTGGATAACGGCGCGGAAATGAAAGATGCACATTTTATCTTGTATTTGAGCAATACCGATGCGCGCCTGCCGGTGCTGCTTGAAGCGGTGATGCCGTTTGCGACGGCGAGAGTAGAGCTAGTGAAGTCGGAGTAGAGAAACTCTGCCCTTTGAAGGTGAAGTAGCGTTTTGATTTCTTCCAGCAGGCTTGTTTCGTTCAGCGCGCGATCAACAGAGCACAATTTTGTCGCGATGGCGCATAACGCGACGAGTGGCATTGCGAGTGTCCACCACCAGCTTGGCGCTGTCCACGATGGCGTTGTAGTCGTAGCTGGTGTGATCGGTGGCAATGATCACGCTGTCGTAGCTGCCGAGAGTCTGCGGATTCAGGGGTACGGACTTCATATTTTCGTAGTTGTAGTGGCGCATTTTGTGGAGCTGCGGGAAGTAGGGATCGTTGTAATCGAAATTCGCGCCACGCTGCTTGAGCAATTCCATGATTTTCAGCGTGGGAGATTCACGCAAATCGTCGACATCTTTTTTGTAGGCGACACCGAGGATCAGCAACTTCGAACCTTTGAGACTTTTTTCCTGATTATTAAGCGCTGCCGCGATGGCGTCGACCACGTGATAAGGCATGGCGGTGTTCACTTCGCCGGCCAGTTCGATGAAACGTGTTGAGAAATCGAATTCGCGCGCTTTCCACGAAAGATAATACGGATCAACGGGGATGCAATGACCGCCCAGGCCGGGGCCGGGATAGAACGGCATGAAGCCGAATGGCTTGGTGGCAGCGGCGTCGATGACTTCCCAGATATCGATATTCATGCGCAGGCTGAGCATCTTTAGTTCGTTGACCAGCGCGATATTCACGCAGCGAAAAATATTCTCGAGCAGCTTGGCCATTTCCGCGGCGCGGGTGGAGCTGACGGGAATGACTTTAGCTACTACCTGAGCGTAAAGAGCGAGTGCGGCGCGGGTGCTGGGAGGATTGATGCCGCCAACAACTTTAGGGATTTGAGCCAAGCCGTACTGTTTGTTGCCGGGATCTTCGCGCTCAGGAGAAAAAGCGAGGAAAAAATCGCAGGGAATGTTTTCGTTCTGCGGGCCAACGGCGATTTTGCAGTTGAGACCGGTTTTTTCGAGAATTGGCAGGACCAGCTCTTCGGTGGTGCCGGGGTAAGTAGTCGATTCCAGGACGACGAGTTGACCCTTTTGCAGATTGGGCTGAATGGAGAGCGCGGTCTGCTCAACGTAGCTCAAGTCCGGTTCACGACGTTCATCGAGGGGAGTTGGCACGCAAATGATGATGGCGTCGCATTCTTTCAGCTTCTCGAAATCGGTGGTAGCGCCGAAGTGTCTGCTATTCACAAATTGCTGAATTTTATTTTGCTGGATGTGCTCGATATAAGATTTGCCGGCGTTGAGCATGGAGACTTTTTTAGGATCGGTGTCGAAACCTGTAACTTTGTGGCCCGCTTCGGCAAAACGTAACGCCAGCGGCAATCCCACATAGCCGCAGCCAATGATGCCTACTTTAAGCTGGGAGCCTTTAAAGAATTCGGGTTTCCGGTCGGTTGGCATGAGTTCGTCGTCTTCCTCGTTTGATGTTTGAAATTTTCTCTTAATCCGCGATGCGGCGGTTTATTGAGGTTACAAAGGCCACAAGCTCGGCGGCACTTACACATCAAATATAACAGTTTCTGCGAGGACAAAACCAAGCTGACTGCAGAGGTGTTTACAGCTTGTTTACGGGCTTATTCACTGGCGTTGGTAGTCGGCGGCCGGATGAGCGAAGATTAAAATAGAGAGCGCAGACCATCGGTATTCCCCATTATGATTGATTTGCATTGCCACATTTTGCCGGGACTGGACGACGGCCCAAAAACAATGGAGGAATCGGTGGAAATGGCCAATGCGGCCATCGCCGATGGGATCACCCACCTGGTGGCGACCCCCCATTCCAACAGCTCACACTTTTTCGATTACCCAAAAATTCGGGCGTTGTGTAAAGAGCTGCAGACGGAAGTAGGCGACCGGCTGAAATTGGCAACGGGATGCGATTTTCACATGAACCCGGAGAATATCGCGGCGTTGAAAGAACAGGCACCGCGCTTCTGCGTGAATCAGCAGGATTATTTGCTGGTGGAATTTAATGAAATTGCTATTCCGCCGGTGATGGACCAGACCTTACATGAGATGCAGCTGGCGGGAATACGTCCGATTGTGACGCATCCAGAGCGCAATCGGTTATTGCGATTGCGGCCGGAACGGCTGATTACCTGGATACGCCATGGCTGTTACGGGCAAGTGACCGGCGGGGCGCTAATGGGGCGGTTTGGCCCGGCGGCGCAGAAAGATGCGATGCGCTGGATTGAGGCGGGTCTAATTCATTTTGTATGCAGCGACGCGCACAATACCACCTCGAGGCCTCTCCAATTGCGGCCGGCGTTTGAGGTGGTCGCGAAAGCGTTTGGGGAAGATAAGGCGCACGCTTTATTTGTAGATAATCCGAAGGCTGCTTTCGAAGGGCGCGACTTGCCTCATGTGCCGGAGTTGCAAGATGAGCGAGTACAGTCACCGCGGAAACGATTTTTATTTTTCTAGCTGCGCCGTGCTCAAGCATTTTGGCACCGCTAATTAAGAATGATGAAACGGCAAGCCAGCCCAGGCGTTCAGCAACCCGAGAACTTCCCTGACCACATCCAAGGCATCGGTGGTATTGCGCCACCAATGGCGAGCATCGAAGGGGTCTTGTGACGATGCGCGCACGATAATGCGGCCTTCACCGTGAGTAAGCATGCGCCACAGGGTGTGCACGCGACGGGTGTGTGGCTTGCTGGTAACAATGATCACTGTGCGGAGCGGTTCGGAGTTCAATGCGAATTTGATGGCGATGATTTCGTCGGCGGTGTTGAGAATCGGTAGCTCAAGCACGTGAATGGCGGCGGGCGGCACGCCTTCGTGAATGAGAATTTCCCGGTTGTAGTCTTCTTCGCCCAGATATTTCAATCCCATGTCTTGCAGTGATTTGCCGGGTTCAATGGAACGCGTGAGCCAGACTTCCGGAGCGTAGCCAGCGCGATAAAGCTTGGCGGCCTCCAGGACTCGAAGGGGCATGCGGCCGCTGAGGACAGCGATGGCTTGAGCGTGGTCGAGAGGATCTTCGACAACGAGCCAGCGGCCCACGTAAAAGAAATAAAAAATAAAAGCGATCAGAAGCAAAAGGCCGAGGCCGCTGGAGCGCCGGGTGTAGTAGCGGCGCGGCGGTACATTCGCCGGCGCAAAATTATTACGAAAAGTCATGAGAGTGGACGCATCGTATCTTGCGATGGCGAAGTGGTCAATCGACGGAGTGCAGGCTACACTGGCGAGTTGACATTTTTGGAGGAAGAATGCGTGCGGTAGTCACGGGTGGGGCGGGTTTTCTGGGGTCGCATTTGTGTGACCGGTTGCTTGCTGAAGGCTGGGACGTGCTGGCGGTGGATAATTTCATCACCGGGACAGCAGAAAATGTCTGGCATCTGGCGAAGAACACAAAATTCAAATTGGAAAATGAAGATGTGAGCAACAACGACGCCCTGCAGGTGGATGGCGAAGTGGGTTACGTGCTGCATTTCGCTTCGCCCGCGAGCCCTCCCGATTATTTGAAGCACCCGATCGCCACCATGATGGTGGGATCGATTGGGACGCAGAATGCGCTGAAGCTGGCGCTGCGCAAGAATGCCAAATTTTTCATGGCTTCAACCAGCGAGTGCTACGGCGATCCGGAAATGTCGCCGCAGAAAGAAGAGTATTGGGGACACGTCAATTCCGTGGGGCCACGCGCAGTGTACGACGAAGCCAAGCGCTTCTCTGAAGCGATGACCATGGCGTATTACCGGCATCACGGAGTGGATACACGAATTGTGCGGATTTTTAATACTTATGGACCGCGGATGCGGCTGAACGACGGGCGCGCGTTGCCGAATTTCGTTTATCAGGCGCTAAGCGGGCAAGCGCTGACGATTTACGGCGATGGAAAGCAGACGCGCAGTTTTTGCTACGTGGACGATCTAATCGATGGAATTTATAAATTGATGCTGTCGGACGAGCATCTGCCGGTGAATATCGGCAACCCGCAGGAGATCACCATCTTGGAATTCGCGGAACGCATCCGCAAACATTTCGACAACGTGCCGCAGATTATATTTGAGCCGCTTCCCCAAGATGATCCTAAGCGGCGCTGCCCGGACATCAGCAAAGCGAAGCGCATTCTAAAATGGGAACCAAAAATAAATCTGGAAGAAGGATTGAAGCGCACCCTCGCGTATTTCAAACAGGAGTTCTCACGGCAGCAAACCGCGTGATTTGGATTAATAGCCAGAGGCGGTGCGCCCGTTGCCCAGAGCTTCCCTGCCAAAAGAATAATATTCGAATCCTAGTTCGCGCATGACCGCGGGCGAATAGAGATTTCGTCCGTCGATGACCAGCTTGCGAGACATCAGCTTTCCCGCGCGCACCCAATCGAGGGTGCGAAAAATATCCCATTCGGTACAGACCAGGGCAGCGTCCGCATCGCGCAGGGCTTCGTAAGGATCTTCGTGATATTGCAGCTGCGGAAATGAATGCTTTGCCCGCTCCATGGCTTCAGGATCGCAGGCTCGAATTTGAGCGCCGTCGGCGACCAGCCGCTTTACAACTTCCAATGCGGGGGCGAAACGGATGTCATCGGTGTTGGCTTTGAATGCCAGGCCCAACACGGCGATCCGCTTGCCTTTCAAAATCCATAAAGCCTGGCGCACCTTTTCAAGACAACGGTCGATGCGCTGCTTGTTGACCTTTTCGGCGGCCTTCAGCATGTCGAAATCGACGCCGACAGAAGCGGAAAGATGAATGAAGGCCTGCACGTCCTTCGGAAAACAAAAGCCGCCAAAGCCTAGTCCGGCCTTGAGGAATTGGCCGCCGATACGCGGATCTAGCCCCATGGCGTGGGTCACTTCGTCGACGTTGGCACCAATTTTTTCGCAGAGGTCGGCAATCACGTTGGCGTAACTTATTTTCAGCGCCAGAAACGAATTGGAGGCGTGTTTTATGAGTTCGGCGCTACTGATGGTGGTTACCAGAAAAGGAGCCTTGTGGTCGGCAGGGCATTTGCCCTGGTGGACCGGGCAATGAAAGCGATGCTCCAGGATTGGTTCGTAAATCTCACGCAACTGCGCGGCAGAAACATCGTCTTCCACGCCGACGATGATCCGGTCGGGATGTAAAAAATCGGCTACTGCAGTGCCTTCGCGCAGGAATTCGGGATTGGAGGCCACGCGAAATTTGATATTCCCGGTGCGCGAATAGGCCCCTAGCGCGCGTTGCACTTCGAATCCGGTGCGTGCAGGCACCGTGCTTTTCTCAATTACAAGCTTTGAGGATTGAGCTTCCTCGGCGATTTGCCGTGCGACGTGGTCAATGGCGGAGAGATCGGCCTCGCCGTTTTCCTTGGGTGGTGTGCCTACACAAATAAAAATCGCTTCTCCTGCGCGTATGGCTTCGCCGGCGTCGAGGGTATATGAAATACGTCCCGCTTTGCGCGCGGACGAGAGAATGGCATCGAGATGTTGTTCGTAAATGGGAACAATACCGGCATTCAGCTTGTCGATGCGCTCGGAATCGATATCCGTACAGATTACATCGTGTCCCGCTTCCGCGAGGCACGCGGCAGTCACCAATCCCACATAACCACACCCGATTACACAAATATGCAAGGCCAAACTCCCTTTAAGCAACGTGGAAGGCGCGGGGACATTGCGCTAAATAGACTGTCTATTATCATCGCAGAATGCCACCCAGAAGGCACGATACGAGGCGGTTAAAGCTGCTCGGGCGAGGCACCAATAGCGCGGTTGCGATTTTACCTTTTGCCACAATTTTTGGGTTACGAATTTCGCTTGCCCATCAGCAGTCCGCGCAGCCCGAGAAGCACCAGTTGCGGCTGGCGGCGAATCACATTCCAAAGCAGGCGGGTGGATTCGTCACGGTTAATCTCGCCAAGCGATGCCCGAGTGGTAGCGTCCAAGAGGTCCACAAGCTGGGAATAATCTTTTTGCTGAAAATGGTGCAGCGTTCGGCGGATGAGCCAATGGGTGCTTAGCTCGCGCCGAAGCGCACGCAATTCCGCGCTGGGGCCACGGTGCAGAATGGATTGCGCCACACCGAGCGCACCGCGAAAACCGGTGACGATGCCGCCAACGGTGGAAACTTTCACTTGTGCCGCGGCGTCGCCCACCAAATAAACGTCGCCATTGCCAACACGTTTACGAACAGGCACCCATTTGCGATAAACGGGAATGCGCGCGCCCTGCCACTCGAGCGGCTCGAGATGTTTTTTTTCAAGGAAGCGTTCGAAGCGCCGCTTGGTGTTACTTCCCTGCTCGCCAATTACGCCGAGCGCGCCGCGTTCGGAGGATTCCGGGACCAGCCAATAAAAATAGGGCGTATCGTCAGGGACAAACCACACCCGAGTGGTGTCAGCGGGGCAATCTTTCGGCAAGCGTACGATGGCTTGCATTAGCGGGACGGTTTCAATAGGCGGCCAGCCAGCAGTGCGCGCGACTCTGCTGGTGGCCCCGTCGGCGCCTACGACGCTGGACGCATGCAATTCTTCCCGGCGGCCGCCTGTTTCGGTTTCCAGGCGCAGCCCGCTGGAATTGGGGCCCATGCCCAGAAAGCGCGTATCAAAAGATAACTTTGCGCCAGATGCTTCCGCCTCGCGCGCGAGTGCGGGAATCAGCCGGGAACGCTCAATGATCAGGTCGGGCTTGGAGAGAGCAATCTGCGCGGAGCGCCCGTCGGTGTAGAGTTCGAAGCGCCGAATTTCGTTGATGATGCTCTCGCGGGCCGCGACGCCAAGCTGGTTACGAAAATGACTGGTGACGATCAGCGTCCGGTCAGGAGGATCGAAGCGTGGCTTGGATTCAAGTACGCGAACACGGCGGCCGCCGCGCGCTACCGCAGCAGCAGCGTACAAACCCGCGGCGGAACCGCCGACAACGATTACTTCACCGTCTTCCCGGCGCGGCCGGGAATTATTATTTATGTCTGCCACCGTTTGATTTGCCCAAACCGACGCGGGTGTTTGATGCTTCAGCTCGAAATCACAATAGAAATGTTACGGCCCTTTGGTCCGCCCTTTGGGGAATTACGCGATGAGTGGGATAGGACGCCCGTTGAGAGTATAGCGAAAATTCACGGAACAAAGAAACAGCGCAGAAAATGGGTAGCGCGTCGTTTTTCGATTATCCGATTAACCAAGCAGTAGAGTTATTCCGGCTAACCCGCCACTTCGAAAGAATCAGTTTGAGCGGCAGGCAGCAAAGAAAAAAGGGCAGCGGGAAAGTGGCGCGAAAAAAAGCACTTGACATATTCCTATATAGGAATATTTTTAGGCGTGGCCAGGGCAGCGACAACTTCGGACGCGTTCAATGCTGTGGCGGAACCACGGCGGCGGGACATCCTGAACTATCTCGCGATGCAGGAAAGATCGGTCAGCGAGATTGTGGACGCGATGGAGATGGAGCAGCCGTCGGTTTCGAAGCACCTGAAAGTCTTGAAAGGCGTTGGCCTGGTGGAGGTTCGAAGGGAGGGCCGGCAAATGCTTTACAAGGTGAATGCGATGGCGATCCGGCCGCTGCACGAATGGACCAGCAGGTTCGAACGGCTATGGAAGCATCAACTGCTGCGAATCAAGGAACGGGCCGAGGCCAGCGATGCACCGAAACAATAGTCTTGTGAAATCTCAAATAAGGAGGAAATCGTGAGTTCATCCGCTCTATCGCTGGAAGCGACGACCATCCAAATAGCGGAGGAGATTAGAGTGCGCGCGTCGATCGAGGTGACGTTTGCCGCGCTGCTGGATCAGCTTGGACCCTACAACGAGACTGAAGTAAACAAGCCAATGCCGATGAACCTGGAAGCATGGCCCGGCGGCAGATGGTATCGCGACCTGGGAGAAAACAATGGGCATTACTGGGGAACGGTACAGGCGATCAAGAAGCCGACGCTGCTAGAAATTTGCGGTCCACTATTTATGTCCAATCCGGTGATAAACAATCTTCAATACCGGCTGACGGAATCGGGCGGCGTGACGGTCATTACGTTTCGGCAGCAGTCGTTTGGTTTGGTGCTGGACGAGTACCGAAACGCAAAGAGTGGCTGGGCACACTTGCACGAGGGCTTGCGGCAGCGAGCGGAAGCGTTAGAAGGTCAGTGGACGGAAATATCTGTCCAGCATGTATCGCAGGCGCAGCAGTGATGGCCGCCGGAGCGGGATCCACGGGAGGAATTCTGGCGGCGTGCATCGGCAAATTCAAAGAATTTTTCAGGGCGAATGGTCTTGGTCTGTTTCAAAAAAATGAAGGAGAAATAAAATGGCACAAGCAAAGAGAGACATGGAGCAACAGAAAGAGCATCCCGCAATGAAGACACCACCGATCGTGTCGCCGCAGGAATGGGAGGCTGCGCGCCAGCAACTGCTCGTGAAAGAGAAGGCCTTTACCCGTTCCCGTGACGCGCTGGCGGCGGAGCGCCGCCGGATGCCGTGGCTGGCGGTGGAAAAGAAGTACGAGTTCGAGGGGCCTAAGGGCAAGGTGAGCCTGCTCGATTTGTTCGAGGGCCGTCGTCAACTGGTCCTTTACCGTGCCTTCTTCGAGCCCGGGGTGTTCGGCTGGCCCGAGCATGCTTGCCGCGGCTGCTCCCTCGGTGCGGACCAGGTCAGCCACCTCGCCCATCTGAACGCCCGCGACACCACCCTCGCTTACGCCTCACGCGCGCCGCAAGCTGACATCATGCGCCTCAAGGCACGAATGGACTGGGAGATGCCGTGGTACACCATCACGGACAGCTTCGACAAAGACTTCGGCGTGGATGAGTGGCACGGTCATAATGTGTTCTTTCGCGACGCTGAGCGGGTGTTCCGCACCTACTTCATCAACGGCCGCGGCGACGAGGCGATGGGCAGTATCTGGAGCTGCCTGGACGCAACCGCGCTCGGGCGCCAGGAGGAGTGGGAGGACTCGCCGGAAGGCTATCCCCAGACTCCACCGTACAAGTGGTGGAACTGGCACGACGAATACGCCGCCGACGCGGCAGTGGACCCGAGGTGGACCAAAGTGCTAGACAACGCCAACGTGATGTTGAACCCCAAAGACTAAGTAGTACGCGATTGCTCACTCCCGACGCGTTTTGGTGGGTAAATTCCGGCGTATTAATCGGCGAACTGGTTCAACGGTGATTTTTCCGCGGGGGTTTCCGCTTTGGATTGGCGTTCGTACGGGGCGCGTTCAAGATAGCCTACGCCGGCGAAGACGAGAGCGAGAGAGATTACACCCACGACGGCAGCGCCATGGGATGGCAGATAGCTGACCAGCAAGGCTGTCGCCCCGCTGAATGCGCCGAGGAAATACAGGGAGAGTACCGAGCCGCGATGGCCGAGACCGAGGTTCGAAAGACGATGAGCGGCGTGATCTTTTCCTGGTGTCGCGAAGGGCAGCAATCCCCGGCGTGCCCTGGATATAGTGACCAGCGTCGTATCAAAAATAGTCACGCCCAGGATCAAAACCGGAACGAGCCAACCGGCTAACGCTGCGGCGTGTTCCAAGCGCAGCTTCAGCGCCAAGGTGGCCATCAGGAATCCCAGAAACATTGCGCCACCGTCACCCATGAAGATTTTGGCGGGTTTGAAGTTCCATCGTAAGAAGCCGCTGGCCGCTCCCAGAACCGCGGCGGCAAGCGTAGCGACGAAAGTCTGGCCATTCAAAAACGCAATTATGGCAAATGAGACGGATGCTACGGCGGCTATTCCGGCGCATAGGCCGTCCATGTGATCAAGAATACTGAACGAAGCGGTGATGCCCACCACCCATACAACCGTCAAAATGGCGTCGAGAACATAGCCGGTGCGGCCGCCAACCAAGACGCCGAAAACTTGCGCGTGAATGCCGGTCATCAGCAGGATCGCCGCGGCGAGGGGCATCCCAAGGAAAAGTTTTACCTGATGATGGAGCCAGCCTTTGTCATCGAGAATTCCCACCGCGGCGACCAGGGAGGCGCCCGCCAGGATTCCTTCAATCTGGGCGCGCGCGGGGCCACCGAAAACGAACAGCACGGCAATCATGACCGCGCCGTACATGGCTAAACCGCCAAGCAGTGGAATCGGACTGCCATGAACTTTGCGAGGACCCGGGAGATCAACCATCCCGACACGCAGAGCCAAGGCGCGCACCGGAACGACCAGCAATAGCGATGCGATCAGCGCGACAAAAAACGCGAGCAGGCCTGCGGCCATGCAACCTCATGAAATGGAAGTAAACGGCGGCCCGAGAGAGGAAACCGCGTTCACGTTTAGTTTTGCCGGATTGGGTATCCGGCTCCCAAGGTAAAATCGCTGCCCCACGCAGCGTAGATACCATACTGGGTAATTTGACGGACGACAAGTCCGTAAAGTGCTGTAGTAAGCGGTCAGTAATATCAAATTAATTAACACGAGTGTTAGCGACTTAAAGAAGCAGCCTGGGACCCCCTCTTTTCGGGGCTCTATGGCCGCGGTTCCAAGCCTTCGACAATGGTCGCCAGGGTCCGTAATTCATTGGCTTGAGAATATTTAGCTGCCGCTTCGCGGGCGGACTGGCTCATAGCGGCGAGAGCTGCTGGATCTGCGGCGATACGTCGGATACTGGAGGCTAATTTGTCGGGACGGCTGGGATCGGCGCAAATGGCGAACCCGTGCTGGAGGCCCAGGGCGGCAACGTCGGTCTCTGGAGCGGCGACGGCTACAATAGGTTTTCCTGCAGCGATGATGCCGAACATTTTACTGGGGACGACGACTCCCTCAAGCCCGCGCTTGATGGTGACAATGTGGGCGTCGGGCGCGGCGAGGACGGAGGGAATGTCCGGGCTGGAGAAAAATGGCAAGAAGCGGATGTTCGCTGAGCCTGCTGCCAGATTTTCCATGCGGGAACGCTCGGCTCCGTCACCGACAAAAACAAATCCGATGTCTTCGTTTTCGAGTTTGCGCGCGGCGGCGATAATGGTGTCCCACGCGCCGTAAAAACCTAGATTGCCGGCGTGGAGTAAAACGAAGCGAAAATTTCCGCGGATGGCGCGCGTTACCTCCGCATTTGTAGGTTGTACTGGTGCGGTCGGCGGACCGGCGCCGACACCGCTGCGCACGATGAAAACTTTGGCCCCATCAATACCCTTGGCGATGATGCGGGCGCGCATGTCGTCGCCAAGTACGACAATGCGTGAGGCGCAGCGCAGGGCCCAACGATGAAGTCGTTCCCACAATCGCGTGAGCAAGTTGGGTGTCACGATTGAACCGGCGACAGCCATATCGGGATAGATGTCTTGAATGTCGTAGATGAGAGGCTTTCGTTTCAGAACGGACAGCAATGCGGCCACGATGCCGTTGAATGGTGGATCGGTCATCGCGAAGATTGCGTCGCAAGGAATGAAAAGCGCGCGCCAGAAAGCGAGCTTCACGTAGGTGAGGTAATTCAGGACGCGGCGGTTCATTTGAATGCGAGAGTAGTCGGTGGAACCTACGCGAATGACGCTGAAGGCGTTGGAGCCGCCGGTAATTTGTGCAGCACCCTCACCGGTTGATTGCGGCGTCGTGCTACCGATGCGTTCTGTTCGCCAGAGTTTCCACGGACGGCGTTCCGTTGGTTCGTAGGATGGGCGGCCACACAGGACCGTGACTTCATGTGTTCGCGCCAGCGCGTGGACCATGGACTCCGCGGATTTCGCGGTGGCTGAAGTGTCCGGCGGAAAATATAAATTCAAAAACAAAATGCGCATGGGCAGATTGTACAGGTATGGCGAGGAGTAGCAGTGCGCGGGATTTCGGATGGTGATGAATCGCCAATCGAATCGCGAGAATTGGCGGAACAAAGCGGCGTTACAGGGGAGCAACCCGTGCGACGCGATTACTGGCGGGTAATCAGGAAGTCGCCGAGGACCAGGGCGTCCATTTGGGTGCGCAGAAAACAGTCTATGGCTTCTTCAGGGCGGCAGACGATTGGCTCGTTATCGTTGAAGGAGGTGTTAAGCACCACTGGGACGCCGGTGAGATTTTCAAAGGCTTTGATAAGTTGCCAGTAACGCGGATTGGCTTCCCGCGTGACAGTTTGCAGGCGACCAGTGCCGTCCACGTGAGTGGGGGCGGGAATTTTATCGCGTTTTTCGGGCTTTACCGAATAAGCGAGCGTCATGAACGGCGAGGGGTGAGATTTTTCGAAATAGTCTGCGGTCGATTCGTCAAGGATGGAAGGCGCGAAAGGACGAAAGATTTCGCGATGTTTGATGCGACGATTCAGAATTTCTTTCATTTCCGGGCGACGCGGGTCGGCGACGATGCTGCGATTGCCAAGTGCGCGCGGACCCCATTCGGCACGGCCTTGAAACCAGCCAAGAATTTTGCCATCGGCAATAATTTGCGCGGTTTTGCGCATGAGCTCCGGCTCGGGGAGTTCGGCAACCGAATAACCGTTACGCGCAAGGGCGCTGGAATCGATGGATTGACGGACTTGGTCGCGTGAGTAGCCCGGGCCCCAGTACGCGTGATTCATGACGAACGAGCGAGGCTTGCCGAGAATCTGATTCCACACATAGAACGCCGCCCCCACGGAGAGGCCGCCATCACCTGCAGCGGGATGAACGTAGATCTGCTCAAAACCGGTGGAGTCAAGAATTTTTCCGTTAGCGACACAATTGAATGCCACTCCACCAGCGAGACATACGGACTTCATGCCGGTGGCTTGGGCGAGCTTGCGCAGCATCCCTAGATAAACCTCTTCAAGCCGCGCCTGCAGAGACGCCGCGAGATTACGGTGGCGCTGTTCGAGGGGCTCGTCAGGATGGCGCACCGGGCCCAAATGACGTGCCAACTCAGGTGAAAACAATTTGCCAAGGGTGGGAGTTTTGTCGGCTTTCGCCCAGCTCATTTCCGGGCCAGTGCGATGGTGGGTGAAGTAGTCGAGGCCCAGCCGGAAACCGTTGACGCCAGAATTTTCATCGAAGCGGACGATGTCGCGAAAGGCTTCCAAATGCTCGGGCTGGCCATAAGCGCCGAGGCCCATCACTTTGTATTCATCTCCGAATTTCAGGAAGCCGAGATACTGGGTGACGGCGCCGTAAAAAAGTCCCAGCGAATGAGGAAACGCGACGGATCCGTGGATATTCATGTGGCTGCCCTGACCAACACCCCACATGGTGCTCGCAAAATCGCCGAGGCCATCGGCGGAGAGAAGGGCGGCGCTCTCGAAGGGAGAAACAAAAAAACTGCTGGCCAGGTGGGCTTGGTGATGCTCGATGCGATGAAATTTAGCTTTTATCTTTTGCCGGTCAGCGTCGAAGGCCGCGGCGAGCGCCTCGGGGATGCCGGTAAACGTGGCGAGAACCTTGGCGCGTTGACGCGCGAAAGAAGGCATGCGCAAGGAATAAATTAATTTAGTGAATAGGCGCGCATAGGGATTGCGTGGAATACCGACATGATCGATATCCGCAAGCGTGAGGCCAGATTCCCGGAGGCAGAAGCGAATGGCCTGCACGGGAAAGCCGGCGGCATATTTAACGCGATTGAAGCGCTCTTCTTCGACGGCGGCAATCAATTGACCATCGCACACTATCGCGGCGGAGGCGTTGCCGTGGTAAGCATTAATTCCGAGAATGTTCATGGAATGAAGATCAGTTTACCTCAGGCAAGGAGCTTATGCAGGAAGATGGCGGCGGCACCATTCGTTTAAAACGTACAGCGACCACGGGCGAGACCAGGAAGTTTTGCCGGCGAGAAAATCGTTCCACACCGCTCGAACCCCATCGAAATGTATGTGCTGGGCCAGACTCGAAGACGGTGAAGCGAAACTGGTGTCCAGACGAGCACGTAACGGGCCACGCAGCCATTCATCCCACGGCAAGGTGAAGGTGCGTTTGCGCTGTTTGAGAATTTCCGGCGGCAGGATGTCCTGGAAAGCTTCGACTAGAAGAGCCTTCTGCGAGCCTTGTTTGCTGCGCGCGGCGTCCGGCAACGCACTCACAAATTCGACCAGTGGGGTATCGAGGAGCGGCACGCGGACTTCCAACGAGCGCGCCATGCTTACGGAGTCGGTATCCCGCAGCAAAGTGCTGGCCATATAGGTGCGCATTTCCAGCCAGGAAATTGCCGCGACCGGCTCCAATTTTGCTGCTTCATCGGCGACGCGCTGGAACCATGCGAGCCACGTCGGATCGAGGGTGACGCCATCAGAGCCGATGGCGCTGGCGCGAAAGCGCGGCTCAACGAGATCGTTTAGGCGGCCACCTGGCGGAAATAGCGCGCGCGCAAAAAAATATAGGTGCGGCAAAACGCGAGGGTCGGTCCAGGCGGAAGCAGCTTTAGATGCGGCGTCTGATTTGCCTCTACCTCCGAGCACGCTGCGCAGCATGGGCGCGAGAGCACGGCGAAGGGGCCCGGGGAGAAGCTTTGCGGTTTGCGTCAATTTATTCAAACGCGGGACATCGGAGAAAGTGGAGTAGCCGGCGAAAAGCTCGTCGCCGCCCAATCCGGAAAGCGCCACTTTCAATCCAACCTGGCGTGCGGCCCACGAAACGAAATAGGTATTGATGCCGTCCATGGTGGGTTGATCGAGGGCCGCAAGGGCCTCATCGATTCGCGACAGAATTGCAGCGCCGTCGAGGGGCACTTCGGTGTGCTGCGAGCTGCACCGGTCCGCGACGACGCGAGCGAGAGCTGCTTCATCGAAGGTTGTTCCCGGAAATGTCAGGGTGAAACTTTGAATGCCGGCTTTGGCGCGGCCCGCCAGCATGGCGATGGCGCTGGAGTCCAGGCCGCTGGAAAGAAAAAGTCCCACTGGAACGTCGGCGACGAGGTGCGCTTCCACGGCATCTTTGAGAAGCGGGCGTAAGAGG
The DNA here is from genome assembly GCA_036270765.1 of Candidatus Acidiferrum sp. Lineage (GTDB taxonomy): Bacteria > Acidobacteriota > Terriglobia > Acidiferrales > UBA7541 > Acidiferrum. The sequence continues at coordinate 60,244 of DATBBY010000082.1, forward strand.
CGGGCGGCGCCATAAAATTCTCTGGGGCGATTGGGGTCGCGCGCAGCAGAACTGTGGGTCGCGTCATACCAGGGTCGAGCGCGAGGAACACGGCGGCGCTCCGGAATGTACGTTATCATTTTATGGCCGGGCGGCAGCGAAAAAACTCCTTCAAGAAGGGTGACCGGCTCGGAAACGCTGCCGAAAAGGAGGTAAGCGGTAAGCGCGTCCTCCGAGATTTGTTTGGGGCAGAGGCCGGAGGCCAGCAATGCTCGGACTTCCGATGCGAATGCAAACCCGTCGGTAGTTTGCGTGTAGTACAACGGCTTGATGCCCAACGGATCGCGCGCCAGAAAAAGAACCGGCACAGTGGCATACCTCCGGCGCAAATCGAGCACGGCGAAGGCAAACATGCCGCGAAACTCGGGCAGACAATCTTCGCCCCATTCTTCCCAGGCATGCACCAGGATTTCGGTGTCGGACTGCGTGGAGAAGCGATGGCCGCAGCGTGAGAGGGTTTCACGCAACTGGCGATAGTTGTAGAGTTCGCCGTTAAAAATTACGGCGACGTCACGAGTTTCGTTCCAGATGGGTTGATGGCCGCCGGGCAAATCGATAATAGACAAGCGACGCATGCCCAGAGCCAGACCGGGCGCGCGCGGCTCGTTCATGAGGAAGCCTTCGCCATCGGGACCACGGTGAGACATCGCCGCGGTCATAACCCGCACACGCGATTCGGTGTCTTGCTTAGGAGTAGCGAAAGCCGCGCCGCAAATTCCGCACATCCTACTTTTCTATCTCAGGAGGGGAGAAAAAGGTAGCCCCGGCGCGAACAATGTGGCGGCGAAATCGAAAACGGGGAAATCGCAAACGATGATCGGCGTACCAGGCAAGCAGAAGACGAACCAAAAAGAAAAAAATGAAGAACACGGAAGAGGCGAAAAAGAAAAAGAACGATTCGCGTTCGAGCAGTAGGCTCCAGTCCAAGTCTTCATCCCAGGTCGGATAAACCTTGCGCAGGAAGTAGCGCAGGCCGAGACCATCAAGGGGCAGGCGCGCCAGACGGACATGGGCGAACTTTTGATAGTTATAACCGGGAAGATAACCAGGGATGCTACCTGTAGCCTGAGCAAATATCACGGGATTCTGCAAATCCTTGCGGGTTAGCGTATGGCCTTGCGCATCGCGCAGGACGGTCCGATAGGTGGGATCCACGATAATCCAGCGGCCATCCACGAGCACCTCGGCGACCACATGTTTGGCCGTGTATTCGGGAGTAAGAAGCAGCAGACGCCGAGAGCTGAGGCCGGCGCTGCGGGAGAGATTCAAGAAAGCATTGGTGGCGCTGCCGCATATGCTGAGCAGTTGGCTGTAATTCAAGGTATCTTCCGGATCGCGAACGGAGACTTCGTCGAGGTTTGGAGCCGGAGGACGAGGAGCGCCGGCGCGAATCCAGGTCAGGATGGAATCGATCTTCTCTTCGGGAGAAGCGGAGCTGGGAACGATAGCATCAGAGAAGCCCTTCAGGTATCGGCGTATAGAATATTCCCAAACGCTGGAATATCCGACGAATAGCAATGTAAAGATGAGTAGGCCATTCACTGTTCGCCAGAGTAGGCGGAAAAGGGGCAATTTCCTGGAGGACACAGCGGGCACGATTTACTCCATGGACCGGAATGGAACACCGGAAACCGGCGGCGTGGTCAGCGTTGCATACAACTCTTCCATTTGCGATACGGGTTCTTCCCAACTCAAGCGGGAGGTGAGCTCCGCGCAACCCAAAACGAATTCTGCGTGAAGCTGGGGATCGCGAAGCAAACGCTCCAGCGCGTTTGCAACGGATGTTTCGTCGTGCGCCACCACCAAGCCAGCGACATCTTTAACCAGCGGAGCAATGCCGCATTGCTCCGTGACTACCACCGGTGTTCCCGCGGCGGCCGCTTCGGCGGCGGTGTTGCCAAAGTTTTCATTTTGCGAGGGCAGCACAAAAACGTCGGCGTCACGGTAAGCAGCCCATTTATCATCGCCGTATAATGGGCCAGAAAATCTTACGCGCGCAGCTATCCCAAGCTGGGAAGCACTCCCGGCGAGACGCTGTTGCATGGAATTGTCATCCGGTCCCGCGAAGACCAACATCAAGGTATGTTCCTCAATTCGCTCTGGAAGGTTCCCGAAAGCCTGAAGCAATAAGTTCGGACTTTTCTTGGGCGACAAGCGGCCCAAAAACAAAATCAGCTTGGCCTGTTCAGGTATGTCGAGAGAGGCGCGGAATTTGCCTCGCGCCGGCCACGAAGCGGGTGACTCAACACCATTGCGACGAAGCAAAATTTTCTGGGGCGCAACGCCGGCGGCAGCCAACTCCTGAACCTCCAGGTCTGAAGTAGCGATAACCGTGCTGGCGCCGGCAAACAATCGCTGACCAACAAAATAATGATACATCCGTTTCAGCCATACATTCCGGACAATCGGCACAAACATGCCGATAGGTTCGACAACGTAAGGCATGTTTCGTGATAGAGCTGCGGCGGCCACAGCATATCCGAGAAGATCGTAAATGCCAAAAATGTGGACCAAATCAAAATTCCGTAGGCGAGCGCGGCAATAGCGCTTCACCGCGGGATTCCAACTTAGCGCGCGGTAGCGAAACCAGCTGGGCAGATAAATAGATTGGACGCCTTCTTCCGCGTGACGCCAACCGAACGGCGAACGGTCCCAGCCGAGAGTTTGAAGCTCCGATTCGGAATGGTGGGGCAAGCGCTCTTCAAGGCCCCAATCCGCGGTGAGCACGTTTACGGCGTGGCCACGTCTTGCCAACCCTTGCGCCAGGGCGCGCACTTTTACGGGAGGGCCGCCGAATTCCAGGAAAGGAGCGTAGGTTTCGGTGACGTTCAGGATTCGCATTGTTCGCGAAAAATTTTTTTTAGCGCTTTAGCAAAAACGCTGAAGCGGAATTCGTGCTCCACTCGCTGGCATCCGCGCGCGCCCATTTCGCGAGCCAAAGCTGGATCGGACAGCAGAGTCTCAATCGCAGTGGATAGCTGCGGTGCGTCGCCATGCTGCACGAGATATCCGGTGACTCCGTCGATGATTACTTCAGGCGCACCGCCATGGTCGCCACCGATGACCGGCTTGCGGCAGGCCATGGCTTCCAGATACACGAGGCCGAAACCTTCAGCCTGACTTGGCAGCGCAAACATTTCGCAGGTCGAGTAGCAGGTGGCCAGCTGGGAGTACGAAAGCCCGCTGAGAAAGTGTACGTGAGGGCGCACGCCATTTTTTTCAGCTAGCTCTTCCAGCCAGTCGCGATCATCGCCTTCGCCGACCATGGCGAGCTGCAATTCGGGCCAGCGCGGAAGCAAGCGCGGTAGCGTGTTGATGAGGGTGTCCATGCCCTTGTAGCGTTCCGTGGCGAGCCAGCGGCCGACCGTGAGAATTACGCGCCCTGTTGGGAAACCGGGAGGGACCGGAGCCTTTGATGCCGCGGGAAGAAGGGCTTCGAATTCCGGATCGAGGGCCCAAGGCAAAACACGAACGCGCTCAGGCTTCACTTTTTGCTGCATGATGAGGTGTTCGGCGGTGTTTTGACTCGGCGCGAGGACTAGGTTTGCTCGCCGCAAGGAACGCCTTCGCACGGGGGACAACGGCTCCCATACCTCGATGCCGTGAGTGCAGATAATGGTTTTCATGCGCGGCGCGGCGAGTCGCATGGTTTGGGTCACCGGCGCCAAATTTGGATGGCCGGCGATCACCAGCTTTGCGTGGCGGCGAGCGGTACGAAAAGCAGTGGCGGCAAAGCGGCCCTTGGCGCGCTCGCAACCGGTAAAAACAAATTCGCGGCCGCCTACCGACATGCGGTGAAGTTCCGGCGAGTCATTAAGGCTGAAGAGACGGCATTCCATGGCACGGCTGGCGGCAAACTCGGTGAGGACGGCCGCGATGTGGCGGCTGGCGCGTTGAACACCGCCGGGGGCGTCCAGTTCAGAAAATATGCCGATGAGCACTGGCTGAGTCTGCCAAGCGCTGCGATGGAACGCAAGCGCGGGTCACCCGAGATCACGAATGTGTTGCTGTCAAGGCCGGGACAATATCGATCAGGCGGTCGAGATACAGATCCGCAGGATGAGCATCGCGATCATGCATACCGAAGCCGTAATTCACGATGGCGGAGAGAATCCCAGCGTTACGAGCAGTTTGCACATCAACTTCAGAGTCGCCGATGAGCACAGCTTCTTGGGGTTGGGTGCTGAATTCACGCAAGATGGTGTTTACACCGAGCGGATCCGGCTTTTTGGTGGCAAAACTGTTTCCGCCGTAGATAGCGCGAAAATATTTAGAGAGCCCGAGGGCGTCTAGAATGCGCACGCTGATACGCACGGGCTTGTTGGTAAGCACCGCCATGGGCATAGCGGAAAGCTCGCGCAATGCTTCGGACACGCCGGGATAGGCGCAAGTGTTGTCCATTTTGTGTTCTTCGTAATAGGAGAGGAAAAATTTCAGGGCGCGGTCGAGCTCTTCGGGATTCACGTCCTGGCCGAGGGACTTAGCGACCAGAACGGGGGCGCCATTGCCGATGTAACTGGAAATGGTTTCTTCCGGCAATTCCGGGCGATTGAGTTTGCGAAGCGTGGCGTTTACGGAATGGACCAAATCCAGTTTCGAATCGATCAGCGTGCCGTCGAGATCAAAAATCAGAGCGCGAACCGCGGGGAAATTATGGCTAGCCATATGTGTCTAAATATTCTAAAGCATTAAGAAAAAAAACATAAACGCAGGGAGAACCCCTTTTGAGATGGAAGTAACTTTTGAACTCGAAGTGAATTCCCTTCTACAATCAACGCGTGCATTTCGCGCACTCCATCGATCATCATTTGCTGGCCAGCGTGAGCATCACGGCGACCTGCCTCGATGTGCTGGGCACGCTGTATCTCGCGTACGATCTGCTGGGCGGCGAACACGGGCCATTGCGGCTGCTCACCAGAGCGGTGACATACTCGATTGTATTTGGCCTCGGCTATGCAATCGGGCTGGGATTTTTCTTTGGTGTGGTTTCTGGCGTGACGACTGGAGTCACGTTGGCCATTGAGCTCAACCGGGCGGCGCGTCAGGAACGTCATTACTCGTTACCGTGGGAAGCTTTTTTTAGCGCGCTACGCGCAACCGGCTTCGCCGCAGGGCTTTACCGTATGGTGGGGCTGCGGTTCGCGGTGGCCTTCGCGATGCTAATTACCGGCGGGCAGGTGATCGCCTATTCCCGGGGCATGCGGCCGAGCTTGGACTATGTGGCAGCCCGGCGGCCACGCCTCTCGCGCAGGCAATTTTGGGGAACGGTGGTACGAACGCTGGGCTACAGCGCGGCGGCCTTGGTTTGCGGCATTTTCGCGCAGCATCTTGAGCATCCCTGGCGGTTTGCCGCACGCGTCGGCGTGGTGACCGGACTGGTCACGGGGGCGGGAATTATTGTCAATCCGTACATCGAATATTATGCAGATCGACTGCCACAGCGAGCGCTCGGAGCGCTCGGCATTGCGCTGATCCTTTGCGGATTCGCGTTGCAATCCGTTCAATACTGGGTGGCGCTGTTGGATGTGCGAGTGGTCTAGCCGTAATTCAGTTGCGCGCACGGCTGGGGCAAACGTTGCGCGGCGACTTCGCGTAAACTAGACCACTACAAATTCATAATAATTTTCGGAGATTTCATGGCTAAGGTTTTTTCGTTTCGAGCATTTCGCTATAACCCCGCACACGCGCCGTTTGAACACGTGCTTACGCAACCGTATGACAAAATTTCGCCCGCGATGCAGGACAAGTACTACGCCGCCAATCCACACAACCTGATTACGGTAGAAAAGGGGCGCGTGCATCCCAGCGATGGTCCAGGCAATAACGTGTACACCCGTGCCGCTGCCGCGATACAGGAGTGGATCCGCAGCGGCATCGTGGTGCAGGATCCGGCGGCCTCGTTTTATGGCTATACACAGGAATACACCGTGCCTGGAACGAGTGAGCGTCATACCCGGCGCGGGTTTATCGGAGCTGGGCAGCTGGAGGAATATTCCGCCGGCGTGATTTACCGCCATGAACATACGCTTTCGGGGCCAAAGGCGGATCGCCTGGAGTTGTTGCGGCACACACAGATGTCCACTGGCCAATTGTTCCTGATTTATTCCGATGCGCACAAACGTGTGGACGCGGTATTGGCTGAAGCGGAGAAGTCGAATGATCCGGCGACACAGATGACCGATGAGTATGGTGTGATTCACCGGCTGTGGGTAATCTCCGACCCGCAACGGGTGGAAGCGATTCAAGAAGCGATGTCTGACCAAAAATTGGTGATCGCTGACGGGCATCACCGTTACGAGACGGCACTGAACTATCGCAACGAGCGCCGCACGCTGACGGGCAAGACGATTGCGGACGCTCCTTACGAGCGAGCCATGATGACGTTTATTAATACTCAAGGGGCGGGGTTGACAATTCTTCCGACGCATCGGGTGGTTGCGAAATTGCGCGAGTTCAATTGGCCCGAGCTTCGCAGGTATCTGGAGCCATGGTTTACGGCGGAAAGCGTAAAGTTTGCGGATGAGAACGGGAAGCAGAAGGCACGCGAGGAGTTTCTGCGAAAGCTTTCGGCAGCGCGAAAGAAGCGGGCAATTGGTGTGTATCCCACGGTGGCAGACAAAGATAAGCGTGCCTTTTATGTTCTGACGCTACGCGAGGGCGCGGATTTGAATCGTCTCTTGCATAACGTTTCGCCTTTGCAGCGAGAACTGGATGTGGTGCTGTTGCATGAGGGAATTCTGGAGCCGGGCTTGGGCATCACGCCGCAATCGGTAAAGGCCGAAGCTAATCTTAGTTACGAGCGGGAAGCTGCAGCGGCGCTGGATGCGGTGGATAGCGGAGCGGCGCAGATCGCTTTCTTGCTGAATCCTTGCGATGTAGAGGAAGTGGTGAAAATTGCCACGGCTGGAGAAGTGATGCCGCAGAAATCGACGGATTTTTACCCGAAGCTGATGAGCGGAATCACTATGTATAGCGTGGATCCGGAACACGCCTGAGCGAATCGGCGAAATAGAAACGGCGCGCGGTGAAGCGCAAAAGCCCCGCACGAAAAAAATGCGGGGCCCTCGGCGCGGCAACCAGGCCGTTGCGACGTTGCTTAAACCACCGGCTAAAGGTTTGAGTTTGTTTACTTGAAGCTGGCGACCGCTTCGGATTCGCTGTTATACACGTCGAAAACCGTCAGCAACTTGGTGATTTGCAGAACTTCCTGGAACTTGGCGCCCAGGTGGCACAGCTTTAGAGCGGCGCCTTGCGACTTTGCGCTGTGATGCGCGGCCACCAGGGTCCCGAGGCCGGCGCTGTCGATGAACGTGACATTAGCCATGTTCAGCACTATTTTCTTTTTACCTTCGGCCACCAAAGCCTTTACCCGTTCGCGCAGTGCGTTGCTCTCTTCACCTAGCACGATGCGGCCATCCAGGGCGACCACGGACACGCCGTCCACTTCGCGATTTGTAAATTTCAATGCCACTTTAGTTTCCTCCTCGTCGAAAAAAGAGCTACAGACCTAGATGCACCGGCGCCGCAAAGCTTATCAATAATAGTCCGCGCAGGACATGTAATAACCGCATACCGTACAAATCAACTTGCAACGGCGAGATTCGAGCCGGTGCGAGCAGACAGGGCAATAGTGCGAAGAGTGTTCGTAAGGCACGGACGTGGAAGCGGAAGCATTCGGAGAGTGCGTCGAATGATCCGGCTGGACAGCGTCGTGCGTCGGCATCTGCTTCGTTATAGATTGCACGGTTCGAAGGTTATAGCACATCCCCGGAAAACGGGGAAGCTTTGCGGGCGCGGTTTTGCGGGCGCGGTTGCGGGCGCGGTACCGGGCCGCTTTGAATTTTTCTTACATTTCCGGCAGCTCACGAAACAGGTTAGAAGATACCAGCTATAGACGCGGAGGCTATTGAATTTTGGACGGTTGACAAGACTGCTCTTGATTGCAACTATTGCGCCGCGTGGAACCCAACTTCCAGTTGGCCGACGATTCTTTCATGACGCAAATTTGAACGTTGACGCGCTGTCAAAACGCTCTTTAGCATAAGGGCATGAATCGAGATTTTCGTTATGCCCCAGGCCCAATTCACAGCGAGTACTTTCCAAAAGAACTATATGACGCTGGCTAAGCTGCAAGAAACCAAGTCAACGATTCGTTTCAGTGCCAAGTTGTTTCGGCCGAAGGCAAACGAAAAGACTGGGTCGTGGATCCTGACTCTGCCAAAGAAAGGGAGTGCGAAGCTTCCATCACGAGCCAAGACGATGGTGGAGGGAACGATCAATAGCTTCCCTTTTCGAGCCGCTCTCGAACCAAACGGCAACGGAAGTCACTGGCTTAGGGTTAACAAAACCATGCGAGATGCCGCAGGCGCGGATGCCGTAGACACCGTAATGGTGGAAATTACGCGGACCGGAGAAGAACCGGAGATCCGGGTGCCAATGGATCTTCGCAAAGCGCTGGCAGCCGCCCCGCTGGCGCAGGCGGGGTGGGAGGACATCACACCCATGGCGCGCCGGGACTGGATTTTCTCGATAAGTTCAGCCAAGCAACCGGAAACGCGCAGGCGCCGGATCGAGAAAGCGTGCGACATGCTCGCCTGTGGGAAGCGACGATTATGTTGTTTTCCCGGTATAAAGTGGGTTATGAAAAAAAACGCAAAATCATGCGGGATGTGGCTTCCGTTGCCGAACTCACAAAATCGTTTTTTGCCAAAAGGAGAATACGATGCAACTTCAAAATAGCTACTTTTCTGATTATCACAACCTAAAGCTGACGCGAGATGATAAAGGTGTTTTGGTTGCTGAGTTCCACGACAACGGCGGACCATTCATTATGACCGCGAAAGCTCACACGGAATTTGTCGATGCCTTCTACCGGATTGCGCAAGATCGAGCGAACAAGATCGTGATCCTCACGGGCGCAGGTGGAGACTTCATTACTGACGTCGATTGGTCCTCTTTCGGCGATGCCGCCGATCCCGGCATTTGGAGCCAAGTTCACGACGAAGGCGTTCAAGTCTTGGAAAACATAGCTAACATACGCGTACCGGTGATCGCGGCTATCGAGGGACGTGCCCATGTGCATTCAGACTACGCGCTACTTGCCAGTGTAATTGTGGCGGCGGAGGGTGCGACCTTCCAGGATGTGGCCCACTTCTCCGCGGGCGTTGCGCCCGGCGACGGAATCTTTACCACCTGGAGTTATCGCGCTGGAGCAGGGCGAGCGGAGGCCTTCCTGCTGAACCCACAGCCGCTGACGGCGCGCACCGCATATGAATGGGGGGTGGTTGCCGAGGTTGTGCCAAACGGCAAGGCACTGAGCCGGGCGCAGGAATTGGCCGAGTTGTACTTGAAAGCTCCCGAAGTGACCCGCCGCAATACGCGCGTACATTTCATTCAACCGTTGAAAGCGCGTATCGTGCGAGAAGTTGGGTACGGGCTATCGCTCGAGGGAGCGTCTGCGGCCGATCTCGTCAAATCGATGAAAGCTAAGCCTGAACCCGTCGCTCGGAAAGGAAAATCCGCATGAACGACACGAGGAACACTTCATCCGCCCAGACAACTAAGAACACGCAGCCGGAAGAATTTGATCTGGTGATTCTCGGGGGCGGTACGGGCTCGACCGTCGCTGCGTGGACTTTCGCTGGCGAAGGAAAGCGCGTCGCAGTAGTCGAGCGCAAATACATCGGCGGGTCATGCCCGAACATCGCGTGCCTGCCGAGCAAAAACATCATCCACAGCGCGAAGGTCGCATCGTATTTTCGCCGAAGCAAGGATTTCGGCATCACATACGACGGCTTCGCGATCGACATGGCGGGTGTGCGCGAGCGCAAGCGCGAGATGGTGCGTGGCCTGAACGATATGTATATGGAAAATTACAGGAGTACGGGGGCCGAATTCATATTGGGAACGGGCCGGTTTGTAGCTCCTAGAACAGTTGAAGTCTCTCTGGCCGATGGGACCACACGTCAAATGCGGGGCGCAAATGTCATCGTTAGTACCGGCACGCGCGCCGCGCTGGAAGCAATTCCGGGTCTTGCGGAAGCGCAGCCGCTCACGCATATCGAGGCTCTTGAACTCGATGAAATTCCCGAACACTTGCTTGTCGTCGGCGGCGGCTACGTCGGAGTGGAGCTGGCCCAGGCCATGCGCCGCTTCGGCAGCAAGGTGGCAATCGTCGATCGCAACGGGCGGCTGATGTCCAAGGAAGACCCGGATGTATGCGAGGGACTTCGCAGCCTGCTCGCTGATGAAGGCATCGACATTCTCCTGAATGCACAAATCAATCAAGTTTTAGGCAAATCTGGCGATTCGGTGAGTGTCGTCGTCGAGCAGAATGGAGTTGAGAAAGTCCTGAAGGGTAGTCATGTGTTGGTTGCCACAGGCCGCAATCCGAACACTGAAGGACTCGCCCTGGAACTGACCGGCGTTGAGCTCACCGACCGGGGATACATCAAGGTCAACGAGCGGCTGCAGACCACCGCGCCCGGCGTCTGGGCGATCGGCGAAGTCGCGGGTAGCCCGCAGTTCACGCACATCAGTATTGATGATTTCCGCGTCGTGCACGCCAATTTAACCGGGGGCAACCGTGTGACCACCGGCAGGCAAGTCCCATACTGTCTGTTTACCGACCCCGAACTCGCTCGTATCGGCTTGAGTGAAACGGAAGCGCAGGCTCAAGGGATAGCGTATCGTCTGTTTAAGGTCCCCATGGAAGCCAACCTGCGTGCGCGCACGCTTTCGGAGACCCGCGGGTTAGTGAAGGCCCTCGTGGAGGCTGATAGCGATCGCATCCTGGGGTTCACGGCCTTCGGTGTCGGTGCGGGAGAGACCTTGGCCTCCGTCCAGACTGCGATGATCGCGGGGCTGCCCTACACCGCCCTGCGCGATGCGGTTCTGACTCACCCAACACTGGTCGAAGGTCTTATATCTCTGTTCTCATCTGCAGCGTCAACGCACAACGTTGCCGACGGGTCCCGCTGACTGCTAGATGGATTTTGTGATTCAATTGTCGCCATGGAACAAGCTCAGATTAAGCCGCGCCCGGTAGTCGGAGCGATTATCGTGGTGAGCGGCCTCGCCGTTTCATTCCTGCTATGGCTGCTGTACGTGCATCATGCTTCGGCTGATTTCGCCGGGCGATGGATGTTTTTGCCGGCCCTCAACGCGCTTCTGAACGGGTTGTGCGCAATTACGCTCTGCGTGGGCTTGTATTTCATCAAACATCGCAGGATAGATGCGCATCGCAGCAGCATGCTTTTGGCTTTCGCGTTCTCTTCCCTTTTTCTCGTCAGCTACATCGCGAACCACGCGCTGCACGGCGATACGATTTTCCCCGGCCACGGTTCGGTTCGCACACTGTACCTTTCCATATTAGCCAGCCATGTAATCCTTTCCATCGTCGCTCTGCCCATGGTGCTGACCACGTTTTTCTTCTCACTGACGGGCCGGTTCGCGATACACCGCCGAATCGCGCGTTGGACCTTCCCCATCTGGCTTTACGTTTCGATCACTGGCGTGGTGGTGTTCGTGTTTCTGAAGGCATACGCGTATTAAACGCATTAATCCGGCTTAACTATAGGAAATACGGCGACGGGGTAGCAATCCTTTCAACTCGCCGAATCTACGGCTCTTAAGGTGGTAAAAGGCGCATACTGAAACCACCGCTGAAGTTGCCGCATCAAATAAACAATGGCAAAGTAATGGCGGTACGACCGCTGGCGATCTCGCGGCAGGTATGCAGGTGACCAATATGGGCCGGGTACTCTTTTTCGCAAGTCTTGCAACGATTCTCTTCATCGGCAATGTAAATAGTTTGGCGGCACAAGGCCACGGGGGTATGGGTGCCGGTGGCAGCGCTGCCGCTGGAGGGCATGGCAGTGCGATTGCTGCCCCCGCCCGAAGTGCTGTCGGCCATATGACAAGTTCACCGGGAAGTCATTTGGCGATTCCGCGATCACCCAGCGGACAGCTCATGCCGCGGCGCGCGGGCACCACGTTGCGCGCAACCGGCCGGTTCAAGGGAAGTACAAGCGCTCGCACACGACAATTCAGAAGCACTCGGGGCCTGGACTTTTCAGATGAATCCAACGTGCCAGGGCTTGGATTTGATGCCGTGCATGTGGCGGCGACGCGTGGGAACCGCTCGGGCCTCGGGCGAGACAGGGACCGTGTCCGCGATCGACGGAACGAATTCGGGGTGCTGTTTCCTTTTTTTGATGGCGGCGGGTATTACGTGCCAACTGGGCCAGTCATTTCCGGGGATGTGCCGGGGGACGGCCAAGGCGTAGACGACGCGGAAGACCAAGGTCCTGGCCCTGATGATCGTCCTTCTCCTTATGACCGACCCCGCAACGTGAATCGTCCGCCGGTGGAGCAGCCGGGACCGCAGGCCAATGTTCCGGAATATGTGTTCGTGAGGCGTGACGGGACAGTTTTCTTTGCGGTCGCCTATTCGTGGGATCAAGAATCGTTGCGGTACGTTTCCAGTGAAGGAACGCGGCGGAGCGTTTCGCGAGACACGCTGGATTTAAAGGCGACGGAGGAATTTAATGAACAACGCGGATTAACGTTTCGTTCTCCTGCGTGATTTTCCTGATTGGTCTGATTTTTTAACCTGGATTGGGTGCTCGAACGCCACTTCTTACGAAGTGGCGTTTTTTTTGGGACGGCCAACAAAAAAAAGTTCCAAAATGCTGACCGGCGCCCGATCGGGTTGCCGTTCCTGGTTAGACGGATTCGACTTTTTTGAATGGTTCGGGCATGACGTAGCCTGATTGCGCCGGCAGGCCGGCGCGTTCGAGTTGCACGGTGGTATGGCCGATGCCAAATTTGTCAGCTACTTTTTCTTGAATGTCGGAGAGAATCCGTTCGCATTCATCGAGGTGCATGTCCGGAATGCGCGCGTGCAGACTCAGCGCGTTGTGGGCGTCTCCCAGCGACCAAATATGCACGTCGTGGACTTCCTGCACGCCCGGCACGGTGAGGACAGCGCGGGCTACATCTTCCACGCTCATTTCCTGAGGGCGGCCTTCCAGCAAAATATGCGAGGACTGTCGCAAAATCCCGATGCTGGACCACAAAACTAACAAGCCAATCGCGACACCCAACAAAGGATCGATCAAACGTAGGCCAGTCATATGAATGACAATTGCGCCCACAATGATGGCGATATTGGAAAGCGCGTCGCCGAAATTGTGAACCAGAACGCTGCGCAAATTCAGATCGCCGCGGCCACGCACGAGAGCCAGAGTGATGCCGCCATTGACGGCCAGCGCGGCGAGTGACGTCCAGATCATCCAGCCTTCGACGACGTTGACCGGCGAGCGGAAGCGTTCGACAGCTTCGTACCCCAACCATAAAGATAACAGCACAAGTACAGTGGCGTTAGTGAAAGCCGCGAGAACTCCTGCGCGATGATACCCGTAGGTTTTTTCGTCGTCGGCGGGGCGCTGGGCCCAGCGCATGGCCAGATAGGAAATGCCCAAGGCCGGAACATCAGAAAGATTGTGCACCGCATCATTGAGGAGCGCGACGCTGCGGCCCAGGACGCCACCGAAAATTTCAGCGACAACCAACCCTAGAGTGGCAACCATCGCCCAGCCGAGCACCGAAGGCTCCAACACCGGGTGCGAGTGGCCGGCGTGGCTGCCGCGATCGCGGACGCCATGCGCATGGCTATGCACATGACCAGCTCCGCCGTGAACGTGCTCGTGGGACTGCGAAGGCATCAGCCCTATTCTACGCGGGTCGCGGTCAGTAGTGCACAGATGACATGGGATGAGTACAAGGGATGAGTAACCTTTAGGCGCAACTATTGGGCGGCTTATTGGCAGTTTGACACCCTGTCGTGCGAATTGATTGACGCTCCGGCCAGCGACTGCCACGATGACATCAGCCCAGGGGAGTACCTGAATGTTTGCGTAGTTCTTGCGCTGAATTTGATTGCGAGATATAGCAGTGTGCGCGAGGGTTGTGCGGTTAAACAAATGAGCGAGGCCATTGCCAAATTGAGCTTTTGGGGTGTGCGCGGATCCACGCCAACAGTGGACCCGGGCACCTGGCGCTACGGCGGGAACACGCCTTGTCTCGAGCTGATAACTCCAGACGGATTGCAAATCATCCTGGATTGCGGTACTGGACTGCGCATGCTGGGCAGCCGCTGGGGCGCTCCCAACACGAGCAAAGCGCCGGAGATCCACATCCTGGTCACCCATTATCACTGGGATCACATCCAGGGGATTCCGTTTTTTACGCCGCTATATGACGAAAAAAATCACTTCCACTTCTACAGTTTTCGCTCGAAATACCTGGGACGAGACAGCTTGAAACAAGTGTTTGAGACGCAGATGGCCTTGCCCTATTTCCCGGTGAATATGTCGTCGATGAATGCCAAACGCAAATTTCAAGAAGTAGACGGAGGCGATAGCTTTCTCATCGGGAAAAATAAGGTGACCGCGCGCTGGCTGAATCACCCACAAGGCTGCCTGGGCTTTCGTATCGAGACTGCGGCGGGAACAGTGGTATACGCCACGGACAACGAGCCGGGGGACGCCAAGATGGAAAAGAGTCTTCGGGAATTGGCTGTCGGCGCGGACATTTTTATCAACGACGCGCAATTCACGCCGGAGCAATTGGCGACGACCAAGAAGGGCTGGGGACACTCATCGTGGAAAGAAGGCGTACATGTGGCGAGAGAAGCGGGCGCAACAACGCTCGTACTCTTTCACCATGATCCGGATTCCACCGACCGTGCAGTGGATACCATTTTGCGGCAAGCGCGCGAAGAATTTGATTCTGTGTTCGCGGCCAGCGAAGGGATGGTCATCACGCTCGGAGCCGCTGGCGACCAGGTGCAGGCGCATATGCCCGGAACGCGCACAGCGTTGCGGCGGGAAGCCCAGTTTCGTGCGCGCATTTGCGGCGTTACGGAAGGCGGCAAACCATTTGAGGAAGATACGGTGGTGCGCGATCTGTCGCTGCAGGGCGCGCTGATTTCGCTGCAGCATTTGCCGCGGCTGCAGTCCGAGTTACAAGTGACCATGGAAACGCCCGGACCGGACGGATTGCAAACCATGCGGCTGAGGGGTTACG
Organism: Candidatus Acidiferrum sp.; assembly: GCA_036270765.1. Taxonomy (GTDB): domain Bacteria; phylum Acidobacteriota; class Terriglobia; order Acidiferrales; family UBA7541; genus Acidiferrum. Next base: position 75,373 of record DATBBY010000082.1, read on the forward strand.
TGGTGCGCATTGATGCGGGCACCGAAAAGGGCCATAGCGCGGTCGGAGTGGTTTTCACCGACTAGCGCGATCAAACTTTGAATTAAAGAGGATTTTACGAGGCGCGACGCGGTTGCTGCGCCTTTCGGAACTTTTGCTCGCTTCACTTTCACATCCGCTAAATACAAAAATCCCCAAGCGTGAAACTAACGCCTGGGGATCGAATTACTAAGGTACTTCAGATTACGGGCCAGTTAGCGGCGCAGCCTCTAACTAGGGTTGCGGGGTTGCTGGCGGCTGATCGCTGTTTGGCGACGCTGCCGCGTTGACGCTGGATGCGGCATCGCCAGGCGCGTTGGCGCTGGCCGCTACGGGCTTGGCGGCTTCGCTGCCAAAGCGCGTTAGATAAGGCATGAAGGGAGTGACCTCGAACGGCATCTTCTCGCGTTCGGCCACGTTCCCGATGGGCTTGCTCTTCAACAGCTCCAGCCGATCGTTCCAAGGATCAAGCTTTACACGGCCGCCGATAGGCAGGGCGGTAACAGTCTGAACCTTCTTGTCGGCCGTTGCGGGCGCGGCTACTTTCAGATCGGCAAAGAGCACGCGATTTCCCAGGTGCGGGCTGATGAGGTTGGGAATTTCCTTTTGCCGCGAATCGAGTGCCGCAAGGAAAAGTTTGGCACTGGCCATTTGGTTATTGTAAGGCGACTTGGCCAGCAACTCAGCGGCCTTGGCACTCGCCGCGTTTTCTTCTTCCTGCGTGCGGGCAAACCCGAAATGGCGGAAGGTGTCTTTATCCTGCACGCCTAGCAACTGGTCAAAGAAAGCGTAAGAGGAATCGAGACGATGCCCGAGGACAACGTGGCCGAGCTCGTGCGCGATCATCGTCGCGAGACTGGCCTCGTCGGGGAGCACATCGACCAAGCCACGGCTGAGCACGATGGTGTGGCCAACTGTGAAGGATTCGAGAGTGGAAGTCATCATGACCCGGCAGCGAACGTCGGGATCGATGTCCAAATTGTTGGTGACTTCCAGGTTATTGACGACGGTTTCGCAAACTTTGTCGACTTCGCCTTTGGGCGCGATCAGGCCGATGCGCTGCAAACGGTCGATAACGTTGTCTTCCGCCTGGCGGTCCCAGGAACGCTGGGCCTGCACGGGAGTAAGGTCATTAGCGTTCTTAGTGTCATCCGTCACGGGAGTTTCTACCAGGATTTTAGTTAGCTCCTGCTCCTGCAAGGTGTGACCGAGGTTGTAACCCCACAAGCGGGTCTGCGCTTTGAAATCGAGCTTCTTGGCCAGTGCGTAATGCAACTCGCGTTCTTCGCTGTAAACGAAAGAGGGCAGCCAGAGATTTGGCTGGACGTTGGTGCGCCAGCTATCAAAGTGAAAATACCAACTGGAGTGGCCGCCTCCGCCGTAAGCGCCATTGAAGCGCACCACGTGGTAGTCCTGATCCTCCACCCAGATGCGTCCGAGGAAGCGCCCTTTACCGGCCTTTTCACGCGGAGTTACGTCAAACACCAGGCAGCGCACTTCGCCGAGAAATTCGCGCCGCACATAATCGAACTTATAGTGCTGTTTATCGAAGCCGTTAGTGTCGATGAAAATCATCTGCAGAAAGCCATCGGGAAGGTACTGCATGGCGAACGAGAAAAAGTTCCCGATACCCGTGAAGATTTTTTTGCCTTTGCTATTGGTGTCGGACAACGAGATTAGCTCGACGCCCTTGGTAAACTGCGCGCGCCCGAGGAAATATTTATCTCCGGCAGGGGTGTAGCCGAGATCCTTATCTGGTTTTAGATTCTGAATGTAGGTTTCCACCAGTGGTTGATACTTGGAAATCTGGCCATTCAGGCGATTTTCATTGTTGATGATGCGGTCCACAACTTCGTCCATGGTCCTGGCAGTCGCCGTCGCTTGCGGTGGAGCGGGCGTCGCCGGGGGCGCAGCGAAAGCGGCTGTAGCCAAGGTGCTAAAGACGAGGATAGACAAAACGGATCGCCGGGCGGCGGGTACTGACTTAAACATTTTCTTCTCTCCCTCAGGATGCCATGTGGAATTCAATTCGCACGCGCGCCGGAAAATCGACGGGCTGATTATCTTGCTTCGCAGGCTTGAATTTAATTTGTTGCGCCGCGCGAATAGCGGCCTCATCCAAGCCATGGCCTAGACCACTGATGACGCGGTTAACATGCACAGTGCCGTTGGCGAGGAACACCAAATCCAGAACAACGTCACCTTCTAATTTTAGACTACGCCCTTCGGCAGTGTATTCAGGACGCGGCTTGTCCAGAATGGTAACGGAGCCGGTCCCGCTAGCGGCGGCGTCAGCTTTCTTTTTAGGAGCTTCAGTGACGACAGACTGATCACCGAAACCGCTGGACTGTACGGATCCTTTTTTGCCGCCACCCTGCGGAGGATTGGCGGTACCGTTTCCGAAGCCCGTGCTGGCCACTGTGCCGCGAATGCCCTTATCGCCGCCAGTGCCGTTGCCGTAACCGGGACCGCCAGGAAGCGCGGGCGAGCCCAAACGATTAATGTTCGTGGATTTTTTCGGATCGCCATTTCCGGGGACGCCATTAGGATCTCCGAAACCGCCGGTCTGCACTTTATTTACAGGCGCAACCACGGTGGCCGGTGCGGCGCTGCCGGAATTCAAATTATTGAGCTTTACCTCCTCGCGCGGGCGCTTGGGCTGGTTGGTATCAGTGTTGATGTTGGCTGCTTGCAGAACTGGATTTAGCTCCGGCGCTTTGGTCTCGACCTTTTGAACCTTGGGCTGAATTACTTTTTGTGTGACGAAAATATGTGGTTGCTGAGGATTGAGCTTAACGGGCTCCACCACTTCGGGTTTCGGAGGAGGAGGAGGAGTGGGCCGAATCTTTTTGGGCGGCGGTGGAGGGGGCGCAACCGGAATTTCGATGACAGGCTGCGCCAACTGCACGATGTCCATGTGTAAAACGGTTTTGATTTTTTCGGGATACAACAGAGGTACAAGCAGCACAAAGCCGATCAGCACAACTTGAACGATCGCGCTTACGCCAATGCGATTCCAGCGGGGCTTCCCTTCCGGAAGGAGTTCCAGCCGAGCGGCGACCGGTTTGGTGCCGATAGCCCGGCGCCAGGCTTCTTGATTCGCCGCGAAAAGCGATCGGTTGGCGTCGAAACCGACTCCCATCGTCGTCTTCGTTGGTGGATCTGAAATCATCATCGTCATCCGTATGCCCGCCTAAAAAAGTTGCCGCGTTTGGCTAAGAGTTAGAGGGCACAGCGCCCGCAGCCAACTAGAAAAAGGTTTTCCCTTCCTAGAAGTACCACAGTACGTAGCGGGCCGGGAGAGGTCGAATAGGACTTTGGTACCAGAGTCACCAAGTCGCTATTGCCATTCACATCTCACATTGCTGGGCGACGCACCGTGTTCTAACCCGCCGTTAGCGGTTCGGTTGCGGGGCATGGGGGCGCAACACAGTTATAGGATACAGCAAACTGGGGAAGGGGTGCCTCGCATTTCTGTTTAGATTTACCGGGTATGGGGATATCCTCACGGCACAGTTGAATCATACTGAATCTTATGGACATGCGGGCGAAAAAGGGCTCTGCGGACGACGCTGCAAGGCGGGGTGGAATCGGCAAGATTCTGCATGGCGACCCCGCGAAATTAGCGCAATGGTGTGTGCTGGCGGGTATCGAACGATGGGGCGTTTCGCCAGAGCGATTTATAGAGGAGTTGGCGCGTTGCGGGGAGGCGAAGTTTCGGGGTAAGCAGCCCACAGCGGAAGAGTTAAAAACCTACGTGGGCGCGCTGCGCCTCGATGATCTGGGGTTGGCTTGTGCTTGCGCTCACGGGGTCCCGGAAGCATGGGAACACTTCGTGGGCATTTACCGGGGCTACCTGCGTGCCTGCGCGGGGGCAATGCTCAACCGCAGTGCCAGCGCGCCGGAGGCGCAGGAGTTGGCCGACTCTTTGTTCGCAGAGCTTTACGGGTTGAGCGCTGACAAGCGTGGCTCGCTGCTGCGCTATTTTCACGGACGAAGCAGTCTTAAGACATGGTTGCGAGCGGTATTGGCCCAACGGCACGTGGACAGGATTCGCGCCGGGCGGAAATTTGAGGAACTGGAAGATGAGGACGGAAGGGACAACGCAAAACTGCCGGCCGCAGCCAAAATGTTGCAGGTTGCAGATCCACATCGCGCGAAATATTTGCTGAAATTTACGAACGCGCTGCAAACGGCGCTCGAAAATCTGGATGCCCCGGATGTGGCCCTATTGCGAATGTATTACGCCGAACAGAAAAAACTGGCGGAGATTGGGCGCGGTTTGGGAGAGCACGAATCCAGCGTGTCGCGGCATCTGGAAAAAGTGCGGCGAGATGTCCGCCTCGCAGTAAAAGCGATATTGCGCGGAGCAGCTGAAGCGCTGAATGGCGATGGCAGTAGCGGCGGTTTGAGCGAGGCCGAGATTGCGCTGTGCTTTGAATATGGCGCGGAAGATGCGCCGATAGATTTGGACAAATTGCTCTCGCCAAGCGCGGCACGAGAAGTTGGGCGTGAAGGAAAAAAAATCAGCGAGCCGAGAAGTGGAACTTGAGTTGGGGTCACTATTGAATTGGTGTTCACGCAAGAAAGCACCGCGGGTTCGTTCTAAGGATGGGCAGGTATGGATCACGAGGATCGCGAACGGAAATTTGAGCAGGCGTTGCAGCGACATTTGCGTCGCGACCCAGCTGGCGCGCGAAATGAGCCGGACGCACATACTGCGCCGGATGAAGCGGCCGGAGCGGTTGAGTGTCCAGATGCTGCGACGCTGGCCGCGTTTCATGAAGACACGCTGTCGAACGAGGAAATAAAAGCTACGACGGAACACATCGCCGGGTGTTCGCGTTGTCAGCAGATTCTTTTGCTGCTGGAAGCGACGGACGAAGTTCCGTTGCCGGTTGGGGCGGAAGATGATTTGAACATCGGCGAATCGGTTTTATCCACTGGCGCACTGTATGTGGATTATCCAGCGATACATACGCCAAGCTTGGCGGTCGCTGGTCAGCCCACACCGGCGTCGAAGGCGTCACAGGATATTTCGCGCGGGCGCGGCTTCAAGGCTCTGCGATGGGCTGCCCCAGGGGGAGCGCTTGCCGCGGGACTGCTGATTTGGTTAGTGGTGCGCGACAACAAAGTGCAACACACCCACTTTGAGAACGTGCAGGTCGCGCAGCCGCAATCAACGGAGGAACGACCGGCAACGCCTCGAGCGTTGCCAGCTTCACCTGCACCCGAAGTCACGACGAGAATTACGCAGTTGGATGAAAAACGAAAAGATGACAGCAGAGCTAAGCGGCCAGCCAACGAATCTGGTGCCCTTCGCGCCCCTATGGATGCACCATCGGCTGGCACCGCGAATGAAGTCGGTGTCGCCGCCGACAGCCTGAATACGCGCGCGAATGCTGGCCAGTTGCAGGCTAAGTCCAGAAATTTTTCTGCGCGTGAAACGGTTGAGAACAAACCTCCGGAGACTATGTCTCGGCGGGCAGATGTTTCGGCTACGGCGGCTACGGCTGCGCCGTCGGGGCCGGCGACTCCGGTGGATGCACTTAGGCAAACCGCAACGCAGCCCGCTAAAGCGGACGCAAAAGAGAATGCTAAAGCTACTTCCACATTCGAAACTGATACGGGCGGAACTAACCAATTCATCCCAACGGAGCGAGTAGCAACAAATGACAAACTCGAACCCTCGGCTGCTTTGAAGAAAGTTGGCCTTGAAAATCCAAAGATCATTCTGGCGTCCAACGGGACTGTGCGATGGCGAGCGCTCTCCGCGGGACGAATCGAACAATCAGTGGATAACGGAATTACATGGATGCCGCAAAAAAGCGAAGTGAAGGTGGAGTTGCTCGCGGGATCGGCTCCAAGTGAAGCGGTGTGCTGGATTGTTGGACGAAGCGGAACCGTATTAAGAACAACTGACGGCGGTGGGCACTGGAACAAAGTGGTCTCGCCGATGCGCGGGGATATTGCTGGAGTTCAGGCTGCAGATGCAATGACAGCGACAATTTTTGATGCGAACAAGAGTTCGCGATTTGTGACACATGACGGAGGGGTGAGTTGGGAAGCGGCGAAGGAGTAGACCGCGAATAGTTCGGTGGTTGCGGGCTTAAGGGGCTAAACTCATAGCGACCGCTTAATCTATGTCGCGGCTAAAGCCGCGACCCACAAACCTCACAGATACCGTTTTAACTTCACGTGCAAGAAATTTCGGCAGCGGCGTTCTAAGGGAGCACGACAAATTCAGTCGAGGTGACGCGATGAAAGCCCAGCGCCGCAAATTTCAAAACAAAGTTGTTGCCACCGCAGTGACTCTATTAGTTGCATCGGGCGTAGGAACGGGAATTTATGCCAAGGGACATCGCCATAATGGAGGCGCTGAGCAGGACACAGAAGCTAGCCTCGAGAAGAATGCCCAGTCCACTACACTCAGCGATCAGACCGATCTGAATGTCACGGTATACAACTCAAACATCGCGCTGGTGCGGGATGTGCGGCAACTAACGCTTCCGACTGCCACGTTCAGCCTGAAATTCGCGGATATCGCCGCGACCGTAAATCCTGCCACGGTGCATTTCCGGTCGTTGACGGAGCCGGACAAGCTGAGCGTGATCGAACAAAATTATGAATACGATTTGCTCGAGCCAGCGAAACTGCTCAACAAGTACGTGGGCAAGGAAGTGACGCTGGTGCGAACGTCGCGCGAGAATGGCGAGCTTAAGCACGAAGACCTGAAAGCTACGCTTCTGGCGGATAACAATGGCCCGGTGTGGAAGATCGGGAATGACATCGTTACCGGAGTCTATGCGGAGGGCTACCGGTTCCCGGAAGTGCCAGCCAATCTTTTCGAACGGCCAACGCTGCTGATGTCTCTCGAGAATAACGGCGGACGGAAGCAGCAAATCGAGGCGTCGTATCTTGCCGGCAATCTATCGTGGAATGCCGACTACATCTTGACCGTGGGCCGCGAGGATAAAGCGGCCGATCTGGATGGATGGGTGACGCTCGGGAACACCAGCGGCACGGCCTTTCACAATGCCCGGCTGCAATTGGTGGCGGGAGAACTCAATCGTTTGCCGCAATCGACCAGAGCGATGGAAATGCGAGCGGACGTTACGGCTAACATGAAGGCAGCCGCGCCACAATTCCAGCAAGAAAACTTCAGCGAATATCACCTTTACACTCTGGGGAGGCGCACCTCGATCGAAGACAAAGAGACTAAGCAGATCAGCTTGCTGCAAGGGACTGGCGTACCAACCGAGAAAATCTTCATCGTGAATGGGCAGAATTTTTATTACCACAACGCGCAGAACCCGGGGTCGCCGATCAAAGACGCGGTGCTGGTGTACTACAAGTTCAAGAATGAGCAGAAAGCCGGATTAGGCATGCCTATGCCTGCGGGGAACGTGCGCGTCTACCAGAAAGACTCCAAGGGCGGGGTGTTGTTTATCGGCGAAGACCACATCGATCACACTCCCAAAGATGAAACGGTGACGGTACACATCGGCAATGCGTTTGACGTCGCCTCGGAGCGAAAGCAGACGGATTACAAACGCATCGATAATCACACCTGGGAGATGGAGTTTGAAATTACCCTGCGCAACCACAAAGACTCGCCGGTAGTCGTGGAAGTGAATGAGCCGATTGGCGGCGATTGGGAGATGCTGTCGTCAACGTACAAGGCTACGAAGACCGCGGCGTTTGCGGCGCAGTTCCATGTGCCGGTGCAGAAGGATGGAACCTCAGTGCTGAAATATCGCGTGCGGGCGCGGTGGTAAAGTCGAAAAAATAGTCCAGAAAGAAAAGAGCCGCGTCCTTAGAAACCAAAGGGTGCGGCTTTTCTGCTCTTTGCGCTGAAACTCTTGCAACCGACAGTCCGGATACTCGAGCCTTCTGTTACATCAGGAAAGCACGGCGTCGGCTTCGATTTCGATGAGCATGTCGGGCGAAATGAGTTTGCTGACTTGAAGCATGCTCGTCGCTGGGCGGATAGCGGCAAAAATCTCGCCATGAGCCCGCCCGATTTTTTCCCAGTCCGCGATGTCCACGACATAGAGGCGGGTACGCACAACGTCGTTGAGAGTCGCGCCAGCTTTGAGCAAGGCAGCCTCAATATTCTTGATGGTCTGCAGAGTCTGGATGTAAACGTCCCCCACGCCAACGATATTGCCGTCGGGGCCGGTAGCGGTCGTACCGGAGACGGAAATGATGTTGCCGACACGCACAGCACGGGAATAGCCGACGATGGGCTCCCACGGGGCGCCGCTGGAAATGTTTTGACGAGCCACGTTTGTTTCTCCTTCGATTCGTTTCCTGCCGTTTTTCATTAGTGAGGCGCGTGAGGTCATCAGGGTACCCAAGTAACGCTAAAGAATGTTAAGCAACGCATCCATGACAATGGGATGCGCGACCGCGCAATTCGTGACGATCATTAATACGAGGCATTGTATTCGCGGTAGGTTGCTTGATCGGTTGTTTTAACGATTACCATGCTGCCTACTGCGCTGCGGCTGCTTTCGAACCGGGTTGAGACGCGTGCTAAACTGAATAAATCATGCACCCAGTGCAGCGCAAATTGCGACCTCGCTATGGCCCGAGGACTCGATGAAGTGTAACAACATCCTGGAAGCCATCGGGCATACGCCACTGGTGCGCCTGAATCGCATCAATCATGGATTGAAGCCGCAGATTTACGTGAAGGCCGACTACATCAACCCCGGCGGATCGGTGAAAGACCGCATCGCCATCACCATGATCGATGAAGCTGAGAAAAAGGGCTTGTTGAAGCCCGGCGGCACCATCATTGAGGGTACCTCGGGAAATACCGGGATGGGGCTGGCGCTGGTGGCTGCGGTGCGTAATTACAAAATGGTTTTTACCATCACGGATAAGCAATCCAAAGAGAAAGTGGATTTGCTGAAAGCTCTGGGCGCGGAAGTAATTGTCTGCCCCACGGCCGTCGAGCCGGATGACCCCCGCAGCTACTATTCGGTGGCCAAGAAGTTGGCGCGCGAAATTCCCAATTCTTATTATCCCAACCAGTACGACAACCCCATGAATCCGGAAGCGCACTACCTGACCACCGGCCCGGAAATCTGGGAGGACAGCGAAGGCAAAGTCACGCATTTCGTTTGCGGGATGGGGACCGGCGGAACGGTAAGCGGCGTGGGCCGTTACTTGAAAGAGAAAAATCCGGACGTCAAGATTATCGGCGTCGATCCCATCGGCTCGCTCTACTACGATTTTGTGAAACGTGGTGAAACGATCCGCGCCAAGACCTATGTGGTGGAAGGTATTGGCGAGGATTTTTTCCCCAGCACCATGAACTTGAAAATTCTTGACGATGTGCTGCAGGTGACTGACGAGGAGTGTTTTGTCGTTGCGCGGCGACTGGTGAAGCTAGAGGGATTATTTACCGGTGGCTCAGGCGGCGGATGCATTTCCGCAACGCTGCGACTGGCCAAAGATTTAGGCCCGGAGGCTTTCGTGGTAGCGCTTCTGCCGGATACCGGCATGCGCTATTTGAGCAAGGTTTATAACGAAGAGTGGATTCGCGAGCGCGGCTATGTCGATTCATCGATGGCCATCACGGCTGCGGAAATCGTGAACGCCAAACACAAAACCGGCAAAGTCCGCGATCTG
>DATBBY010000083.1:0-27690 GCA_036270765.1 Candidatus Acidiferrum sp.
CCAGTTCAGTACACTGCCTCCGTTTCCCGCCAGCATGTCGTCCCAGGAGCGCTTCGTCGCACACGCATCCGAAGTATTGTTGTACACGCTGCAGTTTGTGCTGCCGCTGATCGGCTGGGGGATGTTGTCGGCCGCGCGATATCCGATTGTCCTGTTCGGGTCACTGCATCTTTTTCCCATCCTTCCGCACAGCGTGATGCTGTACGCAGTCTTGCGGAGGACGCACACTTTTCTCGCCTATCTCCTATTCCTCGCATTCGTTGCCCATTTTGGAGCCGTTCTGTTCCACACGCTGATTGTGCGAGACGGGATGCTCAGCCGCATGGTGCCGTGGCGGGTCCGCGCGCGCTAACTCCCTCGAAACAGCATTCCTCTTGGCGAAGGGTCACCTCATTGCACTGAGGAGACGGGGCATCCCTTTGCTCCGGGCCGACAAGAATAGAAATTTTGCACATCTTCAAACAGATCGTTCCGCCGCTCTTTGTTCGCATGGTCGAATTGCATAATCTGAAGCGGAGATGGAATTTACGCAAAGCGCAGTATAATCTGGCAACGCATGACTCTTCTGACTGGTTCACAACTAGGCCCTTATCAAATTGTTTCTCCGCTGGGCGTGGGGGGCATGGGCGAGGTGTACCGGGCCCACGATGCGCGGCTGCGTCGCGAGGTGGCGATCAAGGTCGTTCCGGAGTCCACCGCGCACGATGCAAACCGCATGGCGCGCTTCGCTCGCGAGGCGCAATTTCTCGCCGCATTGAATCATCCCAATATCGGCGGAATCTATGGCTTTGAAGAATCTTCCACCATGCTCGCTCTAGTTATGGAGTTGGTGGAAGGCCCGACGCTGGCGGACCGCATCGCGCAAGGCCCCGTACCTATAGAAGACGCGCTTCCGATCATGAAGCAAATCACGGAAGCGCTTGAATATGCGCATGAGCGCGGCATCGTGCATCGCGATTTGAAACCGGCGAACATAAAAATCAAGCCGGATGGCACCGTAAAGGTTTTGGATTTCGGATTAGCCAAGGCGCTCTCCGATGACATTAACCCCACCGATATTTCGAATTCGCCAACACTGACTGCGGCGGCTACAAAAGCGGGATTGATCCTGGGCACGGCCGCATACATGTCTCCGGAACAAGCTCGCGGAAAAGCAGTCGACCGGCGCGCGGATATCTGGTCTTTCGGCGTTGTAGCGTTCGAAATGCTCACGGGCAAAATGGCTTTCAAGGGGGATACCGTCTCGGACACCCTGGCTGCGGTCATTCGCGGTGAACCGGAGTGGAGTTTGCTTCCGGCCAATGTGCCAAACGAAATCCAGCAACTGATCCGCCGGTGCTTGAATAAGGATCCGCGGCAGCGATTGCAATCCATAGGTGAAGCGCGCATTGCCATCGAAAACGTGATCGAAGGTCGCACGTCCCCGGTGCGGAGTTCAGTCATCAGCGCGGCACCGAGTACGGTTGGCGCTCCAGAGAAAGAAAATCGAGCGCTAAAAATACTGGCGGGTTGCGCATTGGCGGCGTTGCTGATCGCGGCAGGCTTTTTATTGGCGAACCTGATGCATCCCGGGAGCGCGCAGCAGATTCCGCCGATACGCTTTGCGATTCTGCCTCCGCCAGGCACGTCTCTAAATTCCACTTTACGCGCGGTGGCAATTTCTCGCGACGGAACTCGCATCGCCTTCAGCGCCAGCAGCTCGGACGGCCCACGCCTTTATCATCGGGACTTGAACTCGGCTTCCGCTGCGCCTATCAGCGGCTCGGATGGCGCCGTAAATCCGGCGTTCTCACCAGACGGAAGATGGCTGGCTTTTTTTGCCGCCGGCAAATTGAAGAAAATCGCGCTCGATGGCGGCACTCCGGTAGTCGTCGCGGACGGAATAACTTCTCCGAAGGGACTGACGTGGGGCACCGATCACAACATTTACTACGCACCATCATTTAGTTCAGGAATTCTTCGCGTCAGTGATGGCGGAGGCACACCGCAAGCCGTAACAAAACTGCAAACGGACAAAGGCGAACTGGCCGATTTTTCACCGGACCTGCTTCCGGACGGTAAGACATTGCTGTTCACGGCATTTTCGGGCGGTAATCTGGACGAAGGAACGCTGGTGGCGCAAAAAATCGGTTCTGACCAAAGGAAGGTCATCGTTGCAAAGGGCGCCGATGCACATTTCTTTGCTCCTAACCATTTGTTGTATATGAGCGCCGGTAATTTGCTAGCGGTGGAATTTGATCCCGCTAAGCTGGAGACTACAGGCTCGCCCACGGTGGTCGTTCAAGATGTGCAACCCGCGACGGGATCCGCGCAGTACGACGTGTCGGGCAACGGCACCCTCATTTATGTAAATGGCGGGAAACAGGCGGTGGAAAACAGCCTGGTTCTGGCGGAGCATGATGCCAAAGTTCAGCCCCTGCCCGTCAAACCGAATCTGTACGAATCACCGCGGTTTTCTCCCGACGGTAAGATGTTGGCGCTGACAGTCCGCCTACCCGACCCGGACATTTGGGTTTTCGACATTGAACGCGGCGCGTTGCGGCGAATCACGTTCGCGCCTGGTGAAGACGAACTGCCAGTTTGGTCGCCCGATGGAAAGCGCATCGCCTTCGCTTCCAATGGCCGGCAGCAGGCTTTCATGGTGGCTGTGGATGGCAGCGGGCAGGAACAGCCGCTGATGAAGAATGAATCGCATTTCCATTTGCAATCGTGGTCGCCGGACGGAAAGTTGATCGCGTATGAACGCTTAGGAAGTTCCGGCCAGTACGAAATATGGATGCTGCCGCTAGGCGGCGATCACAAACCATATCCGTACCTGGTTTCGCAATTTCACGTGAGCCAACCGGCCTTCTCAGTGGACGGCAACTGGTTGGCGTACACCTCGAACGAGTCGGGGCGAGCCGAGGTTTATGTGCAGCGATTTCCGGGACCGGGCGAAAAAATTCAAGTTTCCACGGATGGCGGAAATCATCCGGTGTGGTCGCGTGACGGGAAGCAGTTGGTCTACGAAAACTCGGGGACCCTTTGGGCTACCGAAGTTTTCGTGTCGCCCTTCCGCGTCGGTAAATCGCGCGTCCTGTATCAAGGGGACATCTGGAATGACGCCGCAGGTCCGAACTATACCCTTGCGCCCGGTGGCCATCGCATCGTGGTGGTGGAGCGGATCAAAGATCCCGACGGTGGTAACGTGAAAGTAGTGGTGAATTGGAATCAGGAATTGCAATCTCTGGCTGGCTCCAAATAGCAGTTGCGAGTCGGCTCAACAACGCCGTTAAATTAAAAAGACCAACCGCTCTCTCAGGACGGTTGGTCTTTTTCACGGAATATTAGTAGGTCGATGATTCCGTGGTGCTCTAGCTGAACCCAGTATCCGCAGCGAAATCTAAGGATCAAATCCGAACGATAAAACTATACGGGACGGCGATATGGCCGGCTTCCCAGTTCTTCCATGGCAGCGGCTGCGCGACGTGCCATGCTCGCAGCGGGACTCCTGCGTTCGGCCATGCGGGCCACGCCGACCTCCCAGACCTTTTGCAGCATATAAATGCTGGAGACCAAAACGGCGATCACCGCGAACCCGGCGGCGAACAACGCGAAGGCGGCCAGCAGTTCCTGCACGAAGTACAACTGGGCGGCTACCACGGCTACCAGGAACCACCACATCCACTTGCGGCTCTTGTCGTCGGTTTTAGTCATTTGCTTGTCTCGATCCCCTTGGGTAGCTTCACTGATTGGATTGCGGTTCGTTCCCTTGCGGTGCAGCTACTGTCCGTGTGGGCTAAGCGTCTCGCACCTGAACCATTAGACACCTTGCTCAAGGCAAAATCGATGGTACAGAAGACACATTTTTGCTCTCAAACTAGTCTACTAGTACCCAGCGTGCCGATATGGGATGGCTATCCATATGAAAACAATAGGCATGTTCTCCAGAACGAAATACAAAATCATTCGGCCCAGTTTCGCTGTCCTTCACCGGAGCTACTGTACGCGAGGGCAGGCGGACAGGTTTTTCGCGAGGAGTTGGAGGTCGTGGATTGTAGGGCTGTGGCGACTTAAGGTTTTAAAGGACTTAGGGGCGTTCTACGATGCGAAACTGCAGTTCTAAAGGAGTTATAGCCATGGTGGGAAGGGACTCGATGGCCTCAGACATCATGGTTTGCAGGTAAGCCGCTGATGAGAATTCTAAAGGACTTAGGGACCTATCGCGGCCAGACATTTGTTCAAGATTTATGCCACGACGCGGTGTCGAATTGACTTCGGTGCGCCCAAGCTATTTCAGGGCGTAACCAACGTCGAATGGCAGCTTCCCGTCAATATGCAGCACCTTAACCGCGCTGTTGATGCTGTACACATCCACGAGGCCTACCGCCCCGGGTGTCGTGGTGACCGTTCGAAAGACGTCCTCATCGCTGGCGACGATCTTTATCAGCGGCCGCACCTCATTGATCTTGGCGATAGCTGTCTTGGCGTCGGCGGGAGAAGCCCCAAAGAGCTTTTGCACCGCGACATGCATTTCCGGGGATGTTGGATCCTTCAAAACCAGGGTAAAAGTCCGACCGTCCGGCCACGATTTTTGCGCGCCTTTAGAGAGCTTCGTGAACTCCGCCATGGACAGATCGGGCAGGTTGCTGTCGGCCGCTACGACGACTGCCATGTTCTTAATCGCAGGGTACGACACCGAGACGACCAGAGCCAAGCAGCTGAGCACCAGGGCGCATGCCGCGAAACGATAGACATAAGATTGCGCTTTCATTTTCCCAAGCCAACCTTTCAGGGAACTCCCCTGAGTATCGGCATCCGGGTTTTTGCGGACAAGTAGCTGTTGCGCAGCTTGTGCTTACTTGACGACCCCCTTCCTGATTCGCCCTCATCCGTTACCCAAGATGCACACCTGCCCTTTGGGTCAGTATCGGCCTCCCTACCGCCACGCTAAGTTTGCTGCTGATCTGCATTTTCGACTCTTGGGAGAGGTATCCATGAACCGGATGTATCGAAGCAGTTTTGCGCTGATTTTCAACGTGCTTTTCGCGGCTCAGATGATCCGTGCTCAGGAACATCCCCCACGGGTGGAAGAAGCAAAATCGCGAGCAGCCAGCACCCCGCGCATCGCGCCGGCGCCCTTGCTTTTGTTTGGAGCGATCCCGGTGTCAACGCGCTCCGTTGAAGCACGCAAGTTCGCGGAGCTTTCCATGGATAAATACGAAAACGTGCTGCTGCACGATGCTGTTGTTCAAGCTCAGCACGCCACCGAAAAGGATCCAAATTTCGCGCTTGGATACGCGTTGCTCTCGCACGCTTCGCGCTCAGCCATACCCAACAGCGCAGCCCTGGAGCGCGCCAAAGCCCTGTTACCGCGGGCTACACCTGATGAACAATTACTGGTGCGGTGGATGACCGGTATCCAGGACGGCAATCTTGTACCGGCCATTGCCAGCATGAACGACCTCTTGAAGCGTTATCCGAAGAACAAGCACGTTTTGTATCTCGTTTCGGATTGGCTGTACGCGCAGCAAGACTTCGACCGGTCTCAGAAGATGATGGAGTCTTTGTTGCAAATCGATCCTAACTTCCCGCCAGTGCTGAATAATCTAGGTTACTCGTACATCCAGTCCGGCCATCCTGATCCAGTCAAAGCGGTGACGTACGAGAAGCGCTATATTGCCGCGGATCCGAGTTCGCCGAATCCCGAGGACTCCATGGGAGAGGTGCTGCGTTATACCGGCGATGACCACGGGTCTCTCGAGCATTACGGTGCGGCACTGCAAATCGATCCGACGTTTTTTACTTCGCAGCTTGGATTGGGAGACACGCTGACGTTGATGGGCAAGTACGATGATGCGCGGTTGGAGTATGACAAGGCTGTGTTGATGTCGGAAAACAATCGAGATTTGTTGCACGCTTCCTATCAAAAGACATTGGTTTATTTCTGGGAGGGCCGCGCCGAGCAAGGCCGGGCCGCGCTGTCCAACCTCGCCGCCGATGCGGCGCAAAAAAATGAGCCTAATGGGCAGTTCGAGATCGCATTTGGATCTGCAATGCTGGCCGCCGATTTTGCGAGCGAACTCCACCAGCTTCGTGCGCTCGAAGAAAAACTCCGAAATACGGTGGAAGGGATGAGTGAAGCGGACCGCAGTGGGGCATTGGCAAATGTGCTGTGCGAAGAAGCCCGGGTTGCATCGCAACACGCTCTTCCGGACACGGCCCAGGAGGCCATCAGTAAATTAGAACGGCTTGCGGCGCAATCAGCTGCTCTTCTGGTGGAAAATCCCTATGAGACAGCGCGGGGATACCTTTTGTTGTCGCAAGGTGATCTGACCAACGCGGTGGACGAGTTAAGCGCTAACCGGCTGTCTCCGCTGGCAGTGCAACAGCTGGCAGTTGCCCAACAAAAATTGGGCTACCAATCCGCCGCCGGCGAGACCGCGAATCAATTGAAATATCAACGTGCGGCAACCGTCGAATGGTATCTAGCGAGTCAAAACGGCGGCATTACCCGCTAGAATTTTTCTTCCTACTCATTGCGAAAACCGGGCCGACGGCTTTAAGTTTTAGCCGCGGCCCGGATGTCTTTAGTTTCCAAAATTTGTCTGGGAAAACCGTGCCTGGCTCCCGCCAACATGGCGCGGCCGATCTGCTCGGTGGTTAAAATCTGGTCAGGAAATGCAAAGCGGATCAAGGGAAACAGAGGTTTCCCGAGGGTATAGAAGACATTATAGAGCGGCGTCTTGGATTTGGCTCCGTGGAGCGGTTCGATGATTCCGGGGCGGAGCATGTACGCCGCTTTGAATGGCAAACGCAGCAGCGCGTTCTCTGTTTTTCCTTTGACTCGCGCCCACATTATCCGCCCGCGCTCAGAACTATCAGTGCCAGCTCCGGAAATGTAGATGAAGGTCATTTGGGGATTGAGTCGGCTTAGCATTTCTGCCGCTGCCATGGTGATTCCATAAGTCACACGTTCGTAGTCTTCTTCAGTCATCCCAGAAGAGGTCACGCCGAGACAGAAAAAGCAGGCGTTAAAACCGGAAAGTTGAGCCCCGACAGACTCGTAATGCCACAAATCGTTGTGGACAAGTTCGCGGAGTTTCGCATGCTGCACACCTGTAGCGGTGCGGCCCACGGTCTGCACCAGGATCACGCCGGGATCCACAAGGCATTCACGAAGGACACCCTGACCGAGCATGCCCGTAGCTCCAAATAACAAGACGTTCATGGTGTAGTCGGCGCCTTTCCTCCCTGGCGAACTCGTTGAGATCACTTTGAGAACACGTTGAATCGCTCAAGAAAAATTACCGCGAATAAAAAACCGGGGCGATTTTACTTGCCCCGGCAGGTCAAACAAACGAGTTTTGAACCGCCATTATTGGTTAAACTTGGTTGGTCGTCACGCTCGTTTGACCAGCCGCGTAAGCCCGACCAGAATCACCGCGCCGATGAAGGCCACGATGATCGCGCCGATCGTTGACGTCGCTCCCATACCCATTCTTGAGAATATCCATCCACCGAGAATGCCTCCCAGGATTCCCAGCACGATATCGGCAAGTACTCCGTATCCGCCGCCTTTCATCACCTGGCCCGCCAGCCAACCTGCGATTAAACCTACGACGATCCACCAAATTATTCCGCCACTTGGCATCGCTACCTCCTCTTAAGCCGCTCGTTCACGCACAGCGCTGAACATGCAGGTTAGGTTTTAGAACACGCCCTTGCCATATGTCAATCTCAACCCGGTAGTGAAGAGCAGATCATTATTTTTCAGCCCGAGGAGCGGGGTACTCACATAGCGGTCACTGAGCGTCACCTGCCAACTCAGCCAATTTTTGATCTTAGTTGCCGCAGTCGCGTCCAGTTGCAGCCGGTAGTCCCCGGTATCAGAAAGGTTGGGGTAAAAGCTGAATTGCTCGCCGATGGTTGTGCGGCTTCCCAGCTTAGTAGCAAGCGTTTGGCCCAGCACGACCTCGGCGGTCTTGCGGGTTGTGGACGGATTCGGGGGATTGAAGGGTTGCGAATAATATTCCTGGTTATACGTAATACCGCCAAATACGTCGAAGGTGCGGTCTTTTTCTTTGATCAGGTGATAACCCAAACCGCCGCCCAGGACACTCCGCAAGTTCAAATCTTGAAAACGGTCGTGCTCGAAATCTGCCAAGCCAAAGGCAAAGGAACGACCGCGTAGATTCACATCCACGCGCGCACCACCACGAATGGCGCTGGCCGTGGTGTTGCTGACTCCCGCAATGGTGCTTCGCGCATAAATTTCGGTGGAGTAGAGAGATATTTTGGTGCGTTTCGTTGTGCGCGCGGCCTTTCCCGTGAGCGCAAAACTGGTGGAGTCCGAATTCCCCCTGGTGAAACTGAGGCCGGCGTCCACCAACCCGGCCCACAAGTCGATGATGCGCGGGTGCTCCATGCGCATGTAGACGTCTTGCTCGGCATTATTTCGCACCGCCACGACTTCAGCCTTGGGTGCCTCAATGGGGCCACTGGGAGCAGCAATTTCGAACTTTTCGTCTTTGGTGGTGACCACGCCGACGATGGTTTGCCCGTTCTTGAGCGCTACGTGAAGAGGTTCGGCGGACACGATGGCTACTACCGCGCTCCACGGAAGTTTTACATCGCCGGCGAATTCGGACTTCAACTCCAATTTATCGTCGTCGGTTTTTACGATCGTACCGCTGAGGCGATCTCCATTTTTTAGGGTGACCTGATCGGCGAGTGAGCAGGCCGCGCAGAAAGACAAAACCAGCAGCAGGAACACATTTCGAGGCACAGCAATTCTCCTTGGTGGGACGAAGCTCGTGGGCCTGGCTGGGCTGACCTATCGCGCGCTTCGAAAAAATGCTGTCCGATTTTACCTGACAGGAAGCAGTAATCCTACGAATTCCAACGGAACTGCGGTGCGGATGGTACTTTTTTGTTGGTGGCTTCAGATATACTTTGGCGCTTCACGCGACTAATAACATTCAAAGGATGGACTCTTGCTGACTTTATGCTCGCATAGAGCGCTACGATTCGCGTTGCTGACCGCGATGTTTGCCGTAAATTGCGGCACCCGCGCTCAACAGGAACAAGGAGCTTCGTCGCAGGCGCGTCCTCAGCGACCGACTATCGTGTTCATGACGGATTTTGGCACGGCGAACGATGCGGTCGCGATCTGTAGGGCGGTAATTTTCGGCATCGCGCCGCACGTGCGGCTCACGGATATCACCCACCAGGTAACGCCATTTCAAATTGAAGAGGCGGCACGTTTCCTTGCGGGCGTTACACCGTACTACCCTGCTGGAACGATTTTTCTGGTGGTGGTGGACCCCGGGGTTGGCACTGCGCGCAAGGCCATCGTGGTAAAATCGAAGAAGGGCCAATACTTCGTATCGCCTGACAATGGGATCATCACTCCAGTGATCGAGCGCGACGGCTTGGAAAGCGCGCGCGACATTACCAATCGAAGCTGGATGATCAGTGATGCGATTTCGTCTACTTTTCACGGGCGCGATATTTTTTCGCCTACTGCCGCGCACCTCGCGGCTGGTTGGGACTTCAATCAAGCTGGGCCTGAAGTGAAGGAACTGGTGCGGTTGCAGTTGAAAACTTCAGTAATGAATGAGCAAGGGATCGATGGCGACGTAATCGGGATCGATGGCGACGTAATCGGTCTCGATGACCCTTATGGTTCGCTGATCACCGACGTCCCGGGCGAAGATTTTAAGAAACTGGGGTACAACTTAGGGGACAAAGTCAGCGTGCAAATTGCCGGCAAGTCTGTTGTAGTTCCTTTTGTAAAGACGTTTAGGGGGGTTCCGGTGGGCGAATCTTTGCTGTATATCGATTCGCGCGGAGGTGTAGGCATCGCCGTAAATCAAGGAAATTACGCCACAAAATTCAATGTGACACCGCCGGTTAAGATTTTTATTCCCCGCAAAGCTTCGGCTCCGGCGCCTAAGACAAAACAGTGATACTGGTTTTTTCTCTGACTCGACGCCCCGTTCTATTCATCCTGGATTTGCATTTTCCGGCTGGCGGGCAAACAATCGATGGGGATGCCGTGGTTTAGCCGCGGCTTCAACGGAGACTCCTCATGCCCGAAGCTGTAATCGTTTCAGCGGTGCGCACCGCGGTGGGT
This sequence comes from Candidatus Acidiferrum sp., assembly GCA_036270765.1. Lineage (GTDB taxonomy): Bacteria > Acidobacteriota > Terriglobia > Acidiferrales > UBA7541 > Acidiferrum. The sequence continues at coordinate 10,118 of DATBBY010000083.1, forward strand.
CGTGCATTTAAAGGATCGCTACGCGCCACCCGCCCCGACGACCTGGCGGCGGTGGTAATCAAGGAAGCGTTGGCACGCGTTGCTGCGCTTGATCCGAAAGAAATTGATGACGTGATTTTGGGCTGCGCTATGCCCGAAGGCGAGCAAGGGATGAACTTGGCGCGTATTGCTGCTTTACGCGCTGGTTTGCCGGTTGAAACGTCGGCGATGACCATCAACCGGTTTTGCTCCTCGGGCTTGCAGGCCATCGCGCTTGGTGCGGAGCGCATTCGTGCCGGGGCCGTGAAGGTAATTGTCGCCGGTGGGACAGAATCCATGTCCCTGGTACCGATGGGCGGAAATAAAATTTCGCCGAATCCCTGGCTGGTCGATCATTACCCGGATGCGTACATCAATATGGGGCTGGGCACGGAAAATATTGCGCGCAAATTTGGAATTACGCGCGAACAAGCCGATGAGTTTTCCGAGAACTCTCACAAAAAAGCGCTGGCGGCCATCGCTGCAGGAAATTTCAAGGATGAAACCGTGCCTGTCGAAGTGAAGATCACGGCGCTGGCGAGCACAAATGGGGCCGGCGGAGGCGGCGGGACGGCTACCAAGACCGCTGCAAAACTGGTCACGCAAACTTTTCAGTTTGCAACCGACGAATTGCCGCGCGCGGATACCTCGATGGAAGCGCTTGCAAAGCTGAAGCCTGCTTTTCACGCCAAAGGCACGGTCACCGCAGGAAATAGCTCGCCGATGAGCGATGGCGCGGCGGCAACAATTGTCATGTCAGACGCGCGTGCAAAAGAGCTGGGGCTGAAGCCGCTGGCTCGATTCGTGGCGTACGCTACCGCCGGTTGCCCGCCGGAGGAATTTGGAATCGGGCCGGTGTTCGCTATTCCAAAAGTGCTGAAGCTTGCGGGTCTTTCTCTCGCGGACATTGACGTGATCGAACTGAATGAAGCGTTCGCCGCGCAATCGCTAGCCGTCATCCAGCAGGCGGGGTTGGATCCGGCGCGTCTGAATCCTAATGGCGGCGCGATCGCGTTGGGTCATCCATTGGGATGCACCGGCGCGAAACTTACCGCGACGATCATCCGCGATTTGCAACGCCGCAAGGGCCGCTACGGCATGGTAACCATGTGCGTGGGTGGCGGAATGGGCGCTGCGGGAATTTTTGAGCTCCTCTCCTGAATTTCTTGAGCCGGTCTTAAGTATTTTTGCATCTCAACCGTTGTAAGAAGTCTTAACTTCGTCTGCCACCTGTGAACTGTGCGCGCTGCGATTAAACGGATCAGCGCTTCCCGGAGAAACGTTTGAACACGCTGGAATTCACGCTGCTGGTGGGCACGGGCTCGCTGCTTGCGGGATTTCTGGGTTCGTTGACCGGGCTGGGCGGCGGCGTGGTCATCGTGCCGATGCTGACGCTGCTGTTTCACGTGGACATTCGCTATGCGATTGGCGCCGCACTCGTCTCGGTGATCGCTACTTCTTCGGGAGCGGCCGCTGCATACGTAAAAGACGGCTATTCGAACGTGCGCGTGGGAATGTTCCTGGAAATCGCTACCACGGTGGGAGCGCTGGCAGGAGCGACGGTGGCGCTGTATCTACACGTGACGGTGATTGCCATCATTTTTGGGCTGGCGTTGATTTACTCCGCGTTTTCTAGCCTGCGTGAAAAATCGGAACACAAAATCGACGTCGCACCCGACCGTATTGCCACCTGGCTGCGCATGGATAGCAGCTATCCAACGCCCGAAGGCATGACGCCATATCATGTCCGGGGAGTGCCGCTCGGGTTCACATTAATGTTTGGAGCGGGCGTTTTGTCCGGCTTACTGGGAATTGGATCGGGAGCTGTAAAAGTTTTGGCCATGGATCAAGCCATGAAGCTGCCGTTTAAAGTTTCGACCACCACCAGCAATTTCATGATTGGCGTGACGGCCGCGGCCAGCGCGGGAATTTATCTCAGCCGCGGATATATTGACCCGGGCATCGCGATGCCGGTGATGCTCGGGGTGTTGGGCGGATCGCTTGTGGGTGCACGAATGCTGGCAGGCGCGACGGTGCGAACCTTGCGACTGGTCTTTGCTGCAGTGATCGGATTTCTCGCGGTGGAAATGATTTATAACGGCTTTGCGGGCAAGATGTGATGACGACTCCGGACTTACGACAAGATCAGCGCATGGACCAGATCATGGCGGTCCTGTTGCGTAGCGGAGTCTCGCTAGCGGCTGGCCTGGTATTTATTGGCGGAGTCGTTTATCTCTCGCGGCACGATTTACCCACTATAAATTATCGCGTGTTTCAAGGAGAGCCGCAGGAGTTACGTACCGTCGGTGGAATTCTTCGCGAGGCTGCGACATTTCGCGGGCGCGGGTTAATTCAATTGGGCCTGCTGGTATTAATCGCCACACCGGTGGCTCGCGTACTTTTTTCCGTTATTGCGTTCCTGTATGAAAAAGATTGGACCTACGTGGCCATCACGATGATTGTGCTGGCCCTGCTGTGCTACAGCTTGTTTGGCGGAGGAGGGTTGTAGCCCATCAGCCAGAGCGTTTGTCAGGCTAGTGCATGTAGTTTAACGGCGTAATTCGCTAATCCCCCGGCATTCTGCAAAAATGAGATAATTGGAGCTGAGCACAGTTAGTCCCTCACGAGGAGCCCCCTGACCATGGCCACCGCAACCACCACGCCACAAGGAACCAAAGGCGGCAGCTTTCTGCTGGAATCGCCCCGACCCGAGGATGTGTTTACCCCCGCGGACTTAAACGATGATCAAAGACTGATCGGGCAATCCGCGGAAGAATTCGTGATCAAGGAAGTAATGCCGCACGTCAAGAATCTGGAGGCCAAGAAGCCTGGTTTGCTGCCGGAGTTGGTGAAAAAGGCTGGTGAACTTGGGCTCTTGAGCGGCGGAATCCCGGAACAATATGGCGGGGCCGGACTCGACAAAGTCGCCACCACTGTTCTGACGGAGAAACTTTCCATCTACGGCGGTTTCGCCGTAACGCACGGTGCGCACGCCGGCATCGGCACGCTACCCATCGTGTATTTCGGGACCGAAGAACAAAAGAAAAAATACCTTCCCAAATTGGCCACCGGCGAATGGATCGGAGCCTATTGCCTCTCTGAACCGCAAGCCGGGTCCGACGCGCAGAATTCCTTGACGCGCGCGGAACTCACGCCCGACGGCAAACACTACATTTTGAACGGCCAGAAAATGTGGATCACCAACGGCGGCTTCGCGGACATTTATGTTGTGTTCGCCAAAATTGGCGGCGACAAATTGAGCGCGTTCATCGTGGAGCGCACCTTCCCAGGAATTAAACCTGGAAACGAAGAGCACAAGATGGGCATCCACGGGAGTTCCACGACGCCGGTGTTTCTGGAAAATTGCAAGGTTCCCAAAGAAAATCTTTTGCACGACGTCGGTCGCGGCCACATCGTGGCATTTAATATTCTCAATGCCGGGCGCTTCACTTTAGGAGCCTCCGCCGTGGGCGGCTCGAAGTACGTACTGGCGACTGCGGCGAAATATGCCAGGGAGCGCAAAGCGTTCGGCAAAGCCATCGGCGAATTCGGTCTGATGCGTGAAAAGCTCTCGGAAATGGCGATTCAACTTTTTGCGGTGGAGTCGATGATTTACCGCTCGGCCGGCAACATGGAAACGGCCATGGCCTCCGCGTCTAACAATGGCTCTGAAGACGCCAGCGAGAAAATCCAGAACACCATGAAAGTTCTGGAGGAATACGCCATCGAAAGCTCCATCGCCAAGGTATATGGCAGCGAGATGCTTGATTTCGTGGTGGATGAAGCGGTGCAGATTTTTGGCGGTTACGGTTTTCACGAAGACTATCCAGTTTGCCGCGCGTACCGCGATTCGCGCATCAATCGCATTTTTGAAGGCACCAATGAAATCAACCGCATGCTGATTATCCAGATGCTGATGAAACGCGCCATGGGCGGGCAGTTAGCGTTGATACCGGCGGCCATGAAACTGGCGGACGAAATTCTTGCCGGGCCGTCGTTTGAGGAGACGGACGACGGCGTTTTGGCGGCCGAGGCCACGGTGGTCGCCAATTGCAAAAAGATATTTCTGCAATCAGCCGGCGGAGCCGTTCAGAAATATCGCGAGAAGCTGGCGGACGAGCAGGAACTTGTTGCGGCACTTTCCAATATCGTCATGGAACTCTATGCGATGGAATCGTCGCTGCTGCGCGCACAAAAAGCCGCGAACGGTAAAGGGCAAGCAGCGTCGCAGGCAATGATCGATGCAGCGCGAGTATTTATTTCCGACGCCGCCGAACGCATCGAGCACGAAGCGAAGCGCGCCATTGCCGCTCTTCACGAGGGAGACATGTTAACCACGCAGATGTCTGTGCTGAGACGTTTCGCGAAGCGCGCGCCGGTCGACACCATTGCTCTACGGCGCAACGTAGCTGCGGCGGTGCAGTCGCAAGACCGCTATCCTTTCGAAGGCAAATAACCCTGGTAACTTTCGCTGCTACTATTTTTTCGGCTGGAGTGAAACGCCAAAATGCGGATCGTGATAGGTGCCGGTCATCTCCACGGGGACTTCCGCTCCGGCGTGTTTTTTCTTGAATAACGGATCTAAGGGCTTTAGCAGCACCGCTTTTACACCGCTACTGTCGTCTGAGATGGACGCTTCCGTTTTCAAATCTCCGTGAAAATCTATCTTGGTATCTTCTAAATTATAGGTTCCCTGCACAATGGCTTCCGCACCGGGCACCTTGAAAGAAGTATCGTGGAATTTAGCGATTTCGTTGCTCAATACCAGGCTACCTTTTAGATCCGCGGTCACGTTGGGAGTCTCGGGATCTTTTTTCTTTCCGCTGGCCCTTTTACTTAACATGTTCACGCTCATCTGGCGCTCCGGGTTCGTCCATTGCGCATGCTCGATTTCAAAGGCGCCTTGCAGCACGACACGCTTTAGAAACGGCTGATGGCCGGACGGCCAGACAATGTGCGCTTTGAAATCGGTGGCACCTTCCATGGGCGGCTTAGGCTCGTGTACGAAAAGCCACAGGACGTCCTCGATGCGGCCGTTCCGCACGGCGGCATTCAGTGAAGTGGTCTTACCAGGCTGGCCCGGTTTGCTGGCCACGGAACCTTCGATGTGTGCCGGCGTTTTGATCAACATCGTATCGACGGAGTGCAAAATCGTGTCGCCGCTCATACCGTCAACGGTGGCGTTGAATTTCGCTTTGAGCGCGACGGAGTGGTGACTGCGGGTAACCTCAAATTTCGGCGTGTCCGTGGTTCCGTGAGCTTCGATGCGACCCAGCACGCCGTTAAAATCTCCCGTGGCTGCCAAAGTTCCGCCAATACCTTCAAATACTCCCAAATCGACATCATCGAACGTATATGTGCCTGAGAGCGGAATGTCATTCATGTGTTGACTGTCCCAGGGACCGAGTTTTCCGCGCGAACGAATTTCTCCTGGCGGCTCCGGGTTGCGCATCGCGAGGTCGTAAGACATGGGCGAGCTATCGCTGATGGATTTGAGGCTGAGTTGATGAATCTCGAATTTCAGAGGGCCGTCGTCTTTTGTCGCGATTTCAAGCGTGGCGTCTTTTGTAAAAACTTCGCCAATACGCGTCGACGATCTGCTGGATGTTCGCTGCGATGTGTTTTGCTCCGCCGGAACTGAAATTTTCAGGCCTGCGAGAATAATTCTGGATATGTAGCCGGGCCGCAATAAAAGATCGTGGTAATTCGCCTGGATGGTGACTCTTTGAATCGCGACCAGCGGCGGGCCCGAGCTGTCAGAGCCGCGCGTGAGGGCAACATTTTCCAGCACGCAACCGGGATGCGGGAAATAGGTTCTGCGGAAGCGCTGCACGGCGATCTTGCCGGGCCAACTTTCCTGGACGGATTGCGTAACTTTTTGCGATGAAAACGGCCAGTGAAAAGCCAGAATAATTCCGGCGACGCATAGCGCTACTAAAACTATGATGGCGAGTGAAAGCAACCAGCGCCTCGCGCTGGTGGTTCTGGGCGTTACCTGGACAGGTTCTTGTGTCGCGACGGTCATCCTTGCTCGAGTTTGTCCCGGCGCAGTATGCCATGCCTGTGCGTCGGGGAAGCTCGGGGAATCTACGTAAAAGGGACGCGGCTCGGCTGTAGGAAGTAATTTGCGACTCTCCGCCCGAAGAGCTGTGCAGGTGATTTTAGCGGTTTGATTTCAGGGTTTCGGACGCGCGGAATACTTTTCGAATAGCCTTTTTTGACGGTTGTCCAGCGGAGTGAGCTGTCCGCGGATAAAGAGGTAGCGGACGTCGCTGGTGATCTCCAATGGATCGCCATTCGTTACGATAACGTTAGCGATCTTGCCGCTCTCAAGCGTGCCCACTTGGTCAGCCAAACCAAAGATTTGCGCTGGATATAGAGTGACCGCCTTCAGCGCCTCATCGTAGGGCAGCCCGTAGGCCACGGCGTTCGCGGCATTTTGCCCGAGCCTTCGGGCAAAGGAATTGTCAAAGCTCCCAAAAGCGAATTTAACGCCCGCGGCGGAGAGCTCCGCAGGCTGCGAGAGCAGGCGATCGTAAGGATCGTCTTCATACAGAGGCAAAGTCAGCATAGGACGCAAAATCACCGGGATGCTTCTCGATCGCAGTAGATCTTTCAGTTTGTAAGCTTCGGAGCCACCCGCCAAAATCATTTTCAGATTTTGCTTGTCGCAAAATTCGATGGCGTTGCGAATTTCGCGTGAACGGTCGGCGAAGATCAACAACGGCAATTGGCCGCGCACCACGGGCACCAGCGCTTCGAGTTTTAAATCGCGCTCATAATCGGCAGGGCCGGCGTGGCCCATGGCTTGCGCATAATGACGCGCTCGCTCAAACCAATCGGTTAGCTCGGTCACCTGCTTGTCGTATTCCTGTTTGGCTTCGGTGTAGGGTTTTTCTTTTCTTTGCAAGGTCGCGAAGTCGAATGTTTTGGTCTGGATTTCCGGCCAGTTCACCACCATCGCAACGCTTCTTTTGAGTTGCATGTCGTCAACAGTCCAGCCCGCCAGATAAATCGCTGAGGCCTGGCCTCCGATAACTCCGCTCGGCCCGAACGAATCCATGCCTCCACTCGCTGGCACAGCCAGAACTTCAGTGATGCCGGCGACGCGCGTTACCGGGATGTGTTCGCTCGATGGCGATACCGCCGTTAACGCCACCACGTCGGGGTTATAGTTTCCGGTCTCTGTAGAGTCCACGGTGGAACTGACGGCGCCGATTTCGCGCAGGCCCATTTGTGTTACGGGATCGAACATGCCTGGATAAACCTGCAGACCCTCGGCGTTGATGAGCTGGGCGTCTTGAGGGACGTCGACTTGCCCGCCAACGGCGGCAATTTTTCCGTCGCGAATAATCAGCGTGCCATTTTCGATGGGCGCTCCGGCGAGGGTGAAAATTTTAGCGTGCACCAAGGCATAGGCTTTCGGGGTCTCCGCCTTTGAAGTTGGTTGTTGGGCCGCAAGTAACGATGGGAACAAAAAAACCGTCGCGAGAATCAAGCCATCACGGAACATTACAGTCGCACGCAAGCAGCTCACAGTGCACCTCTGTCGCTGTCTGCGGCGCTTCCCTCCCCCGATTGCGGCGGCTTAGGTTTATCTTCTGGTTTCTTCTCGTTTTGTTTTTTATCTTCAGACTTCTTATCTTCGGGCTTTTTCTCGGCGGCAGCTTTCTTTTCCTTCTCGGTCAGCACTTTCTTTTCTTTTTCACGATCGACGCGCTCCGCGATATCACGCGTCCGATCGAAGTAAACTCGCCCATCGATCAAGGTCATCTGCACTACAGCGTAGGCGCTTAACGGGTCGTGATTGTAGATGACCAAATCGGCGTCCTTGCCCACATCAATCGAACCTACCCGCTTGTCGATGCCCAACTGTATCGCGGGATTAATGGTGACCATCTTCAACGCTTCTTCACGGGAGAGCCCACCGTACCGAATACTCTTGGCGGCTTCCTGATTCAGATGCGTGGCTTCTTCGGCGTCGTCGGAATTGATGGACACCAGCACGCCGCGACGAGTCATAATCGCTGCGTTATAAGGAATTGCGTCGTAGGCTTCCACTTTGTACGCCCACCAATCCGAAAACGTAGAAGCACCCGCCCCCGATGCAGCGATTTCGTCGGCCACTTTGTAACCTTCGAGGACGTGCTGGAGAGTTCGCACCTTAAAGCCGAACTCCTTGGCCACGCGCAGCAACATCAAAATCTCGTCTTCGCGATAGCAATGCGCGTGCACGTAACGCTTGCCTTCCAACACTTCGACCAGCGGATCCAAACGCAAGTCACGGCGCGGGGGAATGAGATTTTTTTCTCCTGCTGAAGTCTTCTTGTTGTAGTCATCCCATTTGCTTTTGTAATCACGCGCTTCGGTAAAGGCGGCGCGAATGCTTTCTTCCACGCCCATGCGCGTCGCGGGATAGCGCTTTTCCTGGCCGCGGATACTGAAGTTGGAACGCTTGGGATTTTCGCCGAGAGCAAATTTAATGCCGGGCAAGGCGCCTTCAAACGGCAAACGCGACGCGGGCGCTCCCCAGCGCAACTTGATCACCACGGTTTGTCCGCCGATGGAGTTAGCGGAACCGTGCAAGACATTCGCAACAGTCACGCCGCCGGCCAGATCGCGATAAATGTCGATGTCATCGGGGTTCAGTACGTCCGCAATATTCACCATGGACGAAACGGAAACGCTACCTTCGTTCACGGAGCCATCCACCGCGATGTGGGAATGACAATCGATAATGCCAGGCATCACGTATTGTCCGTTGGCATCGATTACTTCGGCGCCTTGCGGCTTGGCGATGGACTGCCCGACTGCGGCAATTTTGCCATCGCGGATCAAAATGGAGCCGTGTTCGATGGTTCCATGAGAAACGGTCAGGATTGTGGCGTTCTGGATAAGAATGATCGCGGAGGCAGCTGCGTCAGGAGTTGTCGCCAAAGTCATGGATACCACCGCTGAGATCAGCGCCATCACGCCGGCAAAAACTATCAGGCGTGCGTGCCCAGTGTAGGTGGCCATCATCGCGCACCTTTCGCTGCGATTGCAGACATGGCGGCATGTTCGGTACTGGCGCCGGGCTTTGTGCCGGTAAAATCCGTCGAAAAGCCTGGGACACTCAACGAACCTTTCAACGAGGTTGCGTCAAATGTGCCGGAAAAGGTCACGTCTGTGGGACTTCCATTGACGGGAATATTTATGATGAAACTGAATTTTTCGCCCGAGGCCCAGCCACTAAGAATTGAGCCGGTTCCGCGTTTGCTGGTGACGGTGCCCGAAAGGGTCCCATCCTTTTCCATGCTCAGGTCGGCGGTGGCCTCTTCCGCGCCGTCGGGCGTTGTGAAAGCCAGCTTCCATTTCCCACTGATATCGCCTTTCGGCGGATCTTTTGGTTTTTCCGGCTCGTGTGTTTCGAATCTGCGCCCATCCACGAAGACCATTTTGATTTTGGTTTTTTCGTCGAAGAGATCGCCGTCGGTAACCACCAGATTGGCGATTTTGCCGACTTCGATGGAGCCCATGCGATCTGACACGCCGTATATTTCCGCAGCGGAAAGAGTCAACGCACGCAACGCCGCATCCGCAGACAAGCCCGCGTCGATCGATTTTTTCGCCGCTTTCAAAACATCTTTGGGCGTAGTTAAACCGCCGGAATAAAATGCGAACTTCACGTTAGCCTTGGCTAGCGCCGCCGGCGCGGATGGCGCGCGATCGCGAAAACGCAATTCGCGCAAAGTCGGCCTGTCTTCGGGATCGGCATCTTTTTCCACTTCCGGCCATTTGGCGTTTACCAACACAGGAAGTGTTTTGGCGGCAATGTCGGCAGCATTTTCATAAGCCATTTGGGCACCATAAATCACTCCGTTGACCTTCCAGCGATCCGCGAGCTCGAGCGAACGTTGGATCTGCACGCTATTGTTTGCCGGAATGAGCACCACAACATGCTTTTGCAGCGCAGCGGCGAGGGACACATTGGTGCGGTCATAAGGCGGGCGCTCGACATGCGCGTTATGTTCGTAAGCGGCTTGCGCGCGGGTGCTCCAGTCAATGTCCAGGAAGACTTGCCGCACGTAGGCGAGCACGCCCATTTGCGAGTTGGGAAAGCCGCTGCCGAATCCGCCGGTCACGCTAAGGTTTAAAGCGATTGCTACCGGCGATTTCACGACGAAGTCTCCCGGCCGATCTCCCGCGAGATCAAGGACCGCGGCCTGACCGGGGAAAAAACCGCCTTTAGGCGCGGCCACGACGGTTGTGAAGCCCCCATTGCGCCAGGTATCAATACGCTTGTCGGCGAGGTTCACTTCATCCGCGGCATTGCGCCAAGGTGTTGTGCCGGGCCGGTCCTCAGGACCGCGCGCGGCCGTTTGCGTTTGCGGAGGTCGCGGGGCTGATTCTGTCGCGAGGGGTGTGCCAGCGGCGGGTGCACCAGAGGCAGGCGGCGCCATCAAGCCCACATCCGAAAAGGAATCGATCAGCCCGGGATAGACGGTCAAGCCCTTTCCATCGATGATCCAGGCTTCATCGGGGATCTTGGCGTCAGCCGCTATGGCAGTAATAATCCCGTGCGAAATAATGACTGTGGAATTTTCCGCGGTTCGTCCCGATACCGTAACGATTTTAGCTCCACGAATGGCGAAGTAAGGCGGCTCCCCTCCCTGGCCGAGGGCGTTTGGCGCCAGCCATGACGCGACGGTCAGCGCCGCGAATACTACGGTGCAGCATTCTGCAAACACACGGGTGCCCATGAAACGCTCCTTGCGATGAGGGAAGATTTTTCGATAGAGGAAGATCGCAGTCGCCGTCTCTTAATTGAACGCACGAGGCTAACGGTAAGTTGCAGGAGAGTCAAGGAAAGTTCAGATTTGACCGCGCTGGAAATATCAAAATAACGAAACAAGATAGTAACAGACAGCGATCTTGAGCGTCTTTACTATCGGCTTCCCATAGGAGCGCGATGGGTTTAGTATGGGCATCCCATAGGCCCAAAGAGGCGGACACCAACAAATGGCTGAAAAAGTGGATGTGTGGCAAGGCACGCTGGCGCTGATGATTCTCAAAACGCTTGAAGCGCTAGGCCCATTGCATGGCTACGGCATCGCCCGGCGCATCGAGCAGACCAGCGGTGATCTCCTGGCGGTTAACTACGGCACGCTATATCCCGCGCTGCTGAAACTCGAGCAGGAAGGGCACATCGCGTCGGAGTGGGGGCAGTCCGACAACAATCGCAAAGCCAAATATTACAAATTGACGCGCGCCGGGCGTAAATTCCTGGGCCGCGAGGAACGCGATTGGGAACAGACCACCGCGATTCTCGCGCGATTCCTCGCTCCCGGTAAGGAATCGGCATGAAGGAATTAACATGAAAACGTTGCGAGCATTTTGGCTGCGGTTGGCAGGCACGGTTCACGGTGAATCGCGGGACAGTTTTGCAGAAGAACTGGAAGGACATCTACAAATGCACACCGAAGATAATGTAAGTAAAGGAATGAGCGCCACGGAAGCACGCAGGCATGCGTTGATGAAATTGGGCGGAATTGAGCAGACCAAAGAGCTCTACCACGACCGGCAGACCCTGCCGGTTCTGGAAGTTTTTATGCAGGATCTGCGCTATGGCTTGCGCATGCTGCGAAAAAATCCGGGGTTCACAGCGGTAGCCGTATTGTCTCTGGCGTTGGGCGTCGGCGCGAACACCACCATCTTCACGGTGGTCAACGCGATACTGCTGAACGCGCTTCCGGTGCGCGACCTCCCGCGATTGGTGGAGATGGACACAGTCGACAGCAAGTTGCTGGTCACCCAAGCCCGATCCGAAAAGCTCGGTATGTCCTTCCCAAATTTCCAAGACTATCGCCGCGATAACCAGGTGTTCACGGATCTTGCGGCGTTTATGCCCGCTACTGTGACTTGGAGCGGCGGCGCGGAACCGCGCGAAATCCTAGGTGAACTTGTCAGCGCAAATTATTTCGACGTCCTTGGACTACGACCAGCTCATGGGCGCTTTTTTATGCCCGATGAAGACACCAAGCCCAACGGCAACGATGTGGCGGTATGTAGCTATGCGCTTTGGGCCAATAAATTAGGCTCTGACCCCGGAATCGTCGGGAAACCACTGATATTCAACGCCCGCCCCTATACCGTTATCGGGATTGCCCCACGGGGATTTCGAGGAACGATTACATTCTTCAGCGCCGAACAGGTGTGGATCCCCACCAGCATGAAAGATCAAGTGCTGGGCGGGAAGGCCAAGGATTTTTTCAATGAACGGCGGTTTTTGGGCGTCGGCACCTTTGGCAGGTTGAAGCCTGGACTGGAAATGAGCGCTGCGGAGGCTTCTCTCAAGACGATGGCCACACACCTGGAGACGGAGTTCCCCAAAGACAATGCCGGTCGCAGCGTGGCGCTCAGCCCGCTGTCGGATGCCGCGGTGGGCGTGAACGACCATAAACGAATCGCTTTGGCTGGGGCGATGATGATGGGCGTGGTGGGTTTGGTGCTTTTGATCGCGTGCGTCAATCTGGCGAACCTTCTGCTGGCGCAAGGAGCACGCCGCCAAAAAGAAATCAGCCTGCGCGCAGCGCTTGGCGCGGGTCGCACGCGCATTGTTCGGCAGATGCTTACAGAGAGTCTGTTGTTGTCCCTGGCGGGAGGGGTCGTCGGCCTGGCGTTCGCTTATGCAGGCCGCAGTATTCTGTGGTCTTTGCGGCCGCCGTTCATCGATCAGAGCGGCATAGACTTGTCTCTCGATTCGCACGTGCTGCTCTTTACGTTGGGTATCGCTATTCTTACCGGATTTATTTTTGGCCTGGTTCCGGCGGTGAAAGCTTCGCGCCCAGATCTCATGGAAACGCTAAAGTCCGGAGGACGGGGCGGCACCATGGGCTGGCGACGCGACCCATTGCGTAGTCTGCTGGTCATCGGCGAAATGGCACTGGCCTTAATCACACTTGTCGGCGCGGGGCTCTTCCTGCACAGCCTGCAGAACGCGCAAAAGACCGAGCTGGGGTTTGAATCGAAAAATCTTCTGACCATGAATTTCGATCTCGGTGCGCTGCACTACGAAGAGGGACGCGGCCAGCAATTTTACCGTGCAGCCATTGAGAAGGTGAAAAATTCGCCCGGTGTAGCATCCGTGAGCATAGCTTCCAATCCGCCTATTGGCGGGGGCTTCTCGCGCACGGTATTTCCAGAAGGGCAAGATGAGGCTTCGGGCAATCGCGGCACGTTGACGGTGGTGGACGACGTGACTTCAAATCATTTTGAAACCCTGCGCATCCCGGTCACACGTGGGCGAAGTTTTAATGATGGTGACCGCATGGAAACCGCCGCCGTGGCGATCGTCAGCGAAGCCATGGCTAAGCTGCATTGGCCTAACGAGGATGCCATTGGCAAGCGCTTCCATTTCATTGGCGATACCACTTTGCGCGAAATTGTCGGTGTAACGGCAAATTTGGTTATCAGTGAAGTTGGAGAAGAACCGCAGCCAATCGTGTTTTTACCTATGACCCAAGACTACGTTCCCGCCGCAACTTTGCATGTGCGCACCACCAGCAATCCAGAAAGCGTAGTGGCCACCGCGCGGGCGGCGCTGCAATCGCTGGATCCGAATCTGGCGGTAACGAATGTCTTCACCATCGAACAGGTTTTGTCTCAGGCGCTTTGGCCGCCACGCATGGGCGGTTTGTTGCTGGCGCTGTTTGGGGCGCTCGCACTGGTGTTATCCGCGGTGGGAGTGTACGGAGTGCTGTCTTATTCGGTGAATCAGCAGACGCGCGAAATCGGGCTGCGTATGGCGCTGGGAGCTCAGCGCGGCGATGTCATGCGCTTGATACTTGGCCAGGGGTTACGGTTGACAGTAGTGGGATTAGGTCTGGGAATCCTGGCGGCGTTAGCGCTGATGCGCGTCTTGGTCAGCCTGCTATTCGATGTGCGGGCCTATGACCCTTCGACCTACACCGCGGTAACGCTGTTGCTTACCGCCGTGGCGTTGCTAGCTTGCTACATTCCAGCGCGGCGCGCGATGCGCGTAGATCCAATGGTGGCGTTGCGTTACGACTAGGCCGTTATGGTTTTGGTTTCTTGAAAAGGCCGCCCAGGGATTTGGTGGCATCCGTCGGGTTCAGGTTCGTGGGGTTCAGGTTCGTGGGGTTCAGATTCTTCGCGCCCGTCATGCCGCTGCCCGCGCAACCTAATTGAGTTTTCAGCATTCCAGCGGCGACCCCGCCGACATCCGGAACGAATTTCGGATCCGCAGTGGTGCCTTCGATTTTGAACGGCACGGTTACACCATTCTTGCAGCCGCTTGATCCTCCGCCCAAAACCGAAGTGAGTGCGCCGGTGGGATTCGCGACATTGGCAATACCACTCTTAAGCGTTGCGGCCATTTTGAAGTCAAGATCGTTCTTGGCGTCTATGGTACCGGCCCCCACGATCTGGCCGAACGCTGGAAGGACCGCGATGAAATTATCAGCGCGCAAACCGTCGCGGGTCATACGCAAATTAGAGGTCATTTTTTCGATGTCCAGATCTTTGCCGCTCTTCAATCCAGTAATCGCTGAAATGCTGGACATTTTCGAACCCAGATCGAATCCCGCCAATTTAACGCTGAAGATACCGGCAGTGCCGCTGGTAACCAGATTGGTCGTGGGTCCCGCCATAGTTAGATTTTCGCTGAGTGTCCCACTCTCAATGGAAGCTCCGTTGGGGAGGCGAATTCCAACGGCCGGCAGAAAAGCGGCGAGGTCCTTGGCGGGCATGTTCTGGCCGTCGACTTTGACATTCACAATGGTGTTTTCGCCGGAGTTATTGTAAGTGCCAGAAACTTGCGCGGTGGCGCCGCTGATTTTCAACGTAGTGCCATGTATCGTGCCGCTCTGTTTGGCAAGATCGTACTTGGTGCCAAAGTCCACCACTAAAGGTACGGAGGAAGGAGATCCACCTTGAATGAAAAGCGCCTTGGAAAGCTTTGCATTGCCTTTGGTTTCAGCTTGACCCTGAGCTGAAGTCAAACTGGCATCCAAGTCCAAGAGTCCGCCGAGCCCGGTATTAGGCTCGATAAATCCAGTGGAGCCGAGATTCAGTGAGCTTGCTGTGAGTTTGGCGTCAACAGGAGTTAGAGCTGCGTCGGTAGCATCGAGGGGGCCCGCGTTCCCATCAAGCTTGAACTTCCCTCCGCCAGGAAGATCGGCCGAAACCGAGACCGGAAATTTGCTGTGGGTTGAAATATTGGAAGCTTCGACGTTCACATGATCGTAGGTGGTGCGCTTGGGATTGCCCACATAACCGACGATGATGGTGCCGTTCTCGAGCGACAGTTTTTCGACGGACAGTTCCGAGGAACCATTACTTTGCTGGGGCGCCTGGCTGTTGGCGGTGTTCGCCGCTGCGCCGCCGATGGACGAATAATTCCACTGGCCCGCCGGATTGTGAAGCAAAGTGACTTGCGGGTCTTTAATCGTCACGCTGGTAATGTTCAAGGCTCGCGAAAAGATCAGCGGCATCATGGCGACGCCAACGCGAACGGCCTTAGCGGTCAGAAACGGTGTCTGGCCGAATTTGGGGTCATCGGAGATCGCCAGATTATCAGCGGAGAGCGAGCCAGTGAGGAGTGAAAGACTAAGATCGCCCACCTGCACCTGGCGGCCCAGGGCGGCCGAAGCTTTTGTTTCAATCGTGGGCTTGAATTGATTGACGGGAATCAGGAACGGAACGATCACCAGGATCAGTATGACGATTCCAACGGCAATCAGAATGTTCCGGACTTTACGGTCCATATTGCCTCCAAGCAACTCGCCACTCGAAGGGAACGCACCCTAGGCTTCACGAGAAGAAGAGCGGAGATCATAGCACAGCGAAGGTACGCCGCTGTGTTCACACCTTAGATTGTCCGGGCTTCAAAAAATGGTGCAAGATGATTAGCTTTTAGACCCTGGAAAGTGGCCCGGCATTCGGTCGGGCCGTTCTAAGGTCATTGACTAAGCTAATTGACAGTGTAGGTCCATGAGAGCACGGACTGGTTGGCGGTATACCCGCCAGTGCCTCCTGTGAAGCCTACAAATGCGGTATTGGCGCCGACGGTGTTGGGTATGTTCACCGGCCAAGCCTGAGTGAAGGTTAAAGCAGTATTAGTCGTGTCGGTAATAGTCATGGTGAGATTTGTGCCGTCATAAACGACGTGCACCGCGAAGACATGACCGCTGTGTAGATCCACGCCCGAACTGGTCATGTCGACGGCCGGAGTTGTCGGCGATGCGCCATTCAGGTAAAGCCAAGTCGAATCAGGACCCTCTCCACTGTTGCTGTAGAGATCGAACTTCAGCCCCACGCTCTTTCCAATAGTTCCGTATCCCAAAGCGCCGCCCGTGCCCCCTATCGCCGCGGTGGAATTACCTTGAATGGCGAAGGTGAAGCCGTCGGCAGTCGGTGAGCCTGAGGACAACTGGAAGGTGAAGTCAGTTGTGAATTTCTGAATATTCAGAGCGGTGGGGAACCACGCGCTTCCCGTCTGAAATGTGGGGCTCGTGGTGGTCAAAGATAGGGCCGGCGGGTTGATTACCGCGCTGCCATTCAACATCATCGAGCCCGTTGTGAAACCGCTGCCGAAACCAACGCCGCCACCGCCACCGGAGCCGATAGTGTATGCCGCGGTGCCTACGTTGCTATCAAAGTAGCCGCTCTTGGTCGCGTACGCCTTCACCGTTTCCGTGGTGCTGACCGTGATGGGCGCGCTGTATTGGGTTCGCGTTGAACTAGTTGTCGGGTTCGACCCATCGGTCGTGTAATAAATCGTCGTGGGTGCCGGGGACGTCGTCGAGATACTCACCGTCTGCGTTGAGCTATAACTTCCAGCAGCCGGCGAGAACGTTGGCGTCGCTACCTGCGATTCAATGGTGTACGTGGCACTGCCCGTTCCGCTGGTGGTCATCCCCGAAGCGGTTGCTAACGCTTTGATGGTTTCCGTGGAACTTACCGTAAGTGGCCCGTTATATTGTTGCGTTGAGCCACCTGCAGAAGTCCCCGGCTGGCTGCCATCCAAGGTGTAGAAGATGGTTGCTCCAGAAGTGCTGTCGGTCAACGTGACCGTTTGCGTTCCAAGATAAGTTCCTCCGGCCGGGCTAAACGTCGGCGTGGCTACTGTTCCACCTCCGCCTCCACCGCTGCTGCTCATCGTCCAACTCAAAATGTTTTGATTGGAGGTATATCCACCGGTGGCTCCCGTAAAGCCCGCATAGGCCGTGTTCCCACCGAGGGTGTTCGGGATATTGATCGGCCAGGTTATAGAAAACGCTCCAGCCGTCACGGTGTCTGTGATGGTCATGGCCAGGTTCGTGCCGTCATAGGTCATGTGCACATGGAAAGTGTCTCCGCTATGAAGATCGACTCCCGAGCCGGTCATATCCGTCGCCGGCGTAGTCGGAGATGCGCCATTCACATAGAGACCCGTCGAATCAGGTCCTTCGCCACTGTTGCTGTACAGATCGAACTTCACCGCAACGCTGTTGGTGACAGCGGTTGCGTATCCCAAACTTCCGCCTGCGGAGCCGAGCGCCGTGGTAGAGCCG
>DATBBY010000084.1:0-3110 GCA_036270765.1 Candidatus Acidiferrum sp.
CGCCGCTTTTGGCGTGTACTCGTTGCTGCAACGCAATCGACATTTGCCCTTCGAGCATTTTTCCATCGACAATCTGACCAACAACGGCAACGTTTCTCTGGCCGCGCTTTCACCGGATGGCAAATATCTCTTGCACGTGCGCGATGAAAACGGGCTGCAATCGCTGTGGCTTCGGCATATTCCGACCATGAGCAATACGCAGGTGGTCCCGCCCGCGGCAACCCAGTACGCAGGGCTGACGTTCTCTCCGGACGGCAGCTATATCTACTGTGTACGCCGCGACGAGTCCGAACATACGCTGGCCTCGTTGTATCGCGCTCCGGTGCTGGGCGGTTCGCCGCAACTGCTGATCAAGGATGTCGACAGTCCGATTACATTTTCTCCGGATGGGCAACGCGTCGCATATCTGCGCGAGCATCACGATACGCCTTTCTACGATCTGTTGATTGCGCGCAGCGACGGCACGCCGGACCGCGCGCTGTTCAGCAATACGCCACTGGCCAGCAACAGTTTTGAGCCCGCATGGTCGCCAGACGGCAAAACCATCGTGATTCCGGTGGCGCAGCCCACGCAGGACACGATTTCCGGGCTGGAGTCCATTGACGTAGGCACCGGCAAGCACCAGACCAGGGCATTTTCGGCGGAACGGCTGTATTTCGGTGGTGTGTGGCTGCCGGATGGCACGGGCCTGGTGATGTCGACGGTGAGTCAAATGACCAGCTTGCACGGACAGTTGACCCTGGTGAGCTATCCGACAGGAGAATCCCGCCAACTCACCACCGACACAAATGATTATTTTCACCCGAGCGTTTCGGGCGATGGCCGAAGCATCGTGGCGAGTCAGGTGCACGGCGACTTTCAAATCGAGGTGGCGCCTGCAAGTTCGCCCGAAGCGGTGCAAGCGGTGCCGCTCGCTTCGCATCGAGATGTTTGGCGATGGGATTGGGCCGCCGATGGCCGCTTGGTGATACCGCAGACACCGGAGCTCCGCCTGGTAAATCCAGGGGGCGGCGAAACTGTTTTGCTGTCCGATGCGCAACATATCTCCGATCAGGTCACTACCTGCGGCGCAAAATATTTTGTGTTTCGTTCCGCAGGACGCTCTGGGAAAGCTTCGATGAATCTTTGGCGTATGGACAGCGATGGAACCAATTTGAAGCAGCTTACGTTTGGCCCCAACGAAAGCGAACCGGAATGCGCGCTTGAGGGAAAGTGGGTTTTTTACGTCGACCGCGGAGATAATCAGGCGATCAAGCGCGTTTCCATTGAAGGCGGCCAGCCGGAGACCCTGGTCCGAGACGCCTCCTGGGGATGGAGCGTGTCGCCGGATGGGAAAAGGATTGTCGGCAGGGACGTGAGGGAATTGGATCACCGATTAGTCCTCACGGTTTACTCGACCGAGGATAAGAAGACGAACTATCATGAGCTGGACCAACGGGCTTCAGCGCCCCTAGCTTTCGCGCCAGACCCAAAAGCCGTGGTATACGTGGTGCGAGAAAAGGGCGTGGATAATCTTTGGGAGCAACCACTCGATAGCTCGCCCCCTCGACAACTCACGCATTTCACTAAGGAACGAATCTTGAGATTTCGGTTTTCGCCGGACGGGACCAAACTGGCCATCGAGCGCGGGCACGTCGAATCCGACGCGGTCCTCCTGCGCGACACTTCCCACTGAACGTTTATCGAAGGGAGAGCCAGGAGGACACCCCCCTGTTTTTCGTATGTGTGGCAGGTGGAGGACTTACGGACAGCGCTTTTTGTTTAGGCGTGCGGAAAAACAATTACTACCGGACGGAAGGGCAAAAAAGAACAGCTGAACAATTTTTAGGCGCCTAGCATGATGAGCGACGATCGCTGCACGAATGCGTCGTTGCGCCAATAACACCTTTTCAGACGAGGGCGATGACTTCGTCCCGGACGAGGTGTAGGCGGATAGAGGCTGGCTTGGGGCCGTTGTGGAAGTGCTTTTCTACGGCGGCTTTTACGTTACAGCGGAGTTCTTCCCAGGTGTCGGCCATTACGGACATGTTTTCGCTGTCGCACTCGGCCGCGTAGCCGGTGGGCTCTTCGTGGGTTACGTCGAATTGCACTTCGCTCATGACTGGCAGATCCATGGTATCCCTCTTTCTTGGACTTGAGTGTAATGCGGTGTTCGGGGCGAGATACAACGGTAAAAAACGGTAGGAACGCTGGACTTTGCTGGTATTCGACTATGACGGCGAAGGAAAAGGGTCGATCCAAATTGCCGTGCGCAGCGTGGTCCCGATTAAAGCGTGCCGGGAAAAGCCTCAGGGCCAAAAGGCGGCCCTGAGCTAGAGGGATCGTCGCTTATGTCCAGGTGGGCGCTAGCGCTGAGATGCTTCGCCGGTTGCTACTCGGCGGTTGAAATCGGATGATTTTTTCTTTGGGACGCTCAGCGTTTGCCAGTTTTCGCCGGCAAAATGTTTGGCGAGGAATACGATTTGACCGACGTGGTGAGCGTAGTGGCCGACTTGGCGGTTGATGGCTTGCATCACGGAGTGCGGCTCTGTGCGGATGGTGATGGTACGGGTCAGATCCTCATCCTTCAGAGCGTCGAGTGCATCGAGGCAAATTTTCCAGCCAGCTTCCCATAGGGCGATCAAACCAGAACGCGTTTGCGGCGGAGTTTCAAATTCGGCATCGCGGTTGCGATCGGGCTTTTCGCCGTCGCTGGTCAGAAAATCGGTCCAACGAGAGCGCATATTGCCGGCCATGTGCTTGACGATGATGGCGATGGAGTTGGATTCGGAGTTGAGGGTGGTAAAGAGGTGGTTATCGGGACATTGTTCGATGGCGCGATCGCCGAGGCGTTTGTAATAACGGAGAAGATCGCGGGCGTCTCGGGTATAGGAGGTTGTGAATTGGTGTGCCATGGGACTATTCTGTGCCGGCACGAGGCCGCGGTTCAACGGGTGGAGCAAGGGTGGAGGAATTTTTAATCGTTGAACAAAATTCACTTGACATTTCGCCTTTTGTTCGCCTAAGATGACCGCGCTGCAATCCGCAAGACAAAAACTCCCTCAGAGAGGCTAACCATGACTATCGGCCAATCGATGCTCGGCGAATTCGACGAGGAAATGAAAAACACC
>DATBBY010000085.1:0-3168 GCA_036270765.1 Candidatus Acidiferrum sp.
CAGTGGTGTGGTCTGAGTGCCGGTGGGAGATAATGACAAAGTCCAGTTTAGAGAGATCTACGCCAATGGATTTGACGTTGTGTTCGAACGTCGCAGCGTTGTTCCCAGTGTCGAATAGAATCCGTTTCCCATCATGCTCAATCAGAGCGGAAAATCCCCAGTCCTTGATGATCTCTTTTGAATCGGAAAAGGCGTCATACAAGATAGTGACGCGGTCCTTCGCCGATAGGCTGCAGGGCAGGAGGAGAAGGGTCAGAGCCGTGATGAACACTTGAAATCGACCTACGGATTTGATCTTCACCTCCAGCCATCTTGGATCGAACGAAGTTTCAGTCGTCTTCGCCGATGAGGATGGCGGCGCCGAGGACGGTGGTCCACAGGCCGCGCTTGTCGCCGACGGCCGATTGCGTCACGTTGAGGGTGCGCACAATTTTGTTGGAGATGCGGTAGACCTCTTTTTTCTCGTCCCAGGAAAGATCCGGATCAAATTCCACGTTCAGAGTGGTGGCGAGCATTTCGGCGGCTAGCTCTTCGGCGTATTCGCCGGCAACTTCTTCGGTTTCACCGAAGGAATGATGCTCGGAGAGGTAGCCGTACATCGATTTGTCGCTGGGAAGCGCGAGACCGATGCTGGCGGCGATCAGGCGATGTGGTTCCTTGGTGGAATTTTCGCTGATGACGGTGAATGCCACCTGGCCGGGCCTAATATGCTTCAACCCTTCGCTGCGCGAGATCAATTTACAATTGGGAGGGAAGATCGAGGATACGCGGACGATGTTGCACGCCGCAATGCCCGCGTTGCGAAGCGCGAGTTCGAAACTGGAGAGCCTTTCGCGATGTTTACCGACGCCTTTGGTGAGAAATATTTTCTTAGCGACGAACGCCATGGTGCCGGTGTGCGGTGCCTCCGTAGGGATGGACTTGTAAAATTTTGTGCTGTGGAAAAGTAACAAGAAGGTTTTGGTGTGTCAATTCATTTTCGAGGTTCATTTGACGATCTGCACCGGTAAAAATGAGGCTGCTGAATAGGAGAGGCGAGATGTTGCGATGCGCAATCGCAAATTTCAGCGAGAACTTAGTCGGCGATGGTGCGCTGAAGGAGTTTGCCGAGGGGATTGCAGAGGGCAAGAACTTTTCCCAGGTCCTCGGAGGTAAAATCAGGGCCGGCAACCTTCGAGTTGGCGCCCTTGCGACTGATTTGTATGACGCCTACGACTTGACCGCCGGAGAGAATAGGGGCGCTGATGATTTTCTGGATTAGTTCGGCGCTCGCCGCAGCCAATTTGACACCTTCGAAAACACTGGCGTGCTTCACGGAAGTGAAATCATTGATAATTTCAGGGCGGCTATCGCGAGTGGTGCGCGCGGCTAGCGCGGTTTTGCTGGAAAGCGGGATGAAGCCGACGTTTTTCAGCGCCTCGGGCACGATGAAATGCAAATGCCGCCAACGATGTGAGACGCCAAGGATGGCTACTTCGTCCGTACGAACCGAAAGGTTTCGGGCGATGCGTTCGGCGAGGGACGCGAAAGAGAGTTGCGCAGGCTTGCTACCCTCTCCTTCGAGCGCGTCCGCAAGACGCTCCAATTCCGTCACGAGATTCATGTTTGTTCCAAAACCGCGCCGTGCCAATCACGGCCAGGGGAAGGTCCCGGCAGAATTTATAGTCAGGATAGCATCGCGCCGAATAGGGAAATGTAAAAAGGAAAACACTTGGGCTTAATACGTAACTGGTGGGAATTGTGACACTTCAGAACGTTTGGAGGAATTGGGTCAAGTTGCATCGCGTTTCGCAAGTGCCTATACTGAATTTGCCGCGACTCATTTTAGTTTGTGCGAGAAATGACGCGGCGGAGAGGCATGTCCGCTACCGCAATCCGGCCTGAAACCAGTTACCTCCTCCGCAAACTACATTCTTTGAGTGGCATTGTTCCGTTAGGCGCATTTTTGGCGGAGCATTTTTGGTCTAACAGCTCCGTGTTGGTGAGCGCCCCGAAATACAACGAAACCTCGCAAGAGCTGCAAACGATCCCATTTCGTATTTTCGCGGAATGGGCTTTTATTTTTCTGCCGATTTTGTTTCATGGCGGCTATGGGATTTATATTTGGCTGCGCGGTGAATCGAATATTGTGCAGTATCCGTGGATGAAAAATTGGCTGTATACGTTCCAACGCTATACGGGAGTGATTGCGTTTGCGTATATCGGTTGGCACGTGTACACGCAACGCTGGCTGACGCACGGGATGTCGACTTATAGCGAAGTAGCGCAGCAGATGCGCAACCCGTGGGCTTTCGGTTTTATGGTGGTGGGAGTGGTGGCTACGTCGTTTCACCTTGGGGTGGGCATTTGGAATTTTCTGTGCAAGTGGGGACTGGCGGCAACCGTACGGGCGCAGCGAGCAGCTGGGCAGTTGGGGGCCGCGGTGGGTGTCACCTTTAGCGTGGTCGGAATTTTGATTGTGGCGAGCTTTCGGTACAACTGGCATCCCTTCGCTTCGTATTTAACGCAGAAATGAGACAGCCGAAGATCATCGTAGTCGGCGGAGGACTGGCCGGCCTGATGGCCACGATTCGTGTGGCCGAGGCGGGCGTGCCGGTGGAGCTTTTTTCGATTGTGCCGGTCAAGCGGTCGCATTCCGTTTGTGCGCAAGGCGGAATTAACGCGGCGAAAAATCAGAAGGGTGAAGGCGATACTCCTCAAAAACACTTTGACGACACGATTTACGGCGGAGACTTTCTGGCCAATCAGCCGCTGGTAAAGCGCATGTGCGAAGCGGCGCCGGGGATAATCGATCTGTTGGACCGAATGGGCGTGACGTTCAATCGCACGCCGGAAGGGTTGCTGGATTATCGGCGATTTGGAGGGACGCTCTACCATCGAACGGCGTTTGCGGGAGCGACGACCGGTCAGCAACTGCTGTATGCGTTGGATGAGCAGGTGCGCCGGCACGAGTCAGAAGGCCGAGTTATAAAGCGCGAGAGCTGGACGTTTTTGTCGGCGGTGATCGACGAGGCGGGGATCGGGCGCGGCATCTGCGCTATGGATTTGCGTTCGATGGAAGTGAAAACGTTCGTGGCGGATGCTGTGATTTTTTGCACCGGCGGAATCGGGGCGATTTTCGGGCGGTCGACGAATTCGGTGGTGTGCACGGGGTCGGCGCAGTCGGCG
>DATBBY010000086.1:0-26657 GCA_036270765.1 Candidatus Acidiferrum sp.
TGGGCCGGAGCGGAACTCGACGGTGATATTTACTTCGGACTCTACCGGCTTGCCATCGATCAAGGTTTGGTCAAATTGCCATTCCCGCACGTCGCGCATTACGCGTGGCATCAACGCGGAACGGCCACTCACCGGTTTTAGATCCTCTACGCTACCGTTCTTGTCAACGAAGGCACGCACCGTCACCGTGTCTCCAGGACGGGCATAGTTTGTTATCTCCACTTGGTTCGGCGCGACTTGCGTAAGCAGTTCGCCGACCGCCAATTTTGCGATAGGCCCATGATGATGCCAACGACTTTCAGCCGGCATCATGACAAATCTCTGCATTTCGATGGATACGGAGCGTCCTCTGGCTACCGACTCTACCGGCAGTCTGAGCATAAATGATTCGTTGGTTTTTCTCGCTACGAGCATTACCCCGTGAAGCGGCGGCTGCGCATTTACTGGCGCCAAATTAGTGGCGGCGCCAGGTCCTGCCGATCGCGAGTAGTTGGGGGCGTACGCGCTGGACGCAATATTTGGTCTGACATTCGGCGCCGCACGCGGCGCGGCACCGGGCGCGATGCGGGGTTCTGAGTTCGCTGAAGTGGAGCCGTACGTTATCCCCGTGGGAGAAGATGCCGGTGCCAGTGTCGGTGCCGCTTGGGTTCTCGGCACAGTCAAGGCCGTGTTGTTACTCTGGCTAGCATCGCTAACGGGCGAGGACGAAGCCACGGAATTCCCTGCCGCCCCTGGGACCGACGACACCGAATGATTAGCCGGTTGGGTTACCGAAGCCGGCGCATTGTTGCTGCGTGGCTGGGTCATCGTGCTCGAGCCAGAAGCATTTTGATGAATGCTCGAATTTCCTGAAGCGGGAACGGAGGAGGTGGCTGCCACAGAGTTCGCAGGAATATGTGGGACTGCCGGTGACGTGACATTAACTGCCGCGGGACGGGGTGCTGGAACATTTGAAGTGCCTGTGCTGGGGTGACTTGCAAAAGCAGCATTCGCCCCGGAATTCTGTTTCGAGAAACTCTGAACACGCGGAGCTTGATTCTTGAGTGCAATACTTCGTGAGTCCCGGGCAACAGTTGGCGCCACGGCGGATTTGTTGTTCGGATCCCTAGATCGCGCTGTTGCGTTGCCGGGATTGATGGGCGCGTTCGTTGACGCAGCTGAAGCGTCAGGTCGGGTAACCGGTTTGACAACCACGGCAGCAGAAGAAGAGGAATCTTTTGGAATAGCGGCATTCGGTTCAGTCTTCGAATCCACTTTGGTTTCGTTTGCATTTGAGTTTTCTGGCTGTGCCTTGGAAGGCGGCTGCTTAACGGCGCGACGCTCTTGCGTAGACATGGAATTCAAAAATTGGGTGTCTACGAACGCGGGAGTGGATACGAAAGAATTAGTCGCGGCGGAGGGTTTAACATCCTGCGAACTGGTGGTGGTCGCTGGAGCCTCGCCATTGTGTACCGAAATTGATTGAGGACCGGTCGCATCAATGTCGCTGTTGGTGATATCCGGGGATTCGTCACTGGCGATTTCGGGTTCAGGCGCCTCAACGTGAGAAATGTTTTTGCGCTCGACGAACCCACGCGAGAGCCACTGCTGCAAAGGACGACGACCGACCATAATTCCTATACCGAAACTGGGGATGGCGATCCACAACAACAACAAACCCAACGCCGATAATCCCTCTGGCTTCGACTTTTTCCGCGGAACCATGGTCACCGATGCCAAATCCCATTCATTCTCACGGAATCCAGGGAAATTCGAATTGGAGCCCTGATGAGCTTGCGTTTCAGCGCCACTGTCTTCACTAAAAGAAGGTTCGTCTTCCACGAACTCATCTTGCGCGGGACCGAGGAATTCCGGCGGGGTGCCTCCCAATCCAGCCAGCAAAGAAGCGTGAGGCTCCGCTAAAGCTGGGAGATCAATCAGGGCTGACGCAGCGACCGGCGATATATCACTAGGCTTTTCAAGCGGCGTGGGACTAATCGCGGCGGCGGCAAATGCCGGCAAGCTCGAATCGGCAGGGTCCGGAACACGTGGCAGAAGATTGACGTCTCGAACGCCTTCCTGGGCGAGCCACTCGCGAATTTGTTCACGGTGTTCGCCGGAAACATCCACCAATTGAATGCCCGCACGTTTTTTGGATTTGGTTGCCCAGGCCATGCGTCCATGAACTTCAATGCTGTGCGCCAATCCATTCATGCGGACTTGCAGGTTCGAATATGCTTCGTCGCCTACCGGGATGGCCATGGATATCGCCATCCCGTCATCGCTGACGTTTAAGACCATTCCGCCGTTCGATTGCCCACACGCGACGTATATCAAAGTCTTCGGGAGAAGCCGTGGATGCAAGCGTCTTTCAGGGATTTGCGTGTGCCCGGTGAACTGCGGTGCGGAGGTGCTCACGATATCCTCACTGCGCGAAGGCGCTTCTGCGCGTCGCGACTGACCTACGTTACGAGGAAAGCCCGTTGGGCGGCTCAGGGGAGATGGCGCTCACGTTCCTGGGCGGAAACGCAAGCGAACGCGAATGTTAATTATAGCAGTCCTTCTAACTGATATTTTAGTCGCTGGCTTTGGCTACAACCGCGCCAACAAAAGCATTCCCCACCGCCGAGTAATAGAACCCAATATCTAGCGGTAAGTTTCGAACTATCTATCTAGTCGCGTTCCCAACGACTTACAGATGGAGTCACGACGGCACCAGTGGCTGATTCACTATTTGCCGTGTCCCATGCCGTTCGCGCAATCGGCTCAACGGGCGGTAGCTTTTTCTGTTTCAAGGATTTGTTGATGGCCGATAAATCTTTGGCGAGAAGGCTTTCAAATTCCGTTCTGACATCGTCAAGGTCCTTCTTCAATGAATCGATACGCGCTATCTGATAGTCACCAGGGCGGCCTTCGTAATTCAGAATTGCGCCGTACAATCCGGTGGTCTTCTCGCGGATGCGCTCTTCCCCGGTGATCGCTCCACCTTCCTTGGTGGCAACAATTTTCCCGCGGAGTGCTTCGAACTTTTGCGCTGTGTCGTTGAGACGCTTGGCAAGAGCTGGGTCACCTTTCAAAGCCGCGGCACGGGCCAATAGGGCGTCGTGAACGCTGTTGATACGATCCACGTCAAAGCTCATGTCTCCCAGCAAATTATAAACGCGCATAGCGGCTTCAAACTCCTGGCGACGGTCTTCAAGGCTGAATTTTGTCCGCGGATCCAGAACAACGTTGAGCTGCGTAGAGAACGTGTCTTTCCCGCGTGTCATTTTAACGGTGTACGTGCCGGGCAAAACGCGGGGACCCTGGCTGGCTTCGAACGCGGCACTAGCGGCAGGTGGAACATGCGGCGCTTTTAGTCTCATTGGCCAATCGACCCTGCTGATGCCTCGGCGATTGTTGGGCGGCAGCGTGTCCACCAGTTTGCCCTGGGCATCCAAAATTTCGATTTTCATTTTGCCGAAAATGTGACGCTTCTTTTGGTAGTAGGTGATGACCGCCGCGTCGGGGGGATTAGGTCCCGAAAACATCGCGCTACCTTCGGCCCACCCGCCATTGGCGTTCAAACGCTGCTGGGGCGGCCTGCCGGGGAGAAATCCGGCATCCTGCGCCATGACTTCCGGAGTTAATTTGTGCAGCGGAGAAATGTCATCAATGATCCAAATGCCGCGGCCGTGCGTGGCGATTACGAGATCAGATTCGCGGGATTGGACGACAATGTCGCGAACCGGGACTTGCGGAAAATCGCGCCCACGATACCGCGCCCACTGCTTACCGCCGTCCAGCGATATCCAGAGGCCAAATTCGGTGCCGAGAAAAAGCATGTTGGGCGAAACGGTGTCTTCCTTTATGACGTGCGCAAAGCCGCGCACACCACTATCGGCAGTGACGATTGATGTCCATGTTTTGCCGTAATCCGCGGTTTTGTACACATGCGGCATCATGTCTCCAAAAGTGTGCCGGTCGAATGCGGCATAGGCCGTGGCCGGATCGTACAAGCTCGCTTCCACCCACGAAACCCACGAGGCTTTGGGCAAGTCGGGGACATTAGCGACTACGTTTGTCCATGATTTGCCGGCATCCCGAGTGAGCTGCAAATTCCCATCATCGGTGCCCACCCAAATGGTCTGCGCTTCGCGGGGAGATTCACTGATGGAATAAATGGTGGTGTGCATCTCGGCGTAGGAATTGTCAACGGTTACGCCTCCGGACTCCTCCTGCTTCTGTTTTTCAGGATCATTGGTTGTCAAATCCGGCGAAATGCGATCCCAGGTTTGGCCGTGATCCCGCGAACGGAATAAAAACTGCGCTCCAATATAAATGGTGCCTTTCTCGTTGGGACTCAAATGAATCGGTGTGTTCCAATTGAACCGCAACTTGCCTTCCCCATAATTCGGTTCGGGCTTGATGAAGCGCGTCTCCAGCGTGGCGTGGTTTACACGCCCAACGAACCCGCCTTGCGCTTCGCCGTATACATAAGTGGGATCGGAGGGATCGGCAAAAGCCCAGAAGCCATCGCCGCCAAGAAGATTTTCCCAGCGGCTATTGGTAATTCCTCCAGGGTATTGTGAATCGCCCGTCCACACGCTGTTATCCTGCAGCCCCCCGTAAACATGGTAGGGATCAGCCTGATCCACACTGACGTGATAAAACTGCGAAATCGGCAGATTGTAGCCTTTCCACCAGGTATTTCCGCCGTCGTAGGAATACCAGATGCCACCATCATCGCCGGCGATCAGATGGTCGGTATTATCGGGATCTATCCACACATCGTGGAAGTCGCCGTGAGCTCCTTGAGAAACGGTGCTGAAACTCTTGCCGCCGTCTTCACTCATGATCAGTACAAGGTCTGGCTTATAGATTTTATTCTCATTCTTGGGATCGACGATCAAATTGCCAAAATAGAACGGCCGCCACACCATCCAGTTGCTGCGATCGCGTTCCTGCCAAGTTTTTCCGCCATCATCGGAACGAAATAATGCGCTCCGATTAGATTCAATGAGCGCGTATACAACCTCCGGTTTGGAAGGGGCGACCGTTACCGCAACGCGGCCCCAGGGTTTCGCAGGCAAACCTTGCGCACTTTTTTCATCCAGATCTTTCCAGGTGCCGCCGCCATCGGAGGACACAAATAATCCGCTGCCACTGGTCGCAGTCGAATTTTCACCACCTGAACGAAACGTCCAACCCTTGCGCCTGAAATCCCACATACCTGCGTAAATGGTCTTGGGATTTGTCGGATCCATGGAAATCATCGAACAACCGGTGGAAAGATTGGGGCCTTTCAAAATTTTGTTCCAAGTCGTACCGCCATCCGTGGTCTTGTAAAGGCCGCGGTCTTCACTGTCACTCCACAATTTTCCGGGGACGCAAGCATAGACGGTGTTACCGTCATCGGGGTCGATCAAAATCTTCGCAATGCGCTCCGATTCCTTCAGGCCCATGTTGGTCCAGTTTTCGCCGCCGTCTGTGGACTTATAAATCCCGTCGCCTATGGAAACACTATTGCGAGTCCAGGATTCGCCGGTACCGGCCCAGATGGTCTTGGGTGATTTCGGATCGACGGCAATGGCACCGATCGATTGCGCCGTTTGCTTATCAAACATGGGCTTGAAGGTGGTGCCGCCGTTTACGGACTTCCATACCCCGCCGCTGGCTGCGCCGACGTACACGGTGATCCGTCCGTTCTCCTTGACGGCGGTAATCGCCGCGATGCGGCCACTCATCGCGGCGGAGCCGATGTTTCGTGCGCCCAGCCCAGAAATCGTGTCGGAGTCGTATTTCACTTCCTGTGCGTGTAGGTACGTCGCGAAAAACGTGACGGTCGTGATGCATGCGGCCAGCACCAAACTACGAGTCACATTGAACATTTCGATGATTGTCCTTAAAAGTAATTTTGCAAAAGTGCGTTGATACCAGAATTCGGAAAGGAGAACTTCTCTGCATCATTTCGGGCTTGGTTTAGGTTCTGCTTTTGTGATCGGCATCGAGAACAGCGGATCATCCAGTGGGACGTTAAGTTCTACTTTGTCCACCGTAAATTTCGCGCGCTCCTGGCTCCCCTTTTGTCCGCTCTCCAAGGCAAATGGAAAATACAGCCCGTTCACTTGTTCATAGTCTCCATAGAAGTTTTCTGTAAATACCACCGCCCCGCGAATAGTACTTTGATTCTCCATTTTGATTTCAAGGAAGGAGTCGGCGTCCAAAAAGTAATAGCGCAGGTCGCCATTTTTTAGCGTAAGTTTCACTTTGTAACAATCCGTGCCCTCGACCGATTCGTGCCCTGCTAATTCGGCTTTGTGCCCTTTCTCCTTGTAATTCACCATTGGGCCATCGATGTCAGCATCGATCTGTAGGCTCTTAACATCGTCCTGCGACATCAATTCCGGATCCTTCCGGCCGCCAAAAGGAGAAATCTGCCAACCGGTCTTGCCGTCATACGCTTGAATTTGCGCCAGTCCTTGAATCACAAATTCCTCGCGGACTTTTTCGGGACGCTTGTTTTCTTGAAGAAATCCGGCTCGAAAGGAGCCCTGATTGAACTTCCCGCTGATGCGGATGGTCTGGACGGCTTTCAGCTTCTCCAGGCCACCGTGCGCCTGAATGTTTTTGGCGATCACTTCATCCACAGTCTGCGCGAACACCGATAATGGCGACAGCAACACAAAGACCAATAACGGCACCAACGGACAAAGTACTCGCCGCAACACCATTAGTTGACCTTCAATTTTCATGAATTTCTCCGAAAGATGACTGCGTTAGACTGCTAGACCTTATAACAAACACAGAGCTACCACAAAGGACGTATTCTTTTCCAGTATGACGAAAATGCCGATGATCCGTGAGCATCTTCAGCGACTCTTATCTAAACGCGCGCATCCATAAAACATTTCTTCGGCTCTAAAATTCAACATGCAAGCGCACGGAAGGAACAAGTACCGGTCCGCGGTCGCGATTGTAACCGGGATTGTTAATGTGTTGCACGCCGACCGATGGGTAAAAGCCGCGCCAAAGATGCAGCGTGTAATAGGCTTCCTCAATGGTTTCGCGCCCGTAACTGAGACGGCCATCGCCCAACAGAAAGCCAAATCCCCCCAACGCCAAATATTCCTGGTGATCTCGCGAAATGCCGTTCGAAACAAAAACGAGTCCGGCGCGGTCGAATTTTCGGCGCCAGCGTTGGCCGGATGCTCCCACGCCCAGCTCCACGGTACTGTCCACTTCCGTGTAAGCATAGGATTCATGGCGACCTTCGTTCCAGCCCCACCGCCCGAAAACACCGAACCAATCGTTCAGTGGCTGTTCGAAGTTTGCGCCAAAGCCGTACTTTACTGAGGTGAGTAAAGGATGGGCGGTTATTTCCGGGGTGGCGGTAAGACCTGCAAGGTAATTGTCGATGGCTTCGCGGTACCTTCCCATGTTGGCGTGATTCGCATACGAAAGTAATCGCAGAATACCTTGCCGGTGCGGCAGGAGCACTCCGCGGAGCTCGACTTCAATATTTTCGGCGCGCGCGAGAGAAAGGTCGGCATCCAGATGAATCCCGTTCGCGACTTTCGGCATGAGAGCTTCGGCAAATCGTACTGAAAAATGTCGTTGGTGGTATTCGAGCATACCGGCGAATGTGTAGCCGCGGGTGTCCGCGGCGTAGTCGTAAGCACCGTTGTTGTCGACGGTCCAATTCAGAAACTGGAAATTACTATCGGACCCGTAATTGTTCAGGTCGAAGAAATCCGCAATTCCAAATTTGCCGAAGCGCAATTCCAAGCGCCTTTCCGGTAGTTTGCTGAACAAGGAAAACGCGGTGCGCGCCGAACTGGTTTCTGCGTGGCCCAGGGGAATGATTTGATGCCATATCAGGCGGGCAATATACGGCGCTTTGCTGAGCGATGGATTTCTGACAACATCGAGGTTGGTAAAGCCCGCCAGCCCGAAGGCCTCTCCGATCCCGTGGCCCCCTGTCTCCTGCACATCGCAGAGCAACTCCGCGGTACCTGTTAGACGAAGACCGGTATACAAGGTGAGGACTCGCGAAGTAGCGTCCTGTGCCTGTGGCGAAAGACTGTTCCTTCCTTGGTACGGCGATGTGAACGCCGGATGCCATTGTGAAATGATATTCGCCTGACCAGAAATCCATATCCGGCCTGATTCCGGATGCGGAAACATTACGGGAATGGGGTCGGTGGCCGGTTCAGTGTCCGCGTTCGGGGGTGTCGGAGTTTGCTCGGACTGTGGATCTTGTGCCCGTGACGGTGCAGGCGAAAAAAGCGTTCCCGCCGCGATTATCAAGGCGAAGCAAAACATGATTACCGCTCCGGCGGCGACTCTCCGTTTCATTGAATCGTCCTTATCAAAACGGTCAGGTAAGCGAAGCAACGTACCGTTTTAACTAGCTGTCGATGAACAAGAGATGAACGTCCCAGGTCACTTAAGTGTCGTCTCTCTGCTACCTAACCGCCATCGCTGATGATATAAACGCATCACGTTTTTTCGCACTTTGGTATCTTAACTTGACTCGCACGGTGTTCCCGGAAGGAATTCATGTGTTCGTACGAAGTTTTACAATGATCAAATTGTCTGCGTTGGCGTGGGTTGTTTTCCTAATCAGTGGCTGCATCGTTTGCGCACAGGATAGGCCGCAAGAGGGTGGCCATGAACTTCAAATCTGGACCGGTGGAGGACATGGAACGAATGGGAGCCAGTCTGGCGATGGCGTCTTTAATATTGGCGCACGGTACGGCTGGATTTTGACTGATGCCCATGGTCCTGGTTTTCTGCGTGGCCGCTTTGAATACGCGGTGGACGTGGTTCCGCTTTTTATCGTGGCGCAGACTACGAATACGGCATACGGGTTCGGCGTCAATCCATTTGCACTTAAATGGAATTTTGCTTCGCACAGAAACGCCGTGCCTTATATAGAGATCGGAGGCGGGGCACTTTTTACCAACGTAAAGGTGCCGGAGGGCACTTCGCATGTCAATTTCACCCCAACCGGCGCTTTTGGCGTGCACTTTTTGCGCGGCAGATATAATTGGAGCGCGGAGGTACGCTACCTGCACATCTCCAATGCTGGTATATCGCGGCCGAATCCTGGCATCAATACCGTTCAGGTACGGCTTGGATTTGGAAGGTTCACCCAACCAAAGTGATAGCTCCGGTTCAGCGCAGGAATGCTCTTTCGGCTTCAATCACGTTGGAGGATAATGGTTTCAGTTACATTCTTCAGGAGCCAGCGAAATGCCAAAGACATCTCAGAGCGCCGCACCCATGATTTTCGTATTCATTGCAGTAGCGGTTATTTTAGTGGCCGCCGTTGGATACCGCGCCGTTCACGCCGGGGACAAAGCTCCCGCAGTGGGATCAACCGCGCCGGACTTCACTTTAAAATCGCAGGAAAACAATCCTGTAAGCCTTCACGATTTCAAGGGCAAATGGGTGGTGCTCTATTTTTATCCCAAGGATTTCACCAGCGGCTGCACCGTGGAAGCCCATAATTTTCAGCGCGATCAGGCGCAGTATGAAGCCAAGAATGCTGCAATCGTTGGCGTCAGCATGCAGGACCCGGATTCGCACCAGAAGTTTTGCACCAAGGAAGGACTCACCTTTAAACTGCTGGCGGACACCGACAGCCAGGTTTCTACAGTCTACGACTCCGTCATGAATATGGGCGTAACTAAACTCTCTGCACGTCACACTTTCCTTATCGATCCGAATGGCGTGGTGCAAAAAGTGTGGCTTGATGTGAAACCTCAGCAACACAGCGAAGAGGTGCTTGCCGCGCTCAACGATTTGCAGAAAAACGGCACCGGGAAATAATTAGCCCACACGGATCGGCGATTCGATAGCAGCTCAACGGTGATGATCACGGGGATCGCGCGATACCACTGGCGCCTATGGTTCGTCGTCGCCATCCCCATCGCTGGCGATTGAAGCAGCTGCCGGTTTGTCTGGATTGATTGGTGTCTTACCCGCTTTCATCAACGCAGAATTCAATTGAGCAATATCTTGGTCACGAATCGCCGCCCATTGAGACTGTAAATCTTTCAACGCTTCCACTTCCTCGTGGTAAGCGTTTTGCGCTTGCGTAGTGGGCGCTGAGTCGGCGCTGTCAGCGACGGCCAGCAGATTGCCAAAATGTTGGTTGAGGGTCGAAAAATTCTCCGGACGCTTGTCGCTGGCGGGAACGCCAAAGAAACTGCTTTCAGCGCTGCCTTCGAGTTGCGCAACTTTTCTCTGCACAGCGGAGACAGATGCCGACAGTGGCGAGTTTCCAGCACTCGTGGAAAGTTCTGCCAATTGTTCACCCACAGACTGTACTTGACTTAAAGATTTAAAACTTTCATTCATGCCGCGAACTGCGCCGGTCTCCATTTCGAATTGCGCGCGCAATTCCGCGGCTGGGGTCTTAATTCGTGGATCCATGTGCAGCGTCAAGGGCTGTTCCTGGCTTTTTCCGTTCACGGTGAGCTTAACCACGTATCGCCCCGGCAAAGCGATGGCGCCTAGGGGGAGTTCTGCCGTGTTGTGATAGATCGCGGAAATAGGAAATTCATGATTGAGCGAATTGGGCGGCGCGTAGTGCAGATCCCAGACAAATCGGTGAAATCCAGCTTCGGACGAGAGAATCTGCTGTGGCCGAACCCAATACATGGGAATGGGGTTTTCCGCGGCGATTTTTTCCATAGGTTTGGGCTGGTCAGCACTGGAATAGCGGCGCACCAAGTGGTTTTGAGCATCGAAGATTTCCAGCTTCACGTCGCCGCGCGAACCTTCGGCCAGTAAATAATCAACGATCGCGCCGTCCGCCGGATTTTGTCCTGCTGGCACTTCCGGAGGCAGCGGCGTATCTGTATTGCGATTCCATCGGAAGCGCACGGCGAACTGCGGAGCGAACAAGTATGAGGATGCTCGCGCAGATTGCGTGGTCCATTGTCGCAGAGGGGTGACGTCGTCGAGAATCCAGAAAGAGCGGCCGTGCGTGGCCACGATGAGGTCATCTCCATGAATTGCTAGATCCCGCATGGAGGTATGCGGAAGATTCAGCTGCAACGGTTGCCAGTTGTCGCCGTCGTTAAAAGAAATGTACACAGAAGTTTCGCTACCGGCAAACAGCAGGCCCTTGTGTGCGGGATCCTCGCGGACAACATTGACAGCCGCGTTGTCTGCCAGTCCTGCCGTAATTTCCATCCAATTCTTGCCGTAGTCACGCGTGCGGTATATATGCGGATGCAAATCATCGAGACGAAAAGTATTAATGGCCGCATAAGCGGTGCCCACATCAAAATGCCCGGCCTCAATAATGGAAACTTTGCTCCAAGGCGTTAGTTCGGGAGGCGTCACATTCTGCCAGGTCTTGCCGGCGTCACGCGTTAAGTGGATCAAGCCGTCGTCGGTCCCCGCCCAGATGGTATTGGCTTCCTTGAAAGAAGGAGCCACGGCGTAGATTACCCCGCGGTGCTTCCCCTTCTCTGGGTCGGACGCGGCAAAAACTCCCAGGTTCGCCGGTGTGTCATAGGATTCCCGCGACAGATCAGGACTAATGACACTCCAACTTTTCCCGGCGTTTTCAGTGTTAAACAAAACGTTGGCCGAAAAGAAAAGCTCGTGAGGATCGAGTGGGGAAAATACTACCGGCAGTGTGCGGTTGTAGCGGTATTCGCCCCGACGGACAGGCTCAGGAGCAATATCCGCGACTTCGCCGAGTTGTTGATTGGTGCGAGATAAGCGCGCTCCGTAAACAATGTTGGCGTCGAGCGGATCGACAGCGATGTAGCCGTATTCAAATACACCGACAGAATGCCACTCGCGAAAAGTGATCTCGCCGTAATCGCTGCGGCTTAACGTTCCGGCAGAGCCACTCTCCTGCTGCGCACCATATACCCAATAGGGAAAGCGATTGTCCGTGGTCACATGGTAAAACTGGGCAGTTGGTTGGTTGTACCAGGAGCTCCACGTCGCGCCACCATTAACGCTTATAACCGCACCCTGGTCAGAGGTTAGCGCGATGATCTGCGGATTTTCTTTGCTGATCCACCAACGTTGGTAGTCATCGCCGCCAGGAGCGCCCTTGAAACCCACAAACGATTTTGCGCCATCCGTAGATTTCCACGACGAAGTGTTGGCCACATAAACGATGTCTGGGTTATCAGGAGCCACAGCGATTCCCATCGCGCCTGGCCCACGGCCGCCGATTCGGTGGTCATCATTTACTTTCGTCCAAGACTCTCCCGCGTCGTCGGAACGGTAAATGCCAGCGTGATCCTTTTTTGATTCGATCGTAGCGTATAGGCGATTCGGTTGGCTCGTTGATACCGCAACACCGATACGTCCAAGACCATCCTGAACCCCAGGCAATCCAACGGTTAGCGGACGCCAGGTGTCTCCCCCATCTGTGGATTTGAATAAGCCGCTGCCCGAAGTGATAAAGGATTCGCCGCTGCGAATTTCCCATGGCGCGACGCGCGCTGCCCATAGAACCGTGTAGATGGTGCGCGCATTCGATGGATCGAGAACCAAGTCTGCGGCGCCGGTGTTCTCATCCTTATATAGAACCTTCTGAAACGTTTGGCCACCATCTGTGGAACGAAAGACTCCGCGTTCCGTGTTTGGTCCATAGGGGTGGCCGAGTGCTGCCACGAACAAGCGGTTCGAATCGTGGGAATCGACGACGATTGACGCGATCTGCTGGGCGTCTCGTAGCCCCAAATGCGTCCATGTTTTGCCGGCGTCAATTGATTTGTAAACTCCATCGCCAGTTGACAGGTCGGGACGCTGTAATCCTTCGCCGCTGCCGACATAAATCACGTTGGGATCAGATTCGGATACGGCCAAGGCTCCGATGGAGCCGGTGGGTTGATCGTCGAAAATAGGCATCCAGGTATTACCGAAATCAGTGGTCTTCCAGACGCCACCATCCACGGCAGCCATGTAAAAGACATTTGGCTGATGAGCGACGCCGCTGATCGCTACTGTACGACCTCCGCGAAACGGACCAATACAGCGCCAGCGCATCTCGTGAAAGAAGTTGGGAGAAAATTCCCTGGAGACCGACGAGTCTTGCTGATTGGCGCGAATATTCTGAGGGGAGGCACTAGCGGCAATTTGTGAGGCAAGCAACACGCCGCAACTCAAAACCATGGCAATTTGTAACCTACGCATAGAATTCCTCCGCGAAATGAAAACGCCTCGGTTTAAGTTTCATTCAGCCACTGAAATTACGGTGGTCACCTCTTGAGAATTTTCATCTGCTACGGACACTCGCCGGCTGTCTTCACGGCAGCATGCTCTGGAGGCGTAGCTGGCGCAGTGTCGCCTCTCACATAGTGGTTGTACCAGCCAAGGTAGCGCTCTAGACGATCCTTTATATGCGATGGCGTCGAAAACTCGTGATACTCGTCTGGATAAACGACCAGCTCAGTGGTACGCCCCAAGCTCTTTAGCGCCTGAAACATTTGCTCGCCATTAATGATGGGCACGTTCCAATCGATATTGCCGCCCATAATCAGCGTCGGGGTGGTGATACTCGCGACGCGGTAAAATGGAGAGAGCTTCTCGTACACAGCTTTCTTTTCCCACGGCCGTCCCAACTCGGTTTCCCAATCGCGCTGATAATGGTCGTGCCCGTAATTGGTCATGTACAGAAATTCGCCAGCGCCAGAGATGGCAGCTTTGAATCGGGTCGTCTGGGTAATGATGAAATTGGTGGATATGCCGCCATACGACCAGCCGCCGACTCCCAATTTCTCCGGGTCCGCAATTCCCTGTTCGACGGCGTAGTCGACCATGGACATGTCGTCCTGAAAATCCTTGTTGCCCCAGTCGGCGAAAATAGCTTGTGCATAGTTTTGGCCGTACCCAGTAGAACCGCGCGGATTGGGAAAAAGTACCGCATAGCCATTTGCCGCCAGCAGCTGCGCCAAGTGGGCAAACTCCGCGTAATAGGCCCACACCGGGCCGCCATGAGGTCGCAGAATCGTGGGAACTCGCTTGCCGGGAACATAATCGAGCGGTTTATAAAAGTAACCGGCAACGGTGGTGCCGTCCTTACTTTTGAAATGGACGTATTCGCCATGCGACAACTTGAGTTGCGAGAAGAGCGTATCGTTTATGTGCGTAACCTGGGTGAGCTTGCCGCCGGGAATGGTAAAAATCTCGTCGGGACGGTCTATGGTGGCCACTTGCGCGGCAATATCTCCCGTTTTTGAGACGTTGTAATCGTTGACCATCAAGCGGCCGCCGATAGGCCGAGTTATTTCTCCACCCCCAACCGGTATGCGGCAAAGGTTCTGGGTACCATCGTCATCCGCAATAAAATAAATGAACTGCCCGTCGGGAGAAAAATGCGGCTGCGTGCTCATGCGATCGAAGGATTTGGCGAGAATTTTGGCCTCGCCTCCATCCACCGAGATGATCGCGAGATGCCTGGTACCATATTCAAACTCTGAAGGATCAAGTCGCGCGCTGTAAGCGATCCACTTGCCATCTGGCGACCAGGCCGGCGAACGATCTTCACCGGGACTCTTGGTTACCTGGGTGACGTGCGCACCTTTGTCGGTGTTGTCCACGGAAACTATCCAGATATCTGTGTTGTAGGTCGCATCCGGATCCGGTGTGGACCGATTGCTGCTAAAGGCCAATTGCTTGCCATCGGGGGACCAAGCCAGTTCCCCATCATCGTAATCGCCAAATGTAATCTGTGTCAGGCTGCGTTTCACCAGATCAAAGACATAGAGATGCGTGCGGCGGCGATCCAGGTAGCCGATCTCGTCCTGCTTGAACTGGCGCCGATCGATGACCCAAGGCCGTTGGGTCTTGTTTTTTTTCTGTTTGTCGTCCTTGCTGGCGTCGGAATCTTTGTCCCTCTCGTCTTGCTCCTTAAAAGCCTCCTTTTCCTCGAATGACGCGTCACGCAGTAGTAACGCCAACCGGCTTCCATCGGGGGACCAGGCGAGTTCGTCCACATCTTGCGGTGTGTAGGTAAGCCGCTCCGCTTCGCCTCCAAGGCGATTGAGAAGCCAAACCTGCTCTTTACTTCCATTGCGGGCCGACAGAAAGGCTATGTATTTTCCATCGGGACTCCATCGGGGATGGGAAGAGGAAACTCCCGCCGCAGTAAGTGCGATAGGATCTCCACCCGAGGCGGGGACCATCCAAATTCGCTCCTCATTCTTGTCGCTCTTCAGGAGCGGAGTCTTAACCGTATAAGCGATCCAACGGCCGTCCGGGCTCAACTGCGGGTCGTGCACCTCGTGAATGCGGAAATAGTCATCAACAGTGATAGGGCGCTGGGCGGCGGCAAGCGAGGCGAGCCATGCGGACCAGAAAATAAAGACCAGTGCCGCGACCAAAGCCGGCGAAACACGATTGGGCATTCGCAAAGACTCCTTAACTGAGATAAATGGCGAGCAAACGGCGGAGTCTATCACAGAGGACAAAGAAAATTGGACGGTCGTAAGCGAGAGCAGCGGCCCGCCCTGCTCGACAGCAGGATTTTGAAACGCTCGGGCGTCTAAAATGCCAACGGACCTCTCCTTCATACCCAAATCACTGTAAAAGCTGAAAATAATTTTCTTGGAGCGCAGATTTTTCTTGCATGCGCGAGCGACTCTTGTATTCTTCGAAATGCGAGCTCACTTCATGCGGCCCCAGAGTGAGTACCGCTTGGAGGATGAAAAGTAAAAATTGAGTTCTCTGTCTCTTCCCGCCCAATATCCCGCGCGCGCAATTTCAAGCCCGAAAAAAAGAATCGCAAAGCTGACTCTTTGGCCGCTGGTGGCGGCGACGTTCTTCATGGTGTCCGGTGGCACTTACGGAACTGAAGAAATCGTAAGCGGCGCGGGCTATGGCCATGGAATCCTGATACTGCTGTTCTTGCCGGTGCTTTGGTGCCTGCCGACCGCCTTCATGATTGGTGAACTGTCGAGCGCGCTTCCAGAGGAGGGCGGCTACTACGCCTGGGTGCGACGCGGACTCGGCAATTTTTGGGGCTTCCAGGAAGCGTGGCTGTCGCTGGCAGCCAGCATCTTCGACATGGCCATTTATCCGACCCTGTTCGTCTTTTACCTGAAGCAGATGGCGCCGTGGTTTGGCGTCGGAAATCACGGTGTGCTCGCCGGTCTGTTTGTGGTGATCACCTGCGCGGCTTTAAACCTGGCGGGGATTCGCGTGGTAGGGATTACCTCGCTGTGGCTTTTCTTTTTGCTTTCGGCTCCGTTCGCGGTGATGGTGCTGCTAGCTCCGGTACGCGCTGGTGCGCTTGCTGCCGCCCCGCACGCCACGGAAGCCGGCGCCGGCCTCGGTTTGCTGGGTGGTGTGCTCGTGGCCATGTGGAATTACATGGGCTGGGATAACGCCTCGACCATCGCGCAGGAAGTGGAAAGGCCGCAACGTACCTACCCGAGAGCGATGATTGCCGCGGTGATTCTGGTTTCGCTCACCTACATACTTCCGTTCGCAGCGGTTTATTTGATGGGTGTACCCGCGACGGCTTTCGCGGAAGACGGTTCGTGGGCGACGGTCGCTGGCCTGGTGGGCGGCAAGATAATGGGATTCGAATGGTTGCGCTTCGTGGTAGTGCTGGGCGGCATGATGAGTGGATTCGGGATGTTCAATGCCCTGGTAATGAGTTATTCGCGGCTACCTCTGGCGATGGCGCGCGATGGAATGTTACCCAAGATTTTTGCCAAAACCAGCGCGCGAACCCAGGCGCCCTGGGTCGCCATCATTGCGTGTGCCACGTGCTGGGCGTTGTGCCTTGGACTAGGGTTCAAACGACTGGTGACGCTGGATATCATGCTGTATGGCGCCGCTTTGATGCTGGAGTTTGTGACCCTGGTAGCCCTGCGGATTCGTGAGCCACAATTAAAGCGCGAATTCCGCGTTCCCGGCGGGTTAGCAGGTGCGATCCTTGCCGGTATATTCCCGCTGGCGTTACTAATGATCGCTTTGGTGCAAAGTGAGAGTCAGTCCGTACTTGGAATAAACGGTCTCTTCTTCGGAGTTCTGATTATGGCGGCGGGGTTCGCGTTGTACGCCTCAACGCGTAAGCTTCGCAAACGTCTCCCAGAGGACGTCACCGCAGAAGCGGTCGAACCAGCCTGAGTTTAGCTGGTTACAGCTGAAACCCTACCCGTCACACAAATTACAGTCGGTTCCATCCAAAAGTCCAAGGGTTTGCGCTCGGCTCGCTGAGATATACTTCCCGCTCGTTCGACCAGAAATCTGCGTCCGGAGAACAGCCCCGTGAAAATTCCGCGCCTGAATTGGCGACTGCTGTTTACATGTCTGCCCATAATTATCGCTACGGCTTTCGCGTTTCTGCCAGTTTCGCCGGCCCAATCGCAGAGCACCACTCGACGCTTTGACGACAAATTTTTCCAGGAACTGCGCTGGCGCTCCATCGGTCCCCATCGCGGTGGACGCGCGCTTGCGGTCACCGGTGTGCGAGGACAGCCGGAATTATTTTATTTTGGCTCAGTCGACGGCGGCGTGTGGCGAACCAGTGACGCGGGGCGAACCTGGAATCCTATTTTTGATTCGCAGCCGATTGGTTCTATCGGAGCCATTGCCGTAGCGCCTTCAAATCCGGATGTAATCTACGTTGGATCGGGCGAAGCCGATATGCGGTCGGATATTGGTTACGGGAACGGCATGTATAAATCGACGGATGCCGGCAAATCCTGGACACATATTGGATTGGCCGACTCCCGTCAGATTGCACGCATCCTCGTCGATCCCGCCGATCCCAATAAAGTATTTGTCGCTGCGCTTGGACACGCTTACGGGCCGAACACCGAGCGCGGCGTGTTTCGATCCGAAGACGGAGGAGCAAGCTGGCAGCGCATACTTTTTCACGATGAAAACACCGGTGCGATTGATCTGGCATTCGAACCAGGAAACACCAGCGCGATTTACGCCACGCTGCTCCAGACCCGCCGTCCGCCCTGGAATGTTTATCCGCCGTCAAAGGGCCCTGGCAGCGGGTTATACCGTTCCAGGGATGGTGGCGATCATTGGGAACGAGTCACCGGCCACGGATTGCCCGCTGAAGAAGTTGGCCGCATTGGAGTTGCCTTCGCACCCAGCAACCCCAAGCGGATTTATCTGATCATTGATGCAAAGGCGGGGGGACTTTATCGCTCCGATGACGGTGGCCAAACTTGGCAACTGATGTCGCAAGACAAGCGCATCTGGGAGCGCGGCTGGTACTTCGGCGAAGTCAGTGTCGATCCTAAGGACGCGGACACCGTGTACCTCCCAAATACAACGGTGTATCGCTCACGCGATGGTGGAAAAACATTCACCGCGTTTAAGGGCGCCCCGGGCGGCGACGACTATCACCAATTGTGGATCGACCCGGATGAACCGCGACGAATGATTCTGGGAAGCGATCAGGGAAGCATCATTACGCGCAATGGCGGTGAAACCTGGAGTTCCTGGTACAACCAGCCAACCGGACAGATGTATCACGTGAGCGCCGACAATCGGTTTCCTTACTGGGTCTATGGTGCACAGCAGGACAGCGGCTCGATTGCAACGCCCAGCCGCGGAAATTATCGCGTGTTGGATTTTCACGATTGGCGCCCGATAGCAGCAGGTGACGAGAACGGTTACATAGCGCCCGACCCTGAAAATCCCTGAGTGATTTATGGAGGATTTGTAACTCGCCAGGATTTGAACAATGAACAGGCTCAGGAAATGCCCCCGACGCTGGCACATCCTGACAATTACCGGAGGACTTGGACGCTGTTGCTTGTTTTTTCCCCCATGGATCCGCACGTGCTTTATTTCGGTTCACAAGTATTGTTTCGCACCTCGGATGGACGAAATTCCTGGCAAGTGATCAGCCCCGATTTGACGCGCGAAGATCCTGGCGCGCCGCCGAATCTCGATCCTCCTGCGATTGCCGATGCAGGCAAAGAAAAACGGCGTGGAGTGATCTGCACGGTCGGGCCTTCTTACCTACGCAAAGGCGAAATTTGGACTGGCACTGACGACGGCTTAATCCAACTGACTCAGGACGAAGGGAAAAAGTGGAGCAACGTCACGCCACCTGAAATTACCGCGTGGAGCAAAGTAACGCACATCGAAGCATCTCATTTTGAGGCGGGTACCGCGTACGCCGCCGTTGACCGGCACCGTCTTGATGATTTGCACCCCTATTTATATCGCACGCGAAACTTCTGAAAGAATTGGGAATTAGCCTCGAACGGATACCCGAAGGATATTTTTTAAATTGCGTGCGCGAGGATTCGGTACGAAAAGGCCTGTTATACGCCTCACCGAAAAAGGTGTATTCGTTTCCTTTGATGATGGCGACCATTGGCAACCACTGCAGATGAATCTGCCCACTACCTCTGTGCGCGATCTGGTGATTCACGGCGATGATTTGGTCATCGCGACACATGGACGTTCGTTTTGGATTTTGGACGACATTTTCCCCGTTGCGGCAAATAAACCCAGAGATAAGCGTGTCCATGTCGTGGCTTTTCCAACCCAGCACCACCTATCGCGTGCGCCCCGGCACGGATCAAGGCAGTCCGGTGCCCTTCGATGAGCCGCACGCGGACAATCCCCCGGACGGCGCAGTGCTGGATTATTACCTTAAGGACACACGTCCACACCGGTGCAATTGGAGATTTTTGATTCATCGGGCGCGGTGGTAAGGCGCTACGCAAGCGATGATGTGCTTCCCAAAACGAAAGCCGAAGACATGCAATTTCCAATGTACTGGGTACACGATCCGGAGCCCCTCTCGGCAAAGGCCGGCGCCCACCGCTTCGTATGGGATTTGCATTACGCATTTTCCGCTGACGTGCACACTTCATTTTATGGGCCCAAAGCGCCACTAGCGTTGCCCGGCAAGTACACGGTCAAGTTAACTGTGAACGGGCAAAGCCAGTCTCGGCCATTAGAGTTGAAAATGGACCCCCGAATAAAAATATCGCAAGCCGACCTTGAGAAAATGTTTCGACCGGAGTCTCGCGTAGCAAAAAACCTGGCAGACCTTTCCATCGCTTTGAAACACGCGCAGGAGCTTCAAGCCAATTTAGCCGTGCGCAAGAAAGAAATGGCCTCCAACAGCGAGGCTGCGGACGCGCTTGGCACCCTTGATCGTAAAACCGCCGAATTGATGGGCGTCCAGGTTGAACATGAGTTCGGGGTGTTCGGTTTGACTGTACGCGCGACCCAAACAGTTACCCTTCGCGAGGCGCTGCATGCAACAACCGGATTACTGTCTATTGTTCAGAGCGCGGATTCCGCTCCTACTGCGGATGCAGCGGTGGCCATTGAAAAATGGGATAGTGCAACTAAGAGCATCCTGGAGCGCTGGGGCGCGCTTTGGCAGCACGACCGGACGCGAGTAAATTCACTGTTGCAAAAGGCTAATTTAAAACCACTATAATCAGCGGCGATCGGCAAACGCGACATTCCCACCAAGCCAGGGTTATATGTACGAACCCATAAAACCCGGCTCAAGAAAAGGACACCCC
The DNA here is from genome assembly GCA_036270765.1 of Candidatus Acidiferrum sp. Classification (GTDB taxonomy): domain Bacteria; phylum Acidobacteriota; class Terriglobia; order Acidiferrales; family UBA7541; genus Acidiferrum. The sequence goes on from DATBBY010000086.1 coordinate 20,472, forward strand.
ATGAACCGCATCTCGAAGCAACTCGCAATAACCGCCAGCTTCATGCTGCTAAGCGTGTTCCCGGCGCTGAGCTATGCGCAAAATAATGTGCCTGACTCAACCCAGGGACAAGCTATGCATGAAAAGCATGGCGATCATAACGCTATGCTGGCCAACCTGAACCTTACGGATGACCAGAAAACGCAAATCAAACAGATCCACGAAGGCATGCGATCGAAAGCTGAAGCGGTGAAGAACGATTCGTCGCTCTCGGCCGACCAAAAAGAAGCGAAGATCCGCGACCTCCGGCGCGATACCCACGAGCAAGTAAAAAAGGTGCTCACCCCGGACCAACGTAAACAATTTGAAGAAAATATGCGCGAGCACCGCGATTCCAAGCAACAGCAACCGCCGGCATCCAAATAAATATCGGCTTAGAAAAAGGGACGGCCGGTGCAGGCCGTCCCTTTTTCGTTCCACTGCGTTTTGCCTGCCTTAGCGATGGCAGCTAATTTGGTATGCTGCTGAAGGTGAAGAATCGCGACGACAACAGGCGTCAACGGATAGGCCATAACAGTTTTGGTTATGCCGGTTTCACGTTTTTTATGCTCGCAGCCACATTTCTTAGCGTTTCAGGCCGATCCTCGGCGCAAGCTCCGACGACTCAGAACCCCCCGGCGTCCGTTGCCCCGCAAAATACTGATCCCCAAACTCCCAACACCGTTTTCTCCGATTCACCGCGGCCCCGTCCTGGACTAAATATCGTCGTGCTAGACCCCGCGCATGGCGGCACAGACACAGGAGCGCGCGGCACCGGTGGAATCCGGGAGAGTGAAATTGTTCTGCAGTTTGCGCTGCAGGTGCGTCGCGCGCTCGAGTCGCAGGGTTTTCAAGTGATACAAACCCGCATGGCCAATGAAAATCCTTCGTTTGATGACCGTTCAGCGATGGCCAACGCACAAGTTGGCGCGGTATTTGTAAGTCTGCATGTATCCTCCACGGGCCTCCCGGGGACTGTCCGTGTTTACGTGAATTCAGATTTGCCGCCGGCCTCGGGCGGGCGCGAAGCCAGCGGGCTGATTCCTTGGGATCGCGCTCAAGCACCCTTTCTCTTTCTAAGCCACAAGTTGGGAGATTTTGTGCAGGGTAATCTGGCGGTGCGATTTAGGGGCTCACCTGGTAGCTCACAAGCTGCAGCCATCCGTCAATTGCGAACCACCGCTGCGCCCGCCATTGCCGTGGAAATTTCCAGCGTTGCCGTGAACGACCGCCTTGATCTGGATCGCATGGCTCCAGGAGTAGCTGACGCTATCGCTCGTGGCGTCACTGATTTTCGCCCGTCCTATGTGGTTGCCGGCGTCCCTGGAGGACTACGTTGAACACGCGGTGGGTGGCAATGATCCTGGGAGGATTATTTGGCGCGGTGATCATCGCCGGACTGTACTTCCCGATATTGAAGCAGCGCGTGAAGCAAACCGCCAAAATTCAGCCGCAATCCGAGGAACAGGCACGAAGGGAACTGACGCAATCGCTAACCGCCAATCCGACGGAAGCGCGAGTAAACGCGAAACTTTTTTGGGCCTCAAACGTGCATGACAGTTCGCTCACTCCAGTGACTGTTGAGCTACCGTTGTCGAACGAGCCAGTGTTGCGCGCCAAGCAAGTGCTAAATACTTTGCTGGCTGGCCCCGCCGGCCCCGAATTACGTACGCTGCCGCCTGACGCGGTGTTATTGGCGTTCTACCTGTTGCCCGACGGAACCGGCATCGCGGACTTTTCCGAAGCGATGGCCAGCTCCATTCCATCCGGGATCGAAAGCGAGCAACGAGCGGTGGATTCCATGACGCGCACCCTAGCGGCTAATGTTCCCGGGATCACTCGGCTCAAAATTTTAATTCACGGGCAGGAAGTGGAAACGTTGGCGGGCCATTTGGATCTTACCGGCTCATTTGTGGTGAGCCCTCGAGCGGCACAAGCTGTGATCGCTCCTCAGATTGACCCGCTCGCGTCGTCAGCGATTCCATTCACGCCATTGACACCCATGAGCGCCTCCCGGCAAACTTACGCAGCAACGCCAGAACCTTCAACGAATTCGAGGAAGCCATAAGTGGCAATCGCAACCAGACAAAGAAGTGACGGGCGCAATCCAGACCAGATGCGGCCGTTAAAAATTACTCCTGACTTTATAGCCACCGCGGAAGGCAGCGTGTTGATTGAACTTGGTGGCACGCGGGTGATTTGCACCGCCACGGTCGACGATGGCGTACCGGGATTTCTGAAGGGTAGCGGTAAAGGCTGGGTGACCAGCGAATATGGAATGCTTCCGCGCGCCACGGAAGAGCGTACGCCCCGCGAAGCTGCCCGAGGAAAGCAGTCGGGTCGCACCCTCGAGATTCAACGATTAATTGGCAGATCACTGCGCGCGGCGACCGATCAGGAAGCGCTCGGCGAACGCACCGTATGGATTGATTGCGACGTGATTCAGGCCGATGGAGGGACCAGGACGGCTTCCATCACCGGAGCGTTCGTGGCGCTGGCGTTGGCGTTCGAGCGCCTGGTGGTGGCGGGAATTTTGAAGAGCTCTCCGCTGATCGATACGGTAGCTGCTACCAGCGTAGGAATTGTCGATGACCGCGCACTTCTGGATCTAGCGTACGAAGAGGATTCGCGTGCGGAAGTGGATATGAATGTGGTAATGACGGGCACGGGCGACTTCGTAGAGATTCAAGCTTCGGCCGAGGGACGTCCTTTTACAGGTAGCGAGATGCAAGATTTACTCGCGCTTGCTGCGACGGGAATTCGCAGGCTCACCGAAGATCAGCTTGCCGTTCTCCCGATGAAATTCAGTGCCCGCGCCCGTTAAAATCTATTTCGCCTCGTCTAATCCAGGGAAACTAGCAGAGTTTCGCGCTCTTGCGGAGAGTAACGCGGCGGAATCTTCTTCAACGACTTTCCGGGTGGAAATGCTGCCAGGTTTCGAATCTTTACCCTCGTTCGAAGAAAATGCGCCAACCTTTGGCGAAAATGCTCTTGGCAAGGCTCTATATTATTCAAAGCTAACCGACGGGATAGTATTCGCGGATGATTCAGGTTTGGTGGTGCCGGCGTTGGGCGGAGCGCCGGGCGTGCATTCGGCTCGTTATGCGGGACCGGATGCCAATAGCGTCGACCGCATAAATAAATTGCTGCGAGAACTTGCAGGCAGCCCCCGCCAGGAGCGTGCCGCCTATTTCTGTTGTGTGATCACCGTGATCAGCCAAGGCCTGCCGATCGCGGTGATAAGCAATCGTGCGGATGGTGAGATTTTGGAGGTTTCGCGTGGGACTGGCGGCTTTGGTTACGACCCGATATTTTATTTGCCAGTGTTGCACAAGACATTTGCTGAGCTGCCGCCCCAAGAAAAAAACCTGTACAGCCATCGTGGCAAAGCGTTTCGTCGCGTGCTCTCTTTTTTAAGCGCTCGGAGCTAACAATTAATCTTAGCGGCGCGTTCTCTTGACACGCGGCCGTTCTTTGAATGAACTGTTTGCACGTGTGCTATTCTGACGCGTCATGCCAAGCAAAAAGCCACTCAAGAAAAAATCAGCGCGCACAAAGGCGGCACCGGGGCTCTCCAAAAGTCAATCACCGTGGAAGACTCGCAAGATCGGCAAAAAAGAATGTGTACTGGGCACCGATCCACGCAGAGTTGCCGCCATTCTCTCGGGCCTGGACGAAATGTATCCCAACGCCACCTGCGAGCTAAAACACGCAAATCCATTCCAACTACTGGTCTCTACCATTCTCTCCGCGCAGTGCACCGACGTGCGCGTCAATCAGGTGACCGAATCGCTGTACAAAAAATATCCCAAGCCCGAGGCGTTCGCTTATGCTACGCCAAGTGAACTGGAGCAGGAAATTCGGCCGACGGGATTCTTCAGGAATAAGACAAAATCGGTGATGGGCGCGAGTAAAGCGATCGTGGAAGAATTCGGCGGAAAAGTGCCGCGAACCATGGAGGAAATCCTGACGTTGCCGGGAGCGGCGCGTAAAACAGCCAACGTAGTCTTGGGCACGGCCTACGGGATCGCTGTTGGCGTCGTAGTCGATACGCACGTGATCAGATTATCGCGACGACTGGATTTATCCCGGAAGGGAGAACCCCAGAAAATCGAGCAAGATCTGATGGCGGTAATCCCACAAAATAAGTGGATCCAATTCTCGCATCAACTTATTTGGCATGGCCGTCGAGTGTGCGTGGCCCGCAAACCAAGATGCGTCGATTGCAATCTCGAGCCCGTCTGTTACTCCGTGGATAAAACGATGTCCACCCATCCCGATTCGCCCTGCCTGCCGGAATTGTATTTAAAATAAGTCCAACCGTAGCCATCCAGAAGAATAGCGACACGCGTACGCGGTTCTCTATACCGCTGGCTGTGGTAAAAAAACCGCCGTAAAAACAAAAAACCTTTGTATCCACCCGGCTGTTTAAGCCATCTACTCAGTTATGAGCATGAAAAAAGTAAAACTCGGTTCACAAGGCGCAGTCGTTTCCCGGATGGGACTCGGTTGCATGGGTATGAGTGAGTTCTACGGCGAGCGAAACGATACAGAGTCCGCTGCGACGATTCTGCGAGCGCTTGATCGCGGCATTAACTTCCTGGATACTGCCGACGCCTACGGAATCGGCGACAACGAAGAGCTGGTTGGCAAGACAATTCGCTCTCGCCGCGACGAAGTCTTTCTGGCCACCAAATTCGCTAACGTGCGCACCAAAGAAAATCCCAATCAATGGTCCATCAGCGGCAAACCGGAATACGTCCGTGCCGCGTGCGACGCTTCTTTAAAGCGCCTGGGCGTGGACCATATCGACCTCTACTATCAACATCGTGTGGATCCCAACACCCCGATCGAAGACACGGTGGGCGCAATGGCCGAATTGGTGAAGGCAGGAAAGGTAAAGTATCTGGGACTGTCGGAAGCCTCACCCGCGACAATTCGGCGAGCGCACAAAGTGCATCCGATTACGGCGCTGCAAACAGAGTATTCCCTGTGGGAGCGGACTCCGGAAAAAGACATCTTTCCGACTATTCGCGAACTAGGCATAGGATTTGTGCCGTACAGCCCCTTAGGACGCGGGTTCCTGACTGGCACAATTACAAAACCTAGCGATTTAGGTGAGAGTGATGCGCGGACCCAACGCATGCCGAGGTTTGCCCGCGAAAACTTTGACAAGAATCAGGCGCTGGTCCAACGCGTGAAGGCCATCGCGGCACGTAAGGGCGTAAAGCCCGGGCAGTTGGCTTTGGCATGGGTGCTGGCCAAGGGCGAAGACTTGGTACCAATACCCGGAACTAAGCGCAGGAAATACCTTGAGGAAAATGCGGCCGCCGTTGACATCCGATTGACCTTACCGGACGTCGCGGAACTGGAGGCCGCAGTCCCTCGAAATGAAATCGCCGGCGAGCGCTACGCCGCAGCCGCAATGAAGGCCATCGATCGCTAGTGGTCCTCTCCTTACGACGACCCCGACGCTCCGAGGAATTCTCTGTCACCCTCCACATACGCGCCTGTACTTGGTTGCAATCTCGTCATAGCGTCACCCTTTTAACATGCGCTGTTACGGGTAGCGTGATTTCGACTGCAACAAAGTTCAAAAGTGACTTAAACTCAATACAGCACGTCATTGTCGGGGCGTAGCGCAGCCTGGTAGCGCGCCTGCCTTGGGCGCACGATACTCGACTCCAACAACTCCGTCCATTACTTCTAATTACTAACGTTTCCAACAAATCGGGGAATCTGCTTTTCGCTCAAAGACAACTCGAATGGATTGAAAACGTTGGATTCTTGCACAGTTGGTGCACAGTCGAGCGCGCCCGAAGCATTCGGTTAGTTTTGATTATCATTTGCCGGGTCAAGACAGATCACGCCTAAGCTGGGCATCTTATCTGGAGGGCCGAATGGACACTGGGAATTGTTTCAGTCGTGACCCTGCTCGTCAGCATTTGGGTCAGCTATATCTTGCCGCGCTAAGTCATCAAGCCACTTCTGAGCTTGAAGTAGGCGGTTGATCACACGGCCCAAGGAAATTTTGAAATAGAGTTTGACGTGCAAGGGAAGGGCGAGATTGTCGATCTGGTGGACATTTTGCGAAGCATGCTCGTGCAGTGCGGCAATAACCACGAACAATAAGAAATCAGTCACGCTGAAAGCCTCACACGAGCCTAG
>DATBBY010000087.1:0-72285 GCA_036270765.1 Candidatus Acidiferrum sp.
GTTGTAAAATTTTTCGAAAGCCAGAAAAGCTGCAATTAAACAGCCGGAGCCGGCGCCTGCGACGCCCAGCAAGCCAAAAAATTGCAGCGGACGAGTGGAGTAATCCAGCAAAAATTTTACGATCAGCAAATCCAGAAAAACCCGAATGGTGCGACCGATTCCGTAATTGGACTTGCCACTTTTGCGATCGAGATTGGTGATGGGGACTTCCGCGATTTTCGCGCCGGTGGAACTGGCCAACGCAGGAATGAATCTGTGCAGCTCGCCGTAGAGTTGAATTTCCTGGATAATTTCGCGGCGATAGGCTTTGAACGTAGTGCCGAAGTCGTGCAAGTCGATGCCGGAAAGGCGGGCCATCATCCAGTTGGCGGCGCGGCTGGGAACCTGGCGCATAAGCCAGTGATCTTTGCGTTCGTGGCGCCAGCCACTAACCAGGTCGTAGCCTTCTTCGATTTTTTCGAGGAAGCGGGGAATTTCTTCGGGATCGTGCTGCAGGTCGCCATCCATGGAGATGATAATTTCACCGCGCGCAAAGTCGAAGCCGGCTTTTAATCCGGCGGTTTGACCGAAATTGCGGCGCAAGCGCACGAGATTGACGCGACGATCGTGCTCATAAATTTCGGAGAGAACCTTGAAGGTATTGTCGCGGCTGCCGTCATCCACAAAGACGAGTTCGTAAGGCTCGCCGATTGAGTCCATCACTTCGGTGAGCTTCATGTATAACGGGGGCACGTTTTCCTGTTCGTTGAAGAACGGCACGACGATGGAGTAGCGGACAGGGGATTCGCTTCTCATGTTTTTTCAGCAACCTACTCGTGTGTTTCTATAGGGACGCACTCAGGCCTTACCGGCCACGAAAGCATAGTCTATCAGGCGAATCCCTTGTGAGGCGACAAGATTTCTAATGTCCGGGTTAGTTAGTATCTCAACCTCGAGTTCGCGGGAATCCTGCAGCCTGGTTGCGGATTCCTCCAAATCTTTATCCATGAAGCCGGGGTGACACATCATTTCGGTGGTGCCTTCCGGCAAGTTTTGCAGGAGGCATTTCATGCCTTCGACGGTCAACTCCCCGGTCTGGGCTATGCCGCAAAAATAATCGGTGGTGGCGATGCCGGCCGATTCCGCCAACGCGCGAGCGTCTCTGGCTAAAAGTTTGAGCACGCGAGCTTGAACGCCTTGCTTCATGACCAGCGGGACATTTTGGTTTTCTCCTGTGGATAGCGCGGCCCGCAGCGAAGAACCTTCATGTGAGATGCGAATGGCTGGAATCGAGTTGCGCTTGGCGAGGCGTAAGGCAATTTCAAACATCCCCGGCAGCATGTGTACATGTTTGTGACCATCGAGATGTGTTGGGTGAATACCGGCGTTCCGTACTTTCTGAATCTGACTTTCCCATTCGATTTCGACTTCACTGAGGCGCAGATTTCGGCGGGCGATGCGTAGCAATAAGGCTTCCGGCCCGCCGACGAACTCACCGCGGGCATTTACGATGCTTTGCACGGTTTCAGGCGGGGATACTGGCTTGCCATCGCTTAGATTGAGGTGTACGCCGACACCTAGAGAGGGCGTAAGTTTCGCTAATTCCACAGCGGAGGGAAAGGACGCACCGTTGGCCAAGAGCGAGGTGCTGGTGACGATGCCATTGCGGTGGGCTTCCGCGATGCCGCGATTTACACCCTCGGTCCAAGCGAGGTCATCGGCATTTACAATTAAATTTCTGGCGGTTGCGGTTGCCACTGCAGCCCTGCTTTACCCTGTCCAAAGGGCCAGATGTAGCTTCGGTACCATTTTGAAACAGTTCCATTGACCGCTTTTGTACGCAACTTTAGCATGACCTTACTGACCGTAGTGGGTCCTGAGATTTGTTTGTTACGTGCTCGAGGCAATTATGTCCGTAAAGTTTGTCGAATCTAAGCAGGCCGGCACGCGCCATGCAATGCAGCGTCGCGGGCCGCGCATGAACTCGCGGGTTCCGGTAAGGATTGAGTGGGACACCGCAACGGGCGAACGCATTCAGGTGGCTGCGCATACGCGAATTGTGAATCCTTATGGTTGCATGATCGTGCTGAAGCAATCGCTAGAACTGGAAGATCGGGTAGCGCTCACGAATATTGCCAATCATTCCACTAATGCCGCGGTGGTGGTGTGGAAAGGCGGCCCGCGTCCGGACGGCTGGGAATATGGCATCGAATTAGTCGCGCCGGAGATGGATTTCTGGGGGCTGGAGCTGTGAAAAGCAACTCTGACATCAATGCCTCGGCAGCTACTGGCACGCGGCCGGGAGTTACACGGCAGCCTACAGCAGAGGAACGCCGCCGCGCGCAACGGGTTCTGCTGCGCATGCCAGTGTTACTGCATGTGCCGGATCAACCCAAGCCGGTGCAAGCGGAAACGCATACGGTAAGTCAAACAGGGGCGATGCTGTTAGTCTCTGAGGGTTTTCCTGCGGGGGCGAAGCTTACGATCGAGCATCCCCAAACCGAAGCTCGTATTGAAGTTCGCATCGTACGTGCCGCGCAATTATCGCAAGGCGGGTCACTGCAGCCGATAGAATTTTTGACGCCGTCACCGCACTTCTGGGGCGTCTTCTTTCCGCCGGTCCTCAATAATTAATTCCGTTCCAGTTGAATCTAAGAACCCGTCTCATAAATCGGATCGGCGTACCTCTGCTAAGTTTGCTACCTGATATCCTGTACCTCCTCATCCAGAATGACATTGCCTAAGCGCCGGGTTATCGATAAACACTAGCCGACTTCCCATTACCAATCCACCCAGGATTCCCTTAAGCCCCTTTCTGGAGCGCAACTGGCACTTGATTGCATAACTGCGCTGGCTCCCTCGATCCCCAAATGTGCGGGAACCTGTAAAAACAAACCACGTAACGCTAAGCTCCTTACATTCATCAAAAGAATTCCCAGGCGATCCTTTCAGGACACTAAAGTTGAACCGTGAACATACAATTCGTGCTCGCGTGCCAGTTAGTACGCTCTCAACGTTACCGGTGGAAATCATGGAATCCGCTGCTCCAAAGGGCAAATGGACGGCTCCCGCAGCACAGGAAATCAGCGTAGCGATGGCTCTATCGGACTTCTCGGCACGCTGGCGTGGTTCGGAAGGATTGCAATCGCAGGCAGTTCCGGCTGGGACCATCTCCATCTGCGAACTCAATCAATCGAAAACCTTCGATTTCCGAAATGACGTAAGATTCGGTAGCGTCCTCCTGCAGAAGAATGCCTTGGATCGAATTGGCCACGAGTCTGGATTTATTATTCCCTTCAGGCGCGCGAAACAATCGATGACCCGATTCTCCGTAGCCTCGTAGAGGTTCTGCTTCACGAGAAAAACGAAGGATTCCAAAACGGAACGCTGTTTACGGACGGCGTAAGCACTGCGTTTGCCAGTCATCTCTTGCATCACTATTCCGTTAGCCCTCCATCTCGGCAAAATTCGGTAGGCGGGATTGCTCCTTCTGTCCTTCGTCGATGCAAGGACCTTATGGAAGCGAATATTGAAAGCGATATTCGCTTAGGCGATTTGGCTAGGGAGGCTGGGATGAGCAGCTCTCATTTCATTCGCAGCTTTCGCGAGACCACCGGCCAGACCACGTACCAATTCCTATTGCATCAACGCGTGAAGCGCGCGCAATCCCTCATGCGCGACCCGCGAGCATCGCTCACCGAAGTTGCGCTGGCGAGCGGCTTCGCCGATCAACATCACCTGGCTCGCGTCTTCCGACGCATCACCCGCATGACGCCAAGCGGCTACCGACGCTCGCTCTGACCACTTCTTCGCTTGCTTCCCAGAAGTCCGGTTGGAAGTCTCACGAGATGGGTAACGAGAAACGCACTAGTATTGCCCGAACCGATCACCAGTGACGGGCCGGTTGAAAGAGCCGGAGTCGACGGTTGTCGCATCGACAAACGTATGCGTCATACTGCGCGAGACTAAGCGATACCGTCGACGCTGGAAAATCGAAAGACTATTTGTTGGTTGCAGAGTTTTTCGGCGGCTGGTAATGCGGTATGAGCGTCACGCTGAAAACTTTCTGGAATGCTTCATCTTGCTTGCTGCTTGATTCTCCTGAGGCATTTATGAGAGGGGTTCTACTCCGAACGAAATTCCGATCATCTACCTACTACTGAATGGTTAAGTTAATATTTGCGGATCCGCTTGGAGTGCTTGTCAAAGCCACGACTGTGGCGCCAGTGACCGTCAGGTTTATCGCGCCACTGGCGGATGCGAGAGTGGTGCCATTGCCCAAGTAATGCGCACTAACACCGTGAGTGCCGACAGCGGCCAAGCCGGTGTTGATCAAAGCAGTGCCATTCGAAAGGCTTATCGGGAGACCTAACGCGGTGCTTCCGTCGAAGAGCTGGACCTGGCCGGTGGGACTTGCGCCCGAGGACGTCACCGTGACGTTGAACGCAAAATTGTTGTTGGAGGCCTGCTTCGCGTTGGTTACGGTCAGGGTAGTGTGAGAAGCGACCTGATTGCCGCCTCCACCGCCGCCTGAACTACTGCCGCCGCCACATCCCAAGGTGAAACTCAACCCGCACAGCAGGCCTAGGCCGAAGGCGGAGCGCAGTTGATTGCGTGGTCGCAAGCCGGGGAAGAGGAAGAGCAAGACCGAAGCCAGGCCTAAGAGTGCGCTGAGTGACCACCATGTTGTGAGGTGGGCGGTCAGATGCGTGCCGTTTGAATTTGTTGGCGGGATAGCGATCGCCGCGGCGTAGTGCGGGTGTTGGTCTGAAATTCTGGAAGCTGACAAGGTTGTCGACGGGCCGACGACCATGACCGTTAGCCCGGCTGTCACCGGCGCAGTGCCACTGACGGCGATGGTCAGCGGATTTGGAGAGCAACTGACGCCGGGCGGCAAACCTGCACCGGCGCAAGAAACTTGCACGCTGCCAGTGAAGCCGTCCGTCGGAGTGACCGTGACGGTTGAAACGCCGCTACCGCCGGCAGTAACGACTACAGGCGAGGCGGTAATGTTGAATGAGCCGGAGGAGGTCACGTTGACGGAGATCGCTGCGGATGGTGCGGAGGGCGAGTAATTTGAATCTCCGCTATATGCAGCTGTGACACTTTTGGCGCCGGTGGTTGTAAACGTGGCAGCGAACGTAGCGGTGCCGGTTGCAGGAGTGAATGGAGTGAGGATAGCGGCGGTGCCAATTACCGGTGCGGTTCCGAGAGTTGTGCCGCCGGAGGTGAACGTAATGGTTCCGGTTGGGCCGACGCCGGAACTGGCAGTGGTGACGGTCGCAGACAAAGAGATGGGGAAGTTCACCGAGGCATTGGGAATAGGATTCATGGTCACGCCGGTGCCGGCCTTGGTTATGGAGATGGCGTCCGCAGGAGAGGTGCTGGAGGTATAGCTGGTGTCGCCTGCGTAAGCGGCGACGATACTGTGATTTCCGCCGGGGAGCTGAATGGGTTGATCTTCAAAAAATCCCTGGCTGTTTAAAGGAGCGACATTAGAGGCGACGCCGCTGTTACTGTTGGTGAAATCATTGAGGGCGGCACCGTTGTCAGTGATGGAAACGTTGCCCGTGGGGCAGGGGATGGTGTTGATCGGGGGAATGGTTCCGTTATTGAGGTTCGTGGAACAGGAAGTACCGGAAGCATTGGTGACATCCACGCGCATGATGTAGGGAGAACCGTAGGCTGCCGTGGTGGCGTTGGAGCTAATGAGGTTGCCACTGGAGTCGAAGGTGATTAGGGTCACGGCCGTTCTGCTGCTTTCTTTACTGACGGTCACTAGAACGGGAGCTGAATCGCTCTGTGCGAAGGTGCCGTCGCCGCTGTAATGGGCAACGACGTTGTAGGCGGTGCCACCGGGGAGCATGTTGGTAGTAAATGTTGCAGTGTCGGTGCTTAATGAAAAGGGGCCAATGCCGGTTTGTGCTGCGCCAGCGGGAGTGGCGATTAACGAAACTTGTCCAGTGGGTGTTCCGCCTGCTGAGGCTACGTGTACGGTGAAACTAGCATTTGCGCCGTGGGCAATTGTTCCGCTGGGTGAAGCGCTGATGGTGGTGGTGGAACCCGTCAAGCCGACACCGCCCCAAGCGGCGGCCAGATTGGCAATGTTCACAGTACCGAGACCGCTGGCCAGGTCGTAGCCAGAGGCGGCGGTCCAAGCGGGAACGCCGGCGCTAGCCAACACACCGTATTGGTTGGCGGCGGTGCTGGTGTTGCTACAATTTGCAGTGCCACCCTGGCAGGCCACGGAAATATTTCCGGTAACGACATCGTAAAATATGCAACTAGTAGTGGTGACGGCGGCAGGGTTTGACGGGCATATTTTCGTGGGATTCTGTTTATACAATTTATAAAAAATGTAGTTTGCATTGCCCTGGCGGGGCGCCGGGTTTGATACGGAAGCCTGACTCTGATTGATGAGGGCCATTATTCCCGCGAACGCTTGCACCGCGCCGGACGTTCCACCGACACCACTGAAATCGAGGAAAGGCGAGTTCAAATCACAGGAACTGGCTCCGGTAGAATCTTTCTGGCAAACAATGTAGAAACTGTTGTTAGTGCCGTTGCTGGAGAATAGAGAAATATCGGGAATGTCGCGTTTATTGTCGTTAGGCATGCCAGTGATGCCCGCTTGCCATGCCGGTTTGGAATAGAGGGAGCTGGGCCCGCCGCTGGCGGCGACAAGATCGATTAAACTGGAGTTATCAGCATTGATGATGCTTGCGGTGCAGCCAGTTAATCCAGTTGCGGCGCAGGAATTGTTCCAGGGGGTTTCCGGAATATAGGACTTGGCGGACTCCGTGGGAGGCGTGCCGGAATTGGTGACATTCCAGTAAGTTGAAGATGGGTTGGTGGCGCTGTAGAGGAAGTCGGTGCCGCCGACGGCTACGTTGAAAGGAGTGGATGCAATTCCGCTCACCGCCAAGCCGTTCGAAGCAAAGTCGACGGAGTTAGGATCATCGCAAGCTGCGGAGCCGCTATCGCCGGTCGATACCAGCACGGTGATGCCCTGCGCGGCGGCTTGTTCCCACAAAGCGTTATAAAAGTTATTGCCCGCGGTGCCGAGGCCTGCTTCACAGGAGCCATAGCTTTCGCTCATGATCCCGGAAATGTTGTTGTCGACGATGTACAGAGCGGATAGATCGATGCCTGCGGTGGCGGAGGATTGCGACGGTTCAGAGACCACCAGCTTGATTGTGGCTTTGGGGGCCATCGCGCCGGCCAACTGAACGTCCAGGATGGCTTCCGATTCGTCAGCAGCGGTTATGCCGGGATCCGGTCCGTTTAGCACGATAACGGGATCGTTCACCGGCAAGCCGAAGATAGCGCGATATTGTTGCGCGTCAGCGAGATTAATATTCGACTGGCCTACTACGGCGATAGTTTGTCCGGTGCCATCGAGATTGGACGGAACGTTGTAGATTTTGGCGAGGTCGGCGGGCCCGAGCCCGTTGCACTGCTGATTCGAATTGGAGCCGCAGCCGGCAAAGGAAAATAGTGGTTCGATAGCGCCGCCATCCCGGGCGCGATGAAAATTTCCCAACTTGTGAGAGTGGGCGAACTTCGGAAAATTATGCAAGGAGACCACGCCTGCCACTACAGGGGCCAGGGCCGCGGGAATTTGCGGATCGGTGGAGTTGGCGAAGTGTTCAGCGCCATTCACCACGTAGCGGTGAATTTCGGTGCGGAAGGCATCGCGCACTTGACCCGCTGTGCCTGAGAACTGGATCGCGGTGCGTCCCGGCCCGACCTGGATGGAGTGAAATCCTTTGGCAGTCAACCAATTCGTAGCGGTCTGGAGGTCGGCGTCGGCGGGTCCGAATTGCGCGCCGAATTGTTGGGGAGTCAGCCAGGCGTGATGCTTTGGCGAATTAAGAGTGAGTTGATCGTCCAACAATTGGCGTAGTGCAGCTTCTTGTTCTGGTGCGCGCTGTAAAAACAGGAGCATGCGATCCAGCGGTTGCGCATCGCTTACCGCGCCCTGGTCAAACTTGGGTTGCGCCAGCGGATGAACATTGCCGCGGAGGAGCACCAATTGTTTTTCGTCGATGGCTTGCGTGATGCGGGGCGGAGTGATTCGCGAAGGTCGGGAAGTCACCTGCGATGCGCTGGAGTCATTGGTCTGCGCGGCGGCGGTAATGGGCCAGGTGGTCGAGAGGAGAGCAAGCGCCAGGAGACCAATTGGTGAAAACTGGAGAGTGCGATCAGCCGTTCCTAGCAGTTGCGAATGGGTTTTCATCAGTTGGCCCGAAGTAGGGATTTTGGAGTTGGCTTGATTTGTTTCTTGGACGAGGTGACGAGGCGGTTGCGACCGATGGATACACGGGTGATATTACATTTTATTTCTGACAAAGATGTTTCCGCGGAAGGCCCCACCCGGCACTCCCCAATTAATGAAAGTTATCACATAGGGTCAGATAACCGACTCGTAAACCATGCCGGTTCAGTCTTCCGATACCGACTAAGCAAGGCCCAACCGAGTGTTTTGTCTGATGCGGATATGATTTGCTAAGGATGCTTTCCGAGGTTATTTTCCCGGGAATATTGGCAAGCCGAGAGGGCAAAATTCCGGAATGATTGGCTCCGGGTTCAGCGGCAATTGCGCATTTTGGGGTTAATGCACCACTGATTCGGTGACACCACGTTCCAGAAATTCGGCGAACTGCTCGGCAATTATAGGGCGGCTGAAAAAGTATCCTTGGCCCTCGCTGCATCCTTCCTTTTGGAGGAAGTGCAATTGTTCCTCGGTTTCCACGCCTTCGGCGATCACGCGATGCTTAAGGCTCTTTCCGATGTTAATCAGGGCGCTGAGAATCATGGCATTGTCAGGGTTCGAAGAAATGTCGTTTATGAAGCTGCGGTCGACTTTCAAGGCGTCCAAGGGGAATTTTCGTAAATAGCTGAAGCTGGAATAGCCCACTCCAAAATCATCGACCGCCAGTTGCACGCCGATGGCTTTCAGGGCGCGCAGGGTTTGCATATCCGATTGTGCATCTTTCGTCAATACCGTCTCGGTCAACTCCAGTTCCAAATTGCGCGGGTCCATTCCGGTGGAAATCAGTGCCGCGCGAACACTGGACAAAAAATCCTTGGAAGCGAACTGCAACGCGGACACGTTCACGGCGATCCGCACCGGTGGCAAACCGGCCACAGTCCATAAGCAAGCCTGGCGGCAGGCTTCCAGCAAGACCCAGTGTCCGATGGGCACGATCAATCCGGACTCTTCTGCGATGGGCACAAATTTCAACGGCTGAATCAGCCCGCGCTCCGGATGCTTCCAGCGAAGCAGCGCTTCCACTCCACTAATCTCGCCGGTACGCAAGTCGATCTTGGGTTGGTACATCAGGACGAATTCGTTTCGTTCCAACGCACAGCGTAAGCTGCCCTCGACTCTGCCACTCCGCGACGCGCGCCTGCATCTCAGCGCGGAAGAATTGGCAATTGTTACGGCCTAGTTTTTTGGCTTCATACATGGCGGTGTCGGCGCGATGAATCAGTGTTTCCGCGTTGTGTCCATCGTCGGGATAGGTGCTGACTCCGATGCTGGCATTAATTTGCAGATGCTTCTGGTCGATTAAGTAGCCAGTAGCCAGAGAGCTTAGAATTTTTCTGGCAATGAACACCGCGTCTTCGGCATGCCCGACTTGCGAGAGGAGGACCACAAATTCATCTCCACCGTGACGTCCGACGGTGTCCGAACGACGCACGCAGGATACGATGCGGTGGGCTACCTCCTGAAGCAATCTGTCCCCCACGGCGTGACCAAGCGAATCGTTGATCCGTTTGAACAGATCAAGATCCACGAACATCACCGCTAGCTGTTTGTGATAGCGCCTGGAAAAGGAAATGGCCTGGTTAATGCGATCATTGAGCAGCGAGCGGTTTGGCAGGTCAGTCAAAAAATCGTGCTGCGCCTGGTGTGAAAGCTCAAGTGTTTTTACGCGCGCAGCCCCGTGATCGTGGAAAACGGCTACGTTGCCGGAGATGTTCCCATGGCGATCACGGATATGCGCAGAACAGGTTTTTACGTTCAATGCAAAGCCATCGCGCCTTATCAATATGCCACTGCGCGTACAAGGTGAGATCCCATTGGCCTCCAACCCCGCGGTAGCCCATCGGCAGAACCTGTCCGGGTTTTGCAGTCGATGACACCAAATATTTTATTTAACGGCTCGCCTTGCGCCTCCTTTTGTGACCATCCGGTGATCAACTCCGCGGCAGAGTTCAAATGCGTGACGCGTTCCGTGCTATCGCTGATCACGACGGCGTCGCCGGTGCATAGCAGCGATAGCTCTGCGCATTGTCGATACATAAACGCTTGTTCATCAGCGGCATGGTACTCAAGCATTGCCCGTACCGTTCTGCGTAACCGGAACTTATCGAAGTTGCGCTTCAGCTGATAGTCATACGCTCCCCGTTCCACCCCTTGTCGAGCAACGCTCTCATTTTCGGCAGCGCTAAGAATTAGAATGGGAACGTGCGGGGCGGCCGTCAGCAGCCGTTCAATGGCTGCGACACTGCGACCATTGGGCATTTCAATGTCCACGATGACCGCTCGAACGTCCCCTTTGGCAATGCGTTCCAAGCCATCAGACAATTCGTGAACATTCTCCACCGCGAACCGCGACTGCACATCGTTGGCCAGGGCATTGGTGATCACGTCCGCATCTGCCGGCCAGCATTCAATCAGTAGCACGCACTCAGTTGTTGCTTCGCTCATGCGCTCCTTCGCCGCAAATATCGGAGACATGTTGGTGCATTCACTTGCAGGAAGGGGGATAAAAAGAGACTTCAAAAAACCGGCCGAGCAATTTCCCAGGAGTCCAGTGGATCAACGCACTTGGTCTACGTTCCAATCGCATTCTTGGAGATGTAACGCAGCATCTGATGTTTCAGCTGCGCCTCTACTTCATCCGCGATTATCACTACGTCGGGTAGTAGGTGATCGTAGTCCAGCCGAGTGTTGTTTTTATGTAAAGTGGTGAACAGGCAAACCTCCAAAATTCGCGACTCCTCCACGAGCATGGCCGCAGAGTAGCCCTGTTTGCGTCGCAGATCGCCGTGGCGACCGGCGGCCGGCGAAATAGAAGCGCTTCCACGGGGAAGTCCAGCCTGGCAATCACATCGGCTAGCAATTGCGGCAAGTGCCCGGAGCGCTCTTCGTAGGTCAGTGGAATGGCCGTCAGGTCTTCTTGCTTTTCCACCAATGTAAACCAATCGTGAATGAGTGAGCCTTGTTCTCGCTCGAGAATTTGTGCCACAGTTTCCGCGTCCGCTGAGACCAACGGCTTATATTCGATTTCGCCGAGGTTTTTCCCATACTCGATTTAGTCACAAATGCACCCCGTTACGGCTGCAAGTGTGTCATCTATGGAAGGGCCGTTCTGTGCTAAACCGGTCAGTATTAGAGCTGGCTAATGCTGTTCTGAAATCTTTTTTTTGAGACTGCTGCAAGATCCGGCGCAATATTTGAGCGAAAACGGCTATCATAGGCGCGCATTTATGAGCGCTTTCACGAGGACGTTGCCGATGAAGAAGGTTCGTTGTTTATGCTTAGGACTCACTGCTGCAGTCGCTATTTCCTTGGGTGGCGCAGCATCGTTTGCGCAGGGCCGTTTGCATGAGGGCGAAGAGGGTGCCGCTAAAGATCGTCCGTGGATGAACGCCCAACTTTCACCGGATGAACGGGCTGAGATGGTGCTGAAAGAATTGACGCTGGACGAAAAAATCGATCTGGTGCATGGCGAAGGTATGCCGGGATGGCCGGGCAAGGTGTTTCCCAAGGCGTATCTAGGCAATGGCGGGGCGGGATTTGTGTTCGGTGTGGAGCGGCTGGGAATTCCCATGATTCAGATGAGTGACGCAGCCTACGGGATACGGAGCAGCGCGGAAAATGGGAGATATTCGACGGCGCTACCATCCCCCATTGCTTCGGCGGCGAGCTGGGATCCGCAAGCGGCGTGCGAATATGGCGCGCTGATCGGGCGGGAGTTGCGTGCCCAAGGCTTCAACATGACTCTAGGCGGCGGGACGAATATTACGCGCGAACCGCGTAACGGGCGGACATTTGAATACCTGGGGGAAGATCCGATTCTCGCGGGGACGTTGGTGGGCAATCGCATCAAGTGCGAACAGGCGCAGCATGTCATCGGGGACATCAAGCACTACGTGGTGAACGATCAGGAAAGCGGGCGGAACGAAGTCAATTCGGTGATCGGGAAGCGCGCGCTGCAAGAGACGGACATGCTGGCGTTTCACATTGGTATCGAGATTGGCAATCCAGCCGCGGTGATGTGTTCCTACAATGCGGTTAATGGCGATTTTGCTTGCGAAAACAAATATTTGCTTACGGAAGTGCTGAAGAAAGCGTGGAAGTTCAAAGGTTTCGTGGTATCGGATTGGGGCGGCACACACAGCACGGTGAAAGCGTCCGCTGCTGGTCTGGATAACGAGGAACCTGAAGATATTTATTATGGCGAGCCGCTGAAGAAAGCGGTTCAGGAGGGCAAAGTGCCTGTCGCAGAACTGGATGATCACGTGCGACGCGTTCTGCGGTCAGAATTTTTGAGCGGTATCGTGGACTTTCCGAGGAAGAGAAGCGTCGTGGATGTAGAAGGTGGGCTGGAGACTTCGCGGCAGATTGCGGAACAAAGCATCGTGCTGCTGAAAAATGATAAGGGCATCTTGCCGCTGGATCGCGCGAAGGTACGCTCCATTGCAATTATTGGCACGCATGCGGATGAAGGCATGATTTCGGGTGGGGGATCGGCGCAAGTGGATCCGCCGGGATCTACAGCGCCTGAATGGAAGGCCCACGTGTGGTTCCCGACTTCGCCTTTAAAGGCCGTCGCAGCCAAGGCTCCAGGGGTGAGTGTGAAGTTTGCCTCGGGAGCCGATCCCGCCGCCACTGCGGCTTTAGCTAAGCAGGCGGATGTGGCGATCGTATTTGTGCACCAGTGGACAAGCGAGGACTTTGACTTGCCGAATTTGTCATTGCCGGATAACCAGGACGCAATGATTGACCAGGTAGCTTCCGCGAATCCGCGGACGATCGTGGTAGTCGAATCCGGGACTGCAGTGATCATGCCATGGATCGATAAGGTGAGTGGAGTGCTGGAAGCGTGGTATGCGGGGAGCACGGGAGCAGACGCGGTGGCCAAGATTCTATTTGGCGATGTGAACCCCAGCGCGAAATTACCGATGACTTTTCCGCGTAGCGAAGCTGATTTGCCGCATCCGCGAGAAGTGATACCGTCGCCGAGCCAGTTGGGTAAGGCCGCGGTGATGGCAACCGGAGAGGCTAAGCCGACGTTTGAAGTGCATTACGATGAAGGATTAAAAGTTGGCTACAAGTGGTATGACGCTGAAAAAAAATCGGTGCTGTTTCCGTTTGGATTTGGTTTGTCGTACACGTCGTACTCGTATTCGGACTTGAAGGTCAAAGCCGGCAAACAGACGAGCGTGACATTTACGGTAAAGAACATCGGAAGCAAGTCGGGAGCAGAAGTCGCTCAGGTTTATGTGGCACTTCCTGCTGATGCTGGAGAACCTCCAAAAAGATTGGTGGGCTGGAGCAAAGTTAAGCTGCAGGCGGGCGAAAGTAAGGAAGTGACGATTAGTATCGAGCCCGCGTATCTGTCTATATTTGACGAGGCGTCGGACAGTTGGAAGATGGTGCCGGGAAGTTACACGTTTATGGCGGGCGGGTCTTCACAGGACTTACCGCTGCTAGAAAAAGTCGTGCTGAAGTAGCTGTCTTGTGGCGGCGAACGAATCCGTGACTGACGATGGAGCGTTGGCTTGCGGACACTCCTTGGCGGGTCCGGTATAATCGGCGGCATTCGAGTTTAATGGAGGAAAAATGGCTGAGCCATCCTATGAAGAACTGAAAGCAAAAATAGCCGAGCTGGAAAAGAAGGGCTCTGGGCGGCGCACCGGAGCGCTGGAATTTCGTGTAGGGGAAAAGGGCGGAGTGAGTGTGTATGGGCTGGGGCGCTTCCCGGTGACGCTTTATTACGAGCAGTGGGTGAGGTTGTTGGATGCCACGCAGGATTTGCGTGCTTTTCTGGAAGAGAATAAAGGTGCTGGGAAATTGAAACTGAGAGAAACGTAAAATCTGAGAAGAAGCGTACGGTCGAGTGGCGTGAAGAACATCAGAAGGCAACCCCAAGACCCAGGTTCAAACCTCAAAGGCGAACCTGGGGCACCCTAAGATCTAAGTCCACCCCAAGACTCAGGCTGCAAATCGAGCTTGGGGCACCCTCCGTGTTCTTTGGAGTTGCGATCGACGCGTACATTCTTCGCGCCGAATAAATTAGAACGGGAGTGACGATAGGTCGACGTTGCCGCCGGAAAAGATCACGCCAAGTTTAGGGGCGTGGCCGTCCGCGCGTGACGGCAGGTTTAAGGCGGCGATGGCGCCGGGGCGCAGCAATGGCGCGATGGCCACCGCTGACGATGGTTCGATGATGATTTTCATGCGCTCCCAGATGAGACGGGTGGCGGAAATAATTTCTTCTTCACTGGCCAGCAAAATACCATCTACAAGTTTTCGCAGAATGGCGAAGGTGCGGGGAGCAAGGGAAGCGCGCAAACCGTCGGCGATGGTGTCGCTGGAGTCCTGAGACTGTAATATGCCGCTGGCGAGAGAGCGGTAGGCGTCATCGGCGCGTTCTGGCTCGCAACCGAAGATGCGAATGTTCGGGCGCAGGCCTTTTGCACCGAGGCAAGTGCCGCTGAGTAGGCCGCCGCCACTGACGGGCGCAAACACAACATCGAGATCGCCTATTTCTTCGAGCAGTTCCTTGGCTGCGGTGGCTTGTCCGGCGATGATGCGATCGTCATCGTAGGGATGTATGAGGTAGGCGCCAGTTTCGGCGCGAACGCGTGCGGCGGCTTCATTGCGTGCGGTGACGGTGGGCTCGCAAAGGGTTACCTGCGCGCCGTAACTTTCGACGGCGCGGAATTTTACCGGTGGCGCATTTTTGGGCATCACGACCCAGGTTTTTAGGCCACGCCAGCCACCGGCACAGGCTATGGCAGCGCCGTGATTGCCACTCGATTGAGTGACGATGCCGTTTTCGACCTCGGCATCGGTGAGCGAGAAGATGGCATTTGTGGCGCCGCGAATTTTGAAAGAACCGGTTTTCTGAAAATTATCGCATTTGAAAAAAATGTTCGCACCGGTGAGTTTATCGAGCGAAGAACTGGTCAGTACTGGAGTGCGATGTATTTTAGGGGCGATGCGGGCGTGGGCCTGCTTGATGGAGTCCCAGGAAGGAGGCGCGAAATCTTCGACAGCTGCGGTTTTTTGATGAGGGTTCACGTCGGCCATGTGTTCTGAGTTTGTGGGAGTCATTATTCGGTGTCCAATGCACAGCAGAATACTGGAAGCGCGAGTGGGCGCAAAGCGAGTGGACTGGCGTGCGAGCTCCTAGTACCCGCTAATTTGTCACTTGACGTGCCCTGCAGCTTTGCTACGCTCACTTGAAGCCCGCTAATCGAGACTCGAAGGCCAGTTTTCCCCACGTGGAGCAATTAAAAATGAAAGACCAGGAGCGCCGGCGGTTAACCCGCTACGATTTGCGCACCCCGTTGCGCTTTCGCGCGCTGGGTGTTGACGCGGATAGCGTCGAACATTTTACGGAAGCGTTGAACGTTTCGCGTGGAGGTTTTTTTTTCGCGTCGTCGGCACCGCTGCGGGTCGGAATGCAACTGGAAGTTACGCTGCGAATGCCGATCGAGGTGGGTGGGAACGCGGCGAAGGAAATAAACTGCACGGCGAGGATTGCTCACACAAAGGGTGAGCCGTTTGGGGATGGACGAATTGGCTTTGGCGCGGAAATCGAAGAGCAGAGAGATGCGACGCGGCCGCCTCGCTGGGATTAGTCCTCAGTAATGCTATCCCAATCCCCATAATTCGGCGGTTTCAAGCCAAATCACTCTACCGGTGATTTGAACTGGTCACGGTTACGGTAGTTTTTGCGCTCCCCACATTTTCAAAGCGGTCGTAAGCACGAACAGCGATGGTGTGTTCTCCGGGGGACGGATCGCTAATCATAAAATCGTAGTGTTCTTCGGGCGCATCGCTGATGTTTCCGGCCGGAGGCACCAGGGTCCAGTCGCCGCCGTCGAGGCTATATTGGGCGCGTTCTACGCTGCTGCCGGCATCGCGAGCGGTGAATTTCACGGCGATGGAGCTGGCGGATTTATCAGTGGCGCGAAATTCGGCTTGCAGATGGTCGATAACCGGCGGGGTGTTGTCTACTTCGAAACGCTCGCTAATTCGCTCGATGGTAAGCGCGGTGGCCGGCGGATTCGAGGGCGCGTCGGTTGCGACAATCCTCAGGTAATAGGGCCCGTCCGGGAATGACGTGGCGTCCCAAGAATAAAATTTCTGCTCGAGTTTGTCCTTCAACAACTTCCAATCCTGTTCATTTTCTCCGCGGTAATAGACCGCGTAGTGCAATTCGTCGTCGTTATCGTCGTGCGCGGTCCACAGCACGGTAGCATAGCCTTTTTGCTGAAAGCCCTGCGGCGGCGGTTCGAATCTTGGCGGGGTGCTCGACTGAGTGATGATCAGACCGGAAGTATTGGGCGCCGGAGGCAGTTTGAGGGTGACGGTAGAGGGCTGGCCGGCGGAAATTATATTGGTGGCGTTAGCGCGTACGCCGGGCTCCTGGATGGCGATGCCATCGATTACCGGCGCGACATTACGGGGAAGATACGCCAGGCTGGCCCAATCCACGCCATCGCCTGGCTGGCCACCGTGGATCACGGCTTTCCATTGCGCAAATCGCGCAGGGGGAATTTCCATCTCCACGCCCGAGTGGGTGTAGGGGCCGTACCAGGTGGACCATTCTTTGCCGGGATCTTCGGTGTTGCCAGAGCGCACGAAGAATTCGACGCGCGGCTCGGTGTCATGGGCGGCGGATTTTTTCGCCACGGAAGATGGGTTTGGGGCAGTGCGCGGACTCCACCATTCCAGGCGGCCCCATTGTGAAAAGTTTTGCGCGTCGAAGGAGCGCGATTCATAGGTGCCTTCGGCTTCGAACTCGGGGCCGACGGAGAAAACTTTGCCGGGATTGGCGGTGCAGACAAAAACTTTGCCGTTTTTATCGCGGGAAATTCCAGTGATCTGTGCGGAGCCGGATTTGGCAAGTTGCGCGAAGACGCCTTTGGAATCGATGGCTAGCAGTGCTCCGCTGTTTCCGGTGCCAGCGAGCAAACGGCCGTCGGCGCCGAGGCCGAGGCTGTAGACCACATCTTCACGGGAAGACCAGAGCTCATCCGGTGCGCCGTTGGCGCTGATGCGGTAGATGCTGGAAGAAACGACCGGTGGAAAGGGCAAGAATACCGTGGGCGCGGTGGACTGAGCAGGGGAGGTTACCGGAGCGTTGGTAATGGTAGTCGTGCCTTGCGGGGTGACAAAGACTGCGGAAGGAGCGGGAGTGGCGTTGCGCTGCTTTTCGCCGATGGCGGAGACGTAAATGGTGCCGTCCGGAGCTATGGCTAGAGCGGTGACTTCACGTTTAGCGGTTTCGTAGAGAACAAAACCTTGCGCCGCGGGGAGTGATTTGTCCGCTGATTTATTGGGGCGGGAGGATTTCGCATTGGCATGCGAAACACGCAGGACGCGGCCATTAGGCTCGGTGCCGGCGATCAGATTTCCACTGGGATCCAGGGCCAGTGTACGGATATGGGCTTCATCGCTGGAGTAAAAAAGTTCGCCACTGCCGCTGGAATTGACGGCGAAAATTTGGCCTTTATCGCCAGTGGCTACGTAGAGAGTTCCGTCGGGGGAAAACGCGAGGTCCCAGATATATTTTGTCTTGGGATCGAAAAATACAGATTTTTCACCGGACGAAGAAACGCGATAGACCTTTCCGTCAGGGGAAGTGCCGACATAAAGATTACCCTGCGGGTCGAAAGCGATGGCTTGCGCAGAGAGATCGCCAGAGTCAAAAACGGTGGTGGGCTTTCCCGCGGTGTCAAAGCGGAAAACTTTTGCGGGCGAGCCTGCGGCGGCGTAGAGCACGCCTTTAAGATCGGTGCGCAGAGACCATAGATAGGAGGCATCGGCGTCGGCGATCAAGGCGAACTTAGGAGCTAGCTCGAGGCGGCCATCGCTGCGGACGGCCACACCATTGGCTTTACCCTTTAGAAATTCTTCGTAGGTGCTGCTGCGCCAGCGGCGAGTGTGCTCAGCGCGGGCCACGAAGGCGCATGCAACGACTAGTACCAGGCATGCCAAAAGAGTTCGGTATGGTCGAATGTTGAAGTTAAATTTCAAGCGTGGACTTCCTGGCGGAAAGTTATTAAAGGTAATCATCGTATTTGAAGATTGAGTGAGATAACTCCAGCGACCGGGCCACCAAGTGGAATGGAAGATTCGCTGGAAAGTGATTCGCGAAGGATCTGGACAGTGCCAGGTGCTGGACGTCCATCAACGATATTAATTTGGGAAAGAGGCACGTTGGGCAATTCCTTGTCTTCCCACAGCATGGTGGGAGATGGAGAGAAAAGTCCGACGTACAGGCGATCATTGCGACGCTCGCGATTGAGCAAAGCGATGAGCTGATCGAGGCTTGCGGAGGCGCCGGCACCTGTGGCGGCAAATCCACGGGATGCGCGATTGAGCATGTCGGCATCACTGACGAGGACGCGCAGCATGGTGCCGCGGGTGACCTGATCAGGAACATGGACGGTGGTTTCCTGAACTTGCGCGGGGCCGCGATAGGGGCGCAGCAAGACACGCACGCGCAAAGTTTCGCCGGGAGCGGCTTCACCTTTTTCGAGCCAGGCGCTTTCGATGGTGAAGGAATGGCGACCGGGTACACTTTCGACGCGCAGGGAAACTCGCTCAATGGCGGTGGCTTCAAAATTATTGGTGAACAAACGCGAGAAAATGCTTTGCATGGTGAGGGCGATAGGCAAACCGTCGGGAGAAAGCGCGTCGCCAGGAGCGAAGGTGTTTTCAATTTGGACGGGGGCGTGATTTTTCAGCTGGATTTCGCCAGAGAGATGCAGGGTAGTGCCTTCGCCGTAAAGGGAATTCTGAGTGAGACCACTGAAAGTGGTGAGCGCAACCAGGATCGGGGTTAAGCGCGGATGATTGACGAGCTGGAAGTGCAGTTGTTTTTCCGCCCCAGCGACGGAAAGCGTGAGCTCCAGTGGGATCATCGCGGGCGACGTCCCGAGTTTTCCAGTAACGGCGGTGAGGTGATCGCCAGTGATGGTGCCGATGGAGCCACCCACGTTTACGATTTTGGTGGAGGCCAAGTCGGAAGAGAGAGTGGTGAGCACGCGGCTGCGGGCCATGGGGAGTTGCACATCGCCGAGGCTTAGGAAGGGATGGCCGCACAAGAAAACGCGGTCAGCTTGCACGGCGGTGACGGTGCACGCGGAATTGATAGAGGCGTCACCCTGGACGAGCACCATTCCGGCCATTTCGCCTGGCTTCAGCTGTGAGTCGTCGGGGCGGGGAGCAGCGGTGCCACCCTGGGCAGCGACAAAACCGTAACCCTGGAGTTGAGAAGAAAATTGGCGTAGAGCGGAAGCTTGAAAACCGGAAAAGACCAGAGGTGTTTCGATGGGTTCCAAGGCCGCGCCGGATGGCAGGGTAACTTGTTGCGCTGCGAAATTATTCGCGGGATTCGAGGACGAGTCGTTTGGCAGGGAAGAAGGCGAAAACTGCTGAGCTGTGTTTTGCCCTGACTGCGCGGATTGTGGCGGGTTTGATTGGGCCGGAGGATTCAAGACATCGGCGATGGGTGTTACGCCTGCGATGGGTTCCTTGGTGAATACGCCGAGCTTGAGCGAAAGTGCGCCTGCGAGTTTGCCGTCCAGATAAACGGGACTGCCGCTCATGCCGGCGACGACGCCGGTGTGCTCGACCTTGGGGCCTTTTAATTGAACGAGGATGATGGATTGTTTGGGGCCCAGAAAATTGGGCATGATGCCAAGGACTTCGAGGTCAAATTTTTCAACCTGGTCGCCGGCAAAAATGGTGTAGGCGTAGCCCCGCATGCCGGGATGGACTTCTGAAAGCGGGAGGATGTCGGTTGATTGCTGAGCGCGCGAATAAGAGACGGGGCCAAATAAGAAAGTGAACGCGAAGATTGCGGGGAAAATCGAGCGAAGAATGGAGTGGTGAAAACGTGGCGGGAGCATGAACAGATAATGATACGCGGCGAGGAAGAGAGGCGCAATTCGACTGGCGGAGTGGAATGGCTAGGAAAATATGACTAGTGGTTCCGGGACTGTCGTTCGAGCGAGTGGGCGGCCGCAGCCAAGAAAGTCGACGGGGACAGGCACCTCAAGACCCAGGTTCAAACTCAACCGCGAAACTGGAACACCCTGCGGCTAGGTCGGCGTCGCTTCGGTGGTTACGGATATGCAGCATCCACTGTTTTGGAGCGCGGTTTCCGTGTAATCTGCGCCTTGCCCCCCTGGCCAGCCGACAGATCCGTTCGAAGTAATAAGGAAAAGAAGGAGAGCGAATGCGCGCGCTTACTGTGCGAATCATGGCGGTACTGATTCTGGGCGCCGGAAGTTCGACGCTGGCTTTGGCGCAGACAAAAACTGCGGAGAAAGACGCGCCTATTGCGGGGCTGGCTCCTCCGGAGACTCCGGTTCGCGAAGTGAAGGAAACTTTTTTTGGGACGGAGGTCAGCGATCCGTATCGCTGGCTGGAGGACCTGAAGAGTCCGGAGGTTTCGTCGTGGATGCGCGCGCAGAATGATTACACGCGCACGGTGCTGGAGCGCATACCCAATCGCGACCAACTGCGGAGACGTATCGCGGAGCTGGATGATAGCGGCGTGCGGGTAAACGGGCTGCAATCATTTGGCGGGCGATTGTTTTACTTGAAGCAGGCGACTGGCGAGGACAATCGCAAATTGTATGTGCGGGATGGCAGCGGCGGCGCGGAGCGGCTGCTACTTGACCCACAAACGCGCACGGCGAACGGGGTGCATTTCTCCATCGATTATTTTCAGGCCTCGCCGGACGGGAAGCTAGTGGCGGTAGGCATTTCGCCGGGCGGCTCGGAGAACAGCGTCCTGCATGTGCTGGATGCCAGCGATGGAAAGGAAGCCGGCCCGAGCATCGATCGCGCGCAATTCGGCGCGGTGTTCTGGCTGCCCGATAATCACAGTTTTTTTTATAACCGGCTGAGGAAACCTGCGCCGGAAGATCCGCGAACTTCGTATTACCTGAACAGCAAGGATTATTTGCATCACGTCGCAGACGATCCCGAAAAAGACGTGGCTATATTTGGCAATGGTTTGTCGCCAGCGGTGAGCATGACGGAAAGCGATTTTCCGTTTGTGAGTGTTCCTCCGGGATCGAAGTATGCCTTCGGAGTGATTGCGCATGGAGTTCAGAATGAAAATACGATTTATGTGACCAGCCTGGCCAGCTTGCACGACGCCAGCGCTTCATGGCGGAAGATCGCTGACGTAGGCGACCAGGTGACGGGATTTGATATTCATGGCGATCATGTTTATCTGCTTTCGCATCACGAGGCGTCGCGGTTCAAGGTATTGAGCGTTGATCTGCCTAAAGATGAGGTGGCGCACGCGCGCGTGTTGATGCCGGCCTCGGATGCGGTGGTGACCGGGATACAAGCAGCAGGGGACGCGTTGTACGTGCAAAAGCTCGATGGTGGATTGGGAAAATTGTGGCGTTTGCCGTACGAGGGCGGCGCGGCGACGGAAATTCGCTTGCCGTTTGAGGGCGCGGTACAAGAAATATTTGTGAACCCGGCGGAGCCAGGTGTTTTTGTGCGGCTGGCTTCGTGGACCAAATCGTCGATATTCTTTCACTATGACCCAAAAACCAACACGATCACCGACACAAAAATAATCCCGGTGTCGCCGGTGGATTTTTCTGGAATTGAATCGGAAGAGGTAAAGGTGAAGGCGGCCGATGGGACGATGGTGCCGCTATCGATCGTGCATCAACGGGGTTTGAAGATGGATGGCTCGCACCCAACGTTGTTGCACGGATACGGATCATACGGATACACGTACGACCCCGGGTTTGATCCGACTTCGCTGGCGTGGCTGGAGCGCGGCGGGGTAGTAGCGGTAGCGCACATTCGAGGAGGAGGAGAATACGGCGAGGATTGGCACAACGGGGGCCGCAAGGGCACGAAGAAAAATACCATAACGGATTTTCTGGCTTGCGCGCAGTACTTGATCGATCACAAATACACTGCGCCGCAACATCTAGCCGGTGAAGGGACTAGCGCGGGAGGCATTACCATTGGCGGGGCCATCACCGAGCGGCCCGATTTATTTGGCGCGGCGCTGGACAACGTGGGCATGTCGGACGATTTGCGGGCGGAATTACAGGTGAATGGTCCCGCGAATATTCCGGAGTTTGGCACGGTAAAAAATTCCGATGATTTCAAGAACCTGCTGGCGATCAGCGCATTTCACCGGGTAAAGGACCATATCGCGTATCCAGCGGTGCTGCTCACGACGGGAATTAATGATCCGCGCGTTGACCCTTGGCAGATGAACAAAATGACGGCGCGACTGCAAGCGGCCACTTCCAGCGGGAAACCGGTGCTGCTGCGCGTGGATTACGATGCCGGGCATGGTGGAATCGGGGCTACAAAATCGCAGCACACGGCATTGCTGACAGATCAATATTCATTTTTGTTGTGGCAGCTTGGGGATACGGAATTCGCAGTGCCCAACGGCGGAACGAAGAGCACCGTGGCAAAACAGTAGGAAAACTAATCCATGTGGTGATGCATGGTGAAGACTTTATCCAGGCTGTCCTCATAGGGATAGACGTGCACCATCCAGCCAAAAATGGAGGGCTGGAAGCGGCCTCCGGCAGTGCCGCAACCGTCCTGCGTGGCGATTGAGCCTTTCAATCCAAATTTACTAAAGTCCGCGGAGCGCATTTGATCGCGCGCGGGCAGGCAGAGGTTGGTGTGCAAATGCCAACTGGCGATACTGAGAGGCACGCGGGCATTGAGTTGTTCTTCGGTGGCACGTTTGGGCATGGTGTACATCGCACCGACTAGTTCATAGCCGCTGGAAGTTTTCTTGTACAGGAGCGAGGTGGGGCGCGATGGATCGAAGTTTAATCCTCCAAGAAAACCATTTTTGTAGCTGGTGAAATGATATTCAGGCTGAGGAATGTCGGGCATGAAGATCTTGAAGCCATCGTCGAGAGCAACGTGATAGTCCTTATATTTTTCGATTCCACCGCGCAATTGGGTAACAATTTCGTTGGCGCGCTGCACGTCGCCCTGGGTCTGACGGCGCGGCGCGGTCATATACATATGTAGACTGTGCGCGTCGTGAACTGAGGACATGTCGTGCACGGCACCGGCTTCAGGAGTGGGTTGCTCACTCCTGTCCATGCCTGGCATGGTGGTTGCATTGGATGGCATGGATTGCGATTCCTGGACTTCAGAAAATTGCGGCGGCTGCGATTTGTGAGCAGGGATGGCGGCGAGCAAGACACCGACCAGAAAAAGTGCGCCGAATAACGTTCCGGCTTTAGTGACGAGCTGGATGGCGGTGTTGCGCGCGGACATGACGATTCTCCCTACTCATGATACGTAGCGACGGTAGAAAAAATTTCATGAAATTAGGTGGAAATTGCAGGTATGACAACTGGCCGCGAGGACAGGATCGGCGCGGCCGCAACATATTGATGACAATCGTGGTTGACGCGCCTCGACGAGTCGTCAACAATACCTTCACGATGGATGAAAATCTGAGAGACAAAAAGTTAGCCGTTCTCGGAACGGGCAAACTTGGCGGGATTCTTCTGCGCGCCTACCTGAGGCAGGGATTGTTCAAGGCGCAGAATGTCACCGCAACGGTAAAACATAGCGAGAAAGCCGCGAAGCTAGCCAAGGAGATGGGGATCACGACCAGCACGGAAAATCGCAACGCAGTTCGCGGCGCTGATATCGTATTGCTGGGAGTTAAACCACAAGTCATCGGGGAAGTGCTGCAGGAGATTTCCGGAGAACTAAACCCTGATGCTCTGGTGATCTCGGTTGCGGCGTCGGTTCCCACTTCGTACGTCGAACAGCGGTTGGGGGCCAAGGCGGCGGTGGTCCGGGTGATGCCCAACACTTGTTCGACGGTAAATTGCGGGATGGCGGGAATATGTCGGGGCGCCAGCGCCACGGAGCAACACGTGGAGATGGCACGGACTATGTTTGACGCCGTGGGGCGTACGGTAGTGGTGGACGAAAAAAACATGGATGCGGTGACGGGACTTTCCGCAAGCGGACCGGCTTTTGCGTACATCATTCTGGAATCGTTAGCGGAGGCGGGCGTGAAAGTCGGACTGGCGCGCGACGTGGCGACGTTGCTGGCCGCGCAAACCATGAAAGGGGCGGCCAGTGTGGTTCTTGAAACTGGGGATCATCCCGCGCTACTGAAGGATGCGGTGACCACCCCGGCAGGCTGTACCATCGATGGAATCCTGGAACTTGAGGAAGGGAAGCTGCGGGTGACGCTGATTAAAGCGGTGGTGAAAGCGACGCAGCGTGCGGGTGAATTGCTATTCGAAAAATGAAACAACGGCAAAGTTCCTTTGCAAATTTAATGCGAAGTTTATGGCGGTGTTGCGATGCATGGTGAAATTACATTTTACGTGCTTGCGGGTATCGCCATCGTGAGCGCGGCGATGGTAGTGACGCGCAGGAAAGCATTCTACGGCGCTCTTTATTTTGGACTGAGCTTGCTGGCCGGCGCAGGAATCTTCTTGCAGCTTTACGCTCCCTTACTATTCGTAGCGCAGCTCATGGCGATTGGGTGTGGGATGCTAGGGCTAATTCTGTTTGCCGTGGAAGTCTCGACTCTGAATGTCGCTTTGACCGGGGAACCTCGTTGGAGAGCGCGAGCCGCAGTAATTGCCGTGACGGTGCTGTTGATGTTGCATGTGGTATCGGCGGCGCTGCTGGCCCGTCTATTGCAGCCGGGCGAAAATCTAACCGTGTTGTTGCCTCACGGTCCGATAGCGACGCCCCCGCGTGCGGCGGAGCTGATAAATTTTTTTTTCAGTAATGAGCTACTGCCGTCAACGTTGATATTGTTTGTGTTGGTGATCGCCTGGGTTGGTTTCCGAGCTACATTTCAAAAGAAGGCCCTAAATTAATGGTGCCGGTCACGCATTACCTGTTCTTAAGTTTTGCGCTGTTCTTTATTGGGCTTACGGGGGTATTAAGTCGGCGAAACCTGGTCGTCAAACTTTTTTCCATTGAGATCATTCTTAATGCCGCAAGCATCAATTTTATGGCTTTTGCGCGTTCATACGGAGATGCTTCGGGGCAAGTTTTTTCCATTCTGGTGGTTGCGATGCTGGCGCTTGACTTACTCGTGGCGCTGGTGATTATTGCCGCGGTTTGCAGCCGCTGGAAGTGTGCAACGCGTGACTACGCGAAAGCCTTATCATCCCAACTTGATTATTAAGTCCAACTTCTCGCTTACATCGACTACCGACTAATGCTCAATCACATTCTCAGCGCTTTTCGCACGTATATGCACGGCGATGGCGCGGTGCTACTTCCGGAGATGCAACTTTTTCTGTTTGCGATCGGGACGTTGGCCATGGATTCCTGGGCTACCAATACGTCCGGTGAAAAAACAGGCGGTAATTCAGTCTCCCGGCAAAATTATTGGAACCCGGCGATTGCGTTAGCAGGCATAGCTTTCAGCGGCTTGACGCTAGGGATGCTGCGAGCGCGAATTACGCAGTCTGGCGAGCTAGCCGGTTTTCATCTGACACTGGTGATAGATAACTACTTTGTATTTTTCTCCGCATTATTCCTGGCCGCAACAGCGCTGGTGATTTTGCTTTCGGTGAATAGCTCAACGATTTCAGCGGTTCGACAAGGGCGGTATTTTGCTTTGCTGTTATTTACGTGCATAAGCATGATGCTGATGGTTTCCGCGGTGGATTTGGTAACGATATTTCTCGCCATGGAAGCGGCTGCAATCAGCGCATATTTCTTGGCCGCGACTCCCGGCCTGTCGAACGGGACTCCATCAGCCGCAGTGAAATTCGTGTTTTCCAGCGCGTTCGGTTCGGCACTTGTGGTGTATGGGTTTTCGCTGCTCTACGGCCTGAGCGGCGCCAGCAATATCACCCAGGTTGCCAGGGCGCTTGGGAGCCGGCACAACGTCGCAAAGGTGATCGCGCTCAGTCATCAAAGCAGCCAACAGGGCTTGCAGATGCTTCAACTTTTGCAGTCGCGCTTGCCTGAAGCGGTGCACTGGCATTCTTTCACGCTGGAAGTTCTGCCGATCGCGGCATTTCTGCTAGTCATTGTGGGAATAGTAGTGAAATTTGCGGTGCCACCATTCCAGGCCGAGTTTAATTACGCGAATGGTGAAAAAGATTTCGGCATTCCCGGGCCGGTTATCCTGTATCTCTCTGGGGCGTTTACGATTGCGGCTGCCGCACTGCTGGTGCGGTTGTTATTCACAATTTTTGCGGATTCCCAGAATATTTGGTGGTACATGGTCGCGGGACTGGCGATCTGCGGTATTGGTTATGGCATTGTCGCGTCTTTGCGCGAAACGAACGTGGAACGGATCGTTGTTTATTCATCGATAGGACAGATGGGATACGTTCTTCTGGGCGTCGTGGCTGCTAACGAGGGGGCCGCGACGGCCATGACTTATTACTTGTTCACTTATTTGTTCATGGTGACCGGATTGTTTGGGGTCTTAATCACAGTAGGCGAAAAGAATGCGCCCGCGGGATTTCTAAGCGATCTCAGTGGCTTGCGGCAGCGCAGTGCGGTCATGGCTCTGCTGTTGATAGTTTTCGTTATATCGCTGGCGGGTGCTCCGCCGACGGCTGGGTTTTTCGGACGCTATTTCATTTTTCATGCACTTGTGGAAACCGGGCACCGATATATAGCGTGGTTCGTAGCGCTGTCATCGTTGCCACTTGCGTATTCTTATTTGCGGATCGCGGTCTATGCCTGGCGCGGCAACAAGTCCGGAAGCGAGTCAACGGCGGTGGTGTTTGGCGCGCGGGAAGCGATCGTATTAGGGATCTGCGTATTTGTTTCGCTGGCGGCGGGGCTGTATTCTGAGCCGTTCACGCGGATGGCGCGCTATGCCTTTGGACAATAAGCCGACAAATGATTCGCCGGATTCTTCTTCTGCGCCTGGCAAAACGAACAATTTTTCGAACCAATTCGCCATGGCGATGGAGTTGCCGTTTGTTCTTGTGGGCGCGGTCTTGCTCGGAGGGGTGTTGGGCTATTTTCTGGACCGCTGGCTGCACACTAAGCCTTGGCTCATGCTGGTTTTTGGTGCGCTGGGATTTTTCGGCGGAGTCCGAGACATAATTCGCCGCATGCCCGGAAGCCGGCCGTGAACTACCGATGGGCGATCCTCAAGTCAGCGTCACTTCCGCAACGCAAACTGAGCGGCGCATCGCGTGGTTGACTTTGTTTTTTGGGGCAGCGGCGAGCGTTGCCGCGGCAGTTTTGCGTCGACCGTTGTGGGCCGGAGGGCTCATGGTGGGCGCGGTTCTGGCGTGGTTCAATTTTCGCTGGCTTCGGCAAGGCATGAATGCGCTGGTAGCGGCGTCGCAGGCTCAAGCGGGGGTTCCGCAGCCACGTGTACCAATCGGCGCGTACTTCCGAGTGTTATTCCGCTACGGCTTGATAGCGGTTACCGTGTATGTTATTTTTGAGCTTCTGAAATTCCCCCTCGCCAGCATGGTTGTGGGTTGGTGTGCTCTGGGACCGGCAGCAATCGTCGCAAGTGTGTACGAGATTGCGCGGCCTGCGACGTTGCGGAAATAGCGGAGCCCGGGAAAGGTAATCTGTAGAAATTTCGAGGATATGGAGCAAAACATCTCGCAGCTGAAATCCATATGGAACACGTAAGCGCGCTAACTCATTTGGTGAATCGGTTTTTCGGCAGCTTCGCTCTGTCTCTATTATCTGCGCTGCATGTGAAGCCGACGGATCCCGAAAACCCCATTCCCGAGCATGTGGTCATGGCGCTGGCGGTTCTAGTAGTTGGCACGCTTCTGGCGGTGTGGGTGCGCTCCCGACTTTCGGTCGAGCGGCCTGGCGCATCGCAGCAAATTGCAGAGATTCTTTTGAATAATCCGATGGGCTTCGGGATTCGGGATGTGCTCAGTCAAAATGCCGGACACCACTGGGAGCGCTACATTCCGATGGTTGGGTCCATTGCGCTTTTCGTTCTGCTGGGCAACTTGTTTGGGGCGTTTCCGTTTCTTACCGCGCCGACGAGTGCGTATACCGTGCCGCTGGCCTGCGCGATCATCACGTTTTTGTATTTCAACTGGCAGGGTATTCGCCATCACGGCCCGATCGGTTATTTGAAGCATTTTACTGGGCCTGTCGCGTGGCTAGCTCCCTTAATGTTTCCGGTAGAAATTCTCAGTACCACGGCGCGACTCCTGTCTCTTTCGGTGCGCTTGTGGGCGAACATTTTTGCCAGCGACATTATTTACGGGTTATTTCTTGGACTGTTTGCGGGAGCGTTTACTAGTGGTTGGACGAAATCCCCAATTCTCGGCATAGTTGTTGGCGTTCTTCCGGCGTTGATCCCTATCTTATTCATACTTCTGCACGTCTTCGTCTCCGTTGTGCAGGCCTACGTGTTTACGATTCTGCCGGCCGTTTACATCGGGATGGCCACGGCAGACGAGCACTAAACAATTTTGTTAGCCGCTCCAGCGTGAGCCCGGCTGCACGGTGTCCGGGAACCACCTCCTGGCGGCAATTCATGAGGAGGTAGTAAATGAAGAAAGCAGCAGTCGTTCTGGTAGCACTGGTAATTGTAATGCTGGTCGTTCCCGCGGCATTCGCGCAGGATAACGCTCCCGCCGGAAGCAAGCTCCCGCTCAACCCTACGACGCTCGCGTTGGCCGCCGGTTTCGGCGTGGCGATTGCGGCTTTTGGTTGCGGCCTGGGGCAGGGACGAATTGCCGCGGCGGCGTGCGAAGGTATAGCGCGTAATCCTGGAGCTGCCGATGGAGTCCGCGGCGCGATGATTCTCGGGTTGGTGTTCGTTGAGACATTGACGCTATTCACGTTTGCGTTGGGGTTTTTGCTGTATCGCTTACTGTAACTTGCGCTGTTAACTTGAGATTTCGGGTTGTTAGGACGGCTCGGAGAAAGGTTCCGAGCCGTTTTTGTTTTTGCGTCGGTGTTGTCTTCAAAGTATTTTGACGCCGATGAAAAGCGAAGAGAGATCCCTCCACTTCGCAGGCCGGCTGCTTCGCAGGAGCGAAGCAGAAAAGCAAAGGCGCCGGTTTGCTCCGGTCGGGATGACCGGTATTGCCTTGGGCGGAGGAGTACGCCAAGGTTTTGAGGGGATACGCCGGCGTACGCCGGTTGCGTCGGTCTGCTCCGGTCGGGATGACAAGTGTTGCCGACGGCGGAAAGGGAGCAAAGATTTTGGCGGCAAGTGCGATGTAGATGCGCCGGGCTACTTCGATCGAGATGACCAATGTTGCTGCGCGATGGAAAGGTAGACAGCGTCTGGGCGACGAGTGTGGAGGTGTGCGAGGACGCGGCAGTTGGCGTGGTAAAATTTGCGGGTGAAAAAAGAAACGATACTTCCAGCTAGGGCTATTAGCGGCGGCGTGGAGTCGCCTGGGGATAAATCGATCTCGCACCGGTATGCCATGTTGGCGGGGTTGGCGGAGGGCACTAGCGAGTTGCGGCATTTTTCGCCGGCAGTGGACTGCCACAGTACGCTTGCGTGCATGAAGGCACTGGGCGCGGAAGTGAAGGTTGAGAAGGACGCCGTCAAAGTTACCGGGCGTGGCACGCGGGGGCTGAAAAGCAGTTGGCGGGCACTGGATGCGGGAAATTCTGGCACGACGATGCGGTTGTTGGCGGGAATCCTAGCGGGGCAAAAGTTCAATACGCGGCTTACTGGTGATGATTCGCTGCAAAAGCGTCCGATGAAGCGCATTGTAGGGCCACTACGCGAAATGGGTGCGGATATTCGCGCGCGCGAAGACAATTTTGCACCGCTGGAAATTCATGGCACAACGCTGAAAGCGATCGATTACAAAATGCCCATGGCCAGCGCGCAGGTGAAGTCCGCGGTATTGCTGGCGGGATTATTTGCAGACGGCGTGACCACGGTGACGGAACCGGCGCGTACGCGCGATCACACGGAACTGGCGCTGGAAGAATTTGGCGCTAATGTTGAAAAACACGGAAAAACGACGCGGGTGCACGGTATGAGCGGGGGAACAAATGGCGCCGGAAAATTGGTGGCTAAATCGCTGGATGTGCCGGGCGATTTATCTTCGGCGGTGTTTTTTATTGCGGCGGCTTGTTTATTTGCGGAATCGAGCTTGCTGATTCACAACGTGGGTTTGAATCCCACGCGCACGGCGATTCTGGATTTGTTTTTGTCTATGGGGGCGGCTATTCAGACGCCGACATTGCGCAGCGCACATGGCGAGCTGGCGGGCGACCTGGCGGTGAAGGGAGCGATGCTGAAAGGCGGCGTGATTGAGGGGGAGCAAATCGCGCTGCTGATCGATGAGTTGCCGATGTTGGCGGCGCTGGGTCCGTACACCGAAAATGGGATTGAGATTCGCGATGCTAACGAATTAAGGGTGAAAGAAAGCGATCGCATCACGGCGTTGGTCGAAAATTTAAAACGCATGGGCGCTACCGTCGAAGAGCGGCCGGATGGACTAAAAGTAGAGGGGCGCAAGGCAGGGAAGTTGCATGGCGCGGAAATTGATCCCCACGGGGACCATCGTATTGCGATGGCGTTCGCGGTGGCGGGGCTGGCGGCGGAGGGCTCTACGGTGATTCGCGGAGCGGAATGCGCGGGAGTTTCTTACCCGACATTTTTTGAAGATTTAGCGAGGGTGGCGGAACGCTAGAAGCAGGCACGCTAAAACAGCCGAGAAATGGAGCGACCTGCTTAATTTTCTTCTGGTTCCGGAATTTCCGGCGAAGGATGCGGGTTAGGATGTGGTGGGTTCGGTACATGCGGCGGCATGGGTGGCTGCATGGAATCGCCGCTGGTCTTGCGCAGGGAAATATTTCCATAACTGGTCTTCAAAGTGATCTTGGTGGCGCGGCCCGTGCCGTATTTCCCAGTTAAATGATTGTCTCCTGAGCCGCTGGAGGTTTTGGAAAGTGTGCCACCCGAAAAGTCTGAATCGATATCGCAGGAATGGCAGTCGGCGGTGATCTCGAAATTCGAAGCGGCAGGCAGGCTCAAGGAAATTACCGCGTTGGTATTGGTGATATCGATGTCATCTTTGGGCGGGGAAGAGAAGCGCAGCTCGACGGAGCCATCGCGATTCTCGATTTTCGCTTTGCCGCCGACATTTTCCACGTCGACGTCGTAACGATTGGTGCGCAGTTGCAAGTTTCCCGGGGCATCGGTAATTTCCAGATTGCCGGAGCCCAATTCCAGGTGACCGCTGAGTTGGCTGAGGGTCAAATCGCTGCGCTGTGAAATATAACGAACGCCCTTGGCAATTTTGTCGGTACGGATGGGGCCGTAGAATTCTCCGTCGACGGTAAGACCGCCGGATGCGCTGGTCACGTCCACTTCGCCACCTTTGCCGGCCAGCTTGATATCGCCCTTGGTGTCGGCAACTTTTACGTCGCCGTGGCGCATGTCGATAGAGACGTCGCCGGTGGTATTGCGGATGTCTACGTCACCGTTGTGGTTGTCGATGACTACCGGACCGGCAATATCGGAGACCACGATGTCGCCTTTTTCGTTGCGAACGGTTAACTGCGATTTCTTGGGGACAGCAATCTCCATATTGAAGCCGAGGCGCGAGTCGCCGGTGTTCGATCCGGTGGGATGAATTTCGTAGCCGTCGCCATTTTTTACCACTTCAACGGAAACGCGATCGGCCAGTTGGGATGCTTCAGTGTCGGACCAGGCGCGGATATTCTTTTTTCCGCTGACGCGAATTTCAGAGTCGTCGGAACTGCGCACCGAAATGTCGCCGCGAGTGGAGCGCACGGTAATACGCGGATTGGCGGGAACGGTCTTCGGGGCTACTTCAAGGTCGTAGTCGTAAGAATTCCTGCCGAAATCACCGAACTCCAGATGGCTGCCGGGCCATTTACCTGTTACGGTATCGACGCCAACCACGATACCGACTAGCAGGAGCAGGCCGATCACCAAAAAGATTTCACCGGCGGTAATGCGGGCAGCGCCAGGCACGTAACGGCTGGAAGTGCGTTCGTAGAGCTTGATGAGTCCAAGAACAATGAGAAGAAGAGGCCACCAATGAAGGAGCACGGCCTGAAATTCAAATCCGCGATAATTGTGCAGCAAAAATGCGACGCCGAAGAGAATGAGCGCCACACCGCTGAAAATACCGCTGCTGCGGGGCCGGGACATGGAGGGCTATTGGCCCTGTCTCGGATAATTTCCCGGGGTGGGATTAGCGGGTGGAATGGGAGTGCCTGCGGGCGGAACTGCTGGTGCAGGGGGTACCGACGAGATGTGACCATCCATGGGAGCCATTGCAGATGCGAGACTAATGATGCCGATCACCACCAGGATTACAGGCCAGGTTTGTCCAAACGAAAAGCCGCTGCGGGTCTGTTCGAGGAGAAACAATATTCCTACGGTGATGATCACCGCCGGGCCCATCAAGCTGCGGATGGTGCAGCGGCGGCAATTGCAATGAATGCGATCACTCATCTGTGTTGGCCTCCAACAACTCTTCCAGCACTGATTCTGCTGGCGTTTTTCTGCGCGACGCGATCATGAGCGTCCCAGCCTGTTGCGGAACATCAACACGCCAACTCCAATAAGAATCAGCGGCCAGAAACGCTCTATCCGATAAAACGGGAACCACGCGAAATTGTTCAACAAGAACAGGACGCCGATGCCAATCAGAATGATGGGACCGATCGGCCGCTCTTTGCTCCACGATTCCAGAGGATCGACGGCGACTTCACCCAATTGCTTGGCTTTGGCAGTCCGCATGGCGTCGAAGGCCATATAGAAAACAAAACCTGCGAGTAGCAACGCCAGCGCGACATCCGCGCCAGCACCCAAGTCGCTGCTCAGTCCGACAATCATGGCCGCGAAAACCACGATGTGGAGTAGTGCTTTGTTGTATTCGCCGTTGTAGATGGCGCCCAGACCGGGACAGAATCCCAAGATGAACGCGACGGTAGGACTACTGGCGGTATGCGCACGCGGCGGAATCGGCCCGGGTTGTTGACCGGGAGACGGAACATAAGCGCCAGCTAAGTAGGGTGTGGGGCCAGCGGGATTAGAAGCGGAGGCTGGAGGTGGATTGGGGGGAATACCAACAGCTCCAGCCAGGCAATCTTCGCAATAATAAACATCGCGAATGGGCCGCGCACACACCGAACAAAGCGCTTTACCACAGTTGCGACAGTAGCCGATAGCGTCCACATCCTGATGGACGGCACACTTCATCGAATTCTCCTCTCCACGAAAAGCGGCAAATCGGCAGCGAGCATCTGCAAATTTCTGTCGATGCCATTGGCACGATTTTGCTGCTTCGGGGACGAAGGGTTGGTGCCGTCGCTCTGGCCGGGATCCTTAGGGGGAGGCTGTTGGCGGTTGCGATCCTGCGCCGGAATTTGCTGGTCGTCCTGACTGAGACGAGATTGAATTTCGTAAACCACACGGAGGTCGCTGACGAACTTGGTGCCGCGCGCGTATACCAAGTGAACCTGTTGGTCAGCGCGGCGATAAATATTTGCAGGCTTCAAATCCGCGAGGTGTGGTTTGCGCCAGTTAAACCCGGAGCTGGAAATCACGATCAAGAAAGTAGCGGCCACGGAAGCGAATCCATAGCCAACGCGGGGATTGGCGAGGGTGCGCAGCCAGGCAAACGCGGCGCGCCAACCGGTAACAGTTTCACGCGGGCCGAGAGTTTTATCGAGGATGGCGTAGATGAGCCGGGGCGGCGGCTCGATTTCATCCATGGAATGAAGATCGGTGAGCAGATGCGAGACACTAGCGAGCAACGGCTCGCACTGCGCGCAAGCGGAAATATGGGCGTCAAAGGCGCGTTGCTCTTCGGGCTGCAACAATCCTTCGAGATAGTCGGTGAGTCGCGCTTCGATTTCTTCGTGTGTCCAGTTCGGAAGGGAAGTCATGATGGGCGCACTCCCATCTGCTGCAAAATGCGAGCGAGTTCGATGCGGCCACGGTTGATGCGGGATTTTACGGTGCCTTCGGGCACGGCGAGCGTACGTTGAATTTCGCCGTATTCGAGTTGCTGCAGGTCGCGGAGAATGACCGCTTCGCGCAATTCGGGGGAGAGCTTGGTTAAGGCGACTTGGATCTGGGAGCTCAGTTCGCCCAAAAGGGCCAGTTCATCAGGGCGGCGAGCGGAAGAGGCCTTGTTCTCGACGACGGGCATAGCGTCATCGAGCGAGTCGGTGACGCGGTCCCTTTTGGTGCGGCGATAGTGGTCAATCAATAGGTTACGAGTCACGCTAGTCATCCAAGTTGCGAAGCCGCCGTAAGCTGAACGGTAACTGCCCAGAGTCTTATAGACGCGCAGGAAGACGTCCTGCGAGAGGTCCTCGGCCTCCGCCCCGTTACCCGTAAACCTATAACAAATGTTATAGATACGTCTGGTGTGGCGGCGCACAAGTTCCTCCCAGGCCGAGCCGTCGCCCTGGAGGCATTGCTGGACCAGTTGGGCATCCTGCTCCAACGTATCATCAGCCTCGAATTCCCGTCACGTTGCAAGGGTGACCGCTTTCCGCAGTTACGCAAAGCAGCCAATCTCGGCCTGCCATTAATGGAACGTAAACTCCAGGTAAAATGTTCCCTATACCTGCCTGCCAGTGGGCAACAGAGCGAGCGACCGTAATGCGTGCATAGTACCGAGCTAGGGGCCGAGATACAAGTTCAGAGCCGTTGGCCACTGCGATAAATCGCAGGACGGAATATGCTCCTCAGGCATTGATGCTAATCCGCGGACAAGCTCGATTTACAATACGCGAACGTCAGAATACAGAACCGCAGGAGCGTGAATCGACAAGGCATTGAATGAGAACAACGCTTTTCTTGCTTGCGAAATAGTTACAGCTATGACATCTTCACGTTCGTAGTAACTTTGAAAGAAAGGATGCCCGTCGGATGCAAATCTATATTTGTCAGCCGCTGCCAGAGCTAATCTTGGTGACCGCCCGCTTCGGATTTGAATGGGGCGTCTTTTCGTTCGGCCAGCTAGCCTCGGTAGCCTTCTCCAAACCCTAACCCCCTAGCGTTCACTCGATGGCATAGGTATCGAATTGCGTCTGTGTGCTTGAGCCTTCAGAGAGCACGGCGCTCCTTTGCCCCAAGTAGTTCCATTTAACAGGAAGCACATGCTCGTCCGCTTTGGCGGGAGAGCCGGGCTACGCGCCGGTTAGAAAGCAGTTCGTATGTTGGAAATTTTGAAACGGATTTTGGGTGGGCAACACCAATTTGCGTCGGATGGATTATTGCTGATGGTTATCGGCGGGCTAGGGGTGTACCTGAGAGCCATTCCACTGAAACTATGGTTATGGCTGGTAGACCAGACGACGATGACAATCACCGTGAAGGACGACGATGCGGCATTCGTGTGGATAAAAGAATGGTTCCTGGAGCAGAAATTTGTTACCCGGATACGCAGCGTTGACTTGGATACGACGCTGAGGCGGGAACAAACGGCTCTGATTCCGGCGGAGGGTCACCACTGGTTCTGGTACCACGGAAGGCCTTTCCGGGTAGACTCCCACCGAAGCGAAGACAAGAGAGGCTGGTCTTCGACGCGAACAGAATGGCTGATATTCAGAACGTGGGGACGAAAGCAAAGCTTTCTGAAAAAATTCGTGGCCGATATCGTCGCATGCCACGAGCGTAACGTTGCTCTCACTTCATCTCTTTATATTCGTGATGATGACTACTGGATGAGAGTCGATGGTTATGCGCCAAGGTCACTGGATTCGGTGATCCTCAAAACCGGAGAGAAAGAGGGCTTGGTTCAGGATATCGAAAAATTCAAGGCTGCCCAACAGCGCTACCGAAAATTAGGCGTGCCGTATCACAGAGGTTACTTATTTTACGGACCGCCAGGAAGCGGGAAGACCTCCATCGTGTCTGCTCTGGCAGGTCATTTTGGAATTTCAATTTATGCGATCAACCTGACCGACTTCAACGACAAGTCCCTGTTGAAGGCAATCAACGACGTGCCGACAAAATCCTTGATCCTCTTTGAGGACATCGATTGCATGAAAACCGGAAAGGCCAGACCTGATGAAGAGGGGGCTGCAAAAGAAGCGCGAGCGCCAAACGAAAATATGGAGGCTCAAGACCGGCTCGGTGTCACACTATCAGGGTTGTTGAATGTGTTGGACGGCTTCTGCGCACCGGAAAATATGCTGTTTGTCATGACCACCAACAAGATTGATGTATTGGATCGGGCGTTGCTGAGGCCAGGGCGCATCGACTACAAGCTCTTCTTCGGAGATGTGTTACAAGAGCAGAAAATCGAACTGTACAGAAGATTCTTTCCCGATGCGTCTGAATC
Source organism: Candidatus Acidiferrum sp. (assembly GCA_036270765.1). Classification (GTDB taxonomy): domain Bacteria; phylum Acidobacteriota; class Terriglobia; order Acidiferrales; family UBA7541; genus Acidiferrum. The sequence goes on from DATBBY010000087.1 coordinate 36,523, forward strand.
GGAAGCGCGATGGTTTGTCGAAACCCACGAATCGGCAGAAACAATGGCGGAGTTCCAAGGCTTGTTGCTTGACCTGGGTGACCGTCCGCTAGTTTCCGCCGAGAGTGAGCTGCAAAAATTCTGACATATCATCTTTGACGACTAATTTAACTAACCTCTGCGAACGAGCTTTCATCCGCTTATTGGGTAAGCAGGCCGTGTTTGGATTTGAGCTCGGTTAGGAGGCGCTCGATTTCGGAGTCGTGGTCGAGGCGCGCCAGGCGGTCGCCAGCATCTTCGTTGAAGAGTTCGACCTCGGCGCTGGCGATGGCTTCGGTATGGTTGACACGGTCTTGCAGGCGATCGAAGGCGGCGCTTCTGGAATTATCGCCAATCGCGGACTGCGCGCGTGCGGCTTTGCCGAGCGCCACGCCGCGGCGATGACGCGCGAGGAAGAGATCACGCTTGGCCTTGGCTTCGTCGAGCTTTTGTTCCAGCTTAATGAGCGCGTTTTTCAAAGTTTCCACCTGTAGTTTTTGGTCGTCGACCTGTTCGCGATAACTGAGCGCGAGTTTTTGCGAGGTCTGAAAACGATCGAGCGCGGCGCGGGCGAGATCATCCTGCTGCTTTTCTACCGCGAGTTCGGCTTTGCGCATCCAGTCCCTCCCTGCGTCTTCATTTTCGCGAAGCTTTTTTTCGAGCATATGCTGGTCGGCGATGGAGACCGCGACTTGAGTCTTCACCTGGAGATATTGATTGTCCATATCGAGGATGACCTGCTTGATGAGTTTTTCCGGATCCGCCGCGCGATCGATCATGTCATTCAGATTGGCACGAATTAAAGTGCTGACACGTTCCAAAAGTCCCATAACGATTCTCCTTTTCTATCAAAAACTAAATTCCGATTGAGCCCAACTTCCGTGAAAGTTTTTTCTGTCATGAACAGTTCTTTTAATAGAGCCTTCCGGTGAATTTTTTAAGATTCACCGGAAGAGAAGTAGCAGTTAGAGCGTAGGAGCAGGCGGAATAGCCGGCTTCGCTGCTTTGTCGCCGATTACGCGCACTTTGCCCAGCAACTCGGACATCTGCATGCCGGATAGCGCTTCAAAGAGCGCGGGCACCTGGGCAGCTATCTTGGTGATGTCGCCGGTCAGTTTGTAGGCGCCTGCGGCATCACCGTTGCCGGTGGAGACGATGGTGACCTTGTCCACTTTGCCCAACGGTTCACTGAGTGCTCGGACGACTTCCGGCATTCCGGAAATGAGTTTGTCGAGCACCGCAGCCTGGTTATATTCCTGGAAAGCTTCGGCCTTGACGTTCATGGCCTTGGCTTCGGCTTCGCCCTTCTTGAAGATAATTTCCGCTTCCGCTTCGCCTTGCGCACGGATGGAAGAGGCGCGGCCTTCGGCTTCGCTGATAAAGCGCTGACGTTCGGCGTTGGCAATCGTTTCGATGCGTTGCCGCTCGATTTCCGCGGGCTTCAGCACCGTAGCGATCAGTTCGCGTTCGCGACGCTCGATTTCCGCTTCCTGCACTTTAACTTGGGCTTCGCGTTCGATCTGCTGCACTTTGACGGACTCGGCAATCACACGCTGTTGCATCACGTTGGTTTCGATCTCGTAAGACTTGTCGGCCGTGGCCTGGGCTTTCTTGGTCATTTCCAAGAACGCGGCCTTTTTGAGGTCGAGGTCGCGGTTGGCTTCGGCTTGTTTTGCCAAGGAAGCAGTTTCGGCGAACACGCGTTCCTGATCGGCTTGCGCCTTGGCAACAGCAGCGGCGCGCTGGGACTCGGCACGCTTAATGGCGATGTCGCGTTCGGCTTCGGCAGTGGCTACTTCGGCGTCGCGGCGAATGCGGGCGATGTCGGGACGTCCCATGTTGGTGATGTATTCGTTCTTGTCGCGCACTTCCTTGATCGTGAAGCTGATGACTTCCAGACCCATCTTGGCCATATCGCTTGCGTTGGTGGAACGCATGCGATCGGCAACCATTTCAGGTTCCTTAACGATTTGCTCGACGGTTAGCTGGCCGATGATACCGCGCAGGTGGCCTTCCATAACCAGGCGGATCAAGCCTTCGCGTTGCTCGGGCCGCTTGGTGAGAAACTGTTCGGCTGCAGTGCGGATAGAAATTGGGTCGGACTTCACTTTAATTTGCGCGACCGCTTCAACGGTGACGGCCACGCCTTGTTGGGTATAGAGACTTTGTTGCGGAGCCACGTCGAAGGACATGAGCTCAAGGGACAGCTCTTTGCAAGTTTGCAACATGGGCCAGATGATGGTGCCGCTGCCCTTTACGATGCGTGCTTCAGAACCGGTACCGTAAATGATCAGCGCTTCATGCGGGCCCACTTTGCGATACATTTTGGCCAAGGTGATCATGATGAGAAGCACGGCCAGCACAGCAAGACCGGCAATCATGGGAATGACTGGGAATCCGAACATAAAGACCTTCCTTTCACTCTTCGGCGGACTGTTGAGTCGGGAGTCAGTCCGCGAAATTCGTGTACAGCATTAGCCGGTGAATTCTTCCCAGCGATTCACATAGGCCATGCCGTTTTCGTAACGCTCAATGACCACTTCGGCGCCCTTTTCCAGTGGCTTACCATTGCAGGAGCGTGCGCCGGCACTGCGGCGTACACCGTTTTGCATGTACATAATTTCTCCAGTGCCGTTGGCGCGCACGGGCATGGTCACGGTGCAGACCAGACCCTCGTGGCGATAGTCTTCGTCTTTCAAGTGCGAACTCTCGGTGTTCATAAGTTTCACCATGAATCTAAAAACGGCCCACGAGGCGCCAAGGCCGCCAGCTATGGCAAACGCCAACACGATGACGCCTACGAGAGGCGAATGTGCCGAAAGGATGTAGCCGATTCCGCCAAACCATGCGAGGAAAGCCATAGCAGTAGAAGCGTTGAACCAGGAAATGTGGGCGACGCTGTGCGGTGAACTGGAGTTAGCGACACTGCCGTGAGGATGCGCAACGCCGCCGTGGGACGTACCGTGAAATGGCAAGTGCATCTTGAACGGCAAGTGAATGTGAACGGCGCCGGCTAAAAACGAAAGGACACTGAGCGAGAATCCGATGATGAAGCAGAGAAGATAAAAATCTGACCAAGTCATAGGACACCCCCGAAGGCGAAAAATTGTTGCTGGGGACTCCGCAGGCGGTGGATCATAACCACGCGCAGCGGTTTGTTATCGCGCGGATGCCGGCGGTGGATGAGCTCGGCCCTGATTCGTATTAGGGCGCAGCACCTCGGTCAAGCGTTCGGCCAAGCCCGGAGCGCGAAGGATTTCCGCCAGCAGCAATAATGCTTGGCGAGAGTCACGGTGCTTGGCGATAGTCTCGAAGGCGTGATGCAGATCTTTGTCCGAAGCAAATTGTTCGGCACCGGCAAAGAGCCATGAGTCAATCTTGGCGTCAGTGGCCCGCAGCTCCGATTGCAGTTCGGGCGTGTAACCTTCAGGGTCGCTAACAAGAAAGCCCGGGTAGATGCGAAAGAAGCGGGCTAGAAGTTCGCGAGTGGTATGAGTCAGATGCGGTCGAGAGCCGCTCTCAAGCTGGGAGAGATACGCCTGGCTCAAGGTGCGACCGGTCTCGCGCTTCATGGCGGCAGACATTTCTTGCTGGGTCATGGGGCGATTGAGGCCACGAAGAGAACCTTCAACAGCGCGAAGGGAACGGATTTTGTCGCCGAGAGTCATGGCCACACCAACATTGCAATATGCAATTATGATATAACAATCAGCTATTATGTCAAGGAAATAATAAGGGCCTTATTTTAAGTGACATACAACACTGCGGCGGTTGAGACTCTTAGGCTCCGGTGTGTTTCTTGAGCGTGGGGCGCAACTGGAAATTGCGCATCAGGCGGTGGAGATAGTTGGCATGGACACCGAGGAGAGCAGCGGCATCGGTGACGCTTCCGTTGGATTGCTCAAGCGCAGTGAGAATGAGGTGCTTTTTCAGGTTGCGGATGGCGTCGTGATATTTAGCGGGTGCGCTACATCCGGTTTTGGCTGTTTCCAGAACACTCTCAGGGAGGTCTTCCGCCAAGATCCGATCTGATGAGCCGACGACTACGGCGCGCTCCATGGCGTTTTCCAGTTCGCGGATGTTGCCGGGCCAATCGTATTGGGTCAGAAATGCCATCGCTTCGCGGGAGATCGCGGTGACGTTTCGATTGCAGTGCTTGGCGTAGCGAGCGGCGAAGTGCTCGGCGAGCGCGGGGATGTCTTCGGGATGCTCGCGAAGGGGCGGAATGGTGATGGAAATAACGTTGAGTCGGTGAAAGAGATCGGGGCGAAAGGATTGTTCGCGCGCGCCTTTTTGCAAGTCTTTATTGGTGGCGGCGAGAAACCTCACGTTGATTTTTATGGGACGGGTGCCGCCAACGCGTACAAATTCCCGCTCCTGCAGAACGCGCAGTAGCTTGGCCTGGAGAATGGGCGAGAGCTCGCCAATTTCATCCAGAAAGATGGTGCCGCCTTCGGCAACTTCGAGGAATCCTTTTTTCTGAGCAACGGCGCTGGTGAAGGCGCCTTTTTCGTGGCCGAATAATTCGCTCTCCAGTAAAGTTTCGGAAAGGGCGGCGCAGTTTAGGGCTACGAAAGGCTGAGTTTTTCGTGGGCTATTGTTGTGGATTGCTCGGGCGGCGAGCTCTTTGCCGGTGCCGCTTTCACCACAAATTAAGACGGTTGAGTCGCTCGGGGCGACGCGCTTGATGAATTGATAGATGTCGCGCATGCGCGGGCTGCGACCTACCATGTCGTGGCTCAGGCTGACTTCCGCGTGCAGGCGCTGGTTTTCGCTTCCAAGGCGTTCGAGCTGGCGGGTATTTTCGATTCCGATGACCAAGAGACCGGCGATGGCGGAGAGCAACTGAAAATCATCCACGGACAGCGCGGTTGTTGGAGTGCTGGATTCCAGATAGATAAGTCCGATGACTTTTTCATTGGAGAGCATCGGGACGCAAAGGCGTGTGAGTTGCTCGGTTGGCTGGTCGACTGCAGCCTTGACTGCTGTGTTTTGAATCGAGGGGCCGCTATCGAGCAGAGAGACTTTTTCTTCGATGGCGCGGCGCACAATTTCCTGATTTATGGGGACGGGATGGTCAGGTCCGTGTACGCGGTCCCAAGCCACCTGCGAGCGAATATCCGGCGAGCCATCTTCGGTCAATAGGATCGCGCCGCGCTCCGCAGGAATGACGTCGAAGATCATGGCCAGCAGTTGCCAAGGCAGGGCGGCTTCGTCGCGCAAAGAGCCGAGGGCTCTTGAGATTTGCAATAGGGTGTTCAGATTGCGAGCGACGCGGGCCGGTTGCGGGAGCGCGGCCAAGGATGCAGGGTCTAAATTGTGAAGTTCATCCGGGTGGAATTGCAGGACCTTCAAATTAAGCGTTTCTGGTGCGCTTATCTGCACCGGGCTGCTGGCAGTGCTGTGGAGTTTTTCTGTCTCCAGGAGAAATACGGAATTTCCCACGGCGATCTGATCGCCGGACTTTAATTCGCGATCCTTAACCGGAATGCCATTCACGCATGTGCCGAAGTGACTTTCGAGGTCAGTTAAAACCACTTTGCCGTCGTGGGATTCAATGACGCAGTGCTGCGGGGACACTGTAGAGTCTTCGAGGCGAATTGTGTTGCGGGCATCGGTTCCGATGGCCACTTGTGCGCACAACGGGAATTCGGATTTTCTTAGCGGACCGCTGATGGCCAAAAGTTTTGTTGCCAAGGCCTAACCTTTTCACGGGGCTTTGCCGTTCGAAACAGTGAGGGCGTCATTCTAGCGCCAGCGGGCGCGGATGGCCAGAGTAGAAGGCTATCCAAAAGGATAGGGGCCTATCTGAACGGCTTAATTGGTTTTTGCGAGCTAGCGGGCGAGAGGCGATGTTGTCTGCGGTCAGTAACTAGTTGCGATTGTGCGGGTTAGCGCGGCGGTTGTCAAATACTCATAAGAAAACAAATTGCACCAGCAGCGCTTCTAGGTGATCTTTCCCGCTGCGTGTAACGAGACAGATAGGATCGCGAAGGTGGAGACCGGTGTCCAGGAATCGCATTGTATTGCGGTGGTTAAGACAACTTGTTCATCTATCAGTGGATAACAATTTATTTTGTCAACGTCTTGAAATTTCGCTGGATGGCATCGCGACTGCATTAGTAGACAGCATTGGAAGCAAACCATAGAGAAAAGATTGGATGGAGACGGCAAATGAAAATTCAAAATATTCTCCGGACGCAGGTAGCGGTAATCGGATTTGCAGCGGCTTTTTTGCTGGCAGGTGGTGCGCGGGCTCAAGAAATTGACAACACGGTTTGGGAGGACAGCTCAAACGTGGAAATGTTTCCGCAGCCCGCGCCCGCCGCAGTCGCAAATAATTTGAACACTGTGATGGCCAACTCAGTCCAGACAGACACGGCGACGGTGGTGGCGCAGTCGAGTGTGGTTCAGGAAGCGGTGGTTTCTGGCGGGACTGCGAGAGAAGGCTGGTTGATCGGAATGTCAATCATGTTGATGGCGCCTCTCGCAGCGTTAGTGTTGGTCAAGGCGCGACGCGGGAAACAGAATATCCAGGCTCGCGCCTATCACAGCAAGAGAAGCGCCGCTCTTTCCTAGATCCTGGAGAGAGGCGTGATCGGGAAAAGGTAGCGGGCCGCGCCCAGCGAGCCCGCTGCCTTTTTTTTGTGGCAGTGAAATAGTCCCATGTGCGCGAGAAGTGAGGGTTCGGGATATACTACGCGCGCTTTTCCTAAACATATTGGAGCGTGGAAATGATTGGGACAGCAGGACGGCGTCTCGCGGGGATTTTTTGTGTTTGCAGCACGGTCTGTAGCGGAGCTATGGCAGCGCCTGCCGGCGACCTCACACCGGAGCAGGTAGCCGCTATTGATCGCTACATGGCCGCGGAGATGAGGCGCGAAGATGTTCCCGGAATTGCGGTGGGCATCTATAGCCGAGGGCAGATTTTGCTGACGAAGGGGTACGGGTTGGCGAATATCGAGCTGAATGTTCCGGTCAAGGCCGAGACGGTATTTCAATCCGGGTCGGTAGGCAAGCAGTTTACTTCCGCGGCGATCATGATGCTCGTGGAAGAGGGAAAAATCGGGCTGGACGACAGCATCGTGAAGTATTTTCCAAATGCACCTCAAAGTTGGCAAGCGATTCGGGTGAAAAATTTGCTGTCGCATACATCCGGGCTTTCAGAATATGAGACTGACGAGCGCGCGGGACCGGGCGGACCGTTCTACATGCGCCTGGACTTCACGGAAGATGAGTTGGTGAACAAGATCGAAGCTCTGCCGATCGAGTTCAAGCCAGGGGAGAAGTGGGACTACCGCAATACCAACTACGTGTTACTAGGCGCGATCATCCATAAGGTGACGGGTAGTTTTTACGCAGATTATCTTCGGGAACGGATTTTCAAACCTCTTGGAATGAAGTCGACTCGGCTCATCAGCGAGGCGGACATCATTCCAAACCGGTCGTCCGGGTATGAACACAAGGGAGAGATAATCCAGAACCAATCCTGGGTCGCGCCCACGTTCAATTCGACTGCCGATGGCGCGCTGTATTTTAATGTGCTGGACCTGGCGAAATGGGACGCGGCTCTGTACGGAACCAAATTACTTAAGCAATCGAGTCTGGATCAGACTTGGACGGTGTTTTTACTCAACGATGGCAACGCGAACAGTGCCAATTACGGTTTCGGATGGGAGATCAACAGCGTCAACGGTCATAAACAGATCGATCACGGTGGCGCGTGGCAGGGTTTCAGATGCCACATCCTGCGTTATCCGGATGACGCTGTCAGTGTGGTAGTGCTCGCAAACGCGGACTCCGCGAGGCCGGAACAATTCGCGCATGTGATTGCAGGCATCGTTAACCCGGCTTTGGAGTTGCCGAAGCTAGTGGCGATTGAGGACAAACAGCCGGAATTGGCTCGCCGGCTGGGTACCTTTCTCGATCAAATCACAACGGGCAAGGATGTGAAGGAGCAATTGTCGCCGAGACTGGTGGGTTTATTGACAACGGACGTGCGCGAAAACATTGTGGCAGAATTAAAACCGATCTGGCCGTCAGACAAGATCACCTTGGTTTCGCGCACACAGAAGGATGGGATAAGTGTGTCGCGCTACCGAATCGAGAAGGGCAATGAAAGTCGCGTTGTTCGATTCGGACTAGGAGCAGATGGAAAAGTAGCGACCTTAGGAATTCTGCCTGATCCTGACGTGCGTTGAGCGATCAATCCCCCGGCTTGGCGACAACAGAGCTGTCCTCATTTGCGCTAACAAAAAACGATATACAATGCCGCTCAACAGTTCCAAGGAGGTTGTTGTGGCTGCCGAGAAAATGTTTTCGCCGCGTGAAGCGTCGAAGGTGCTGGGCATTAGTTACGCCACGCTGAAATTGTGGATCTACAAAGCCAAGATTCGAACGATCAAGACTGCGGGAGGTCATCACCGAATTCCTGAGAGCCAACTGGATAAATTCCTGCACAGGGCAAGTGACAAAGGTGAAGTGGCCACAAAGCGAACTGGTTTTCGCAATATAAGTGGGCGCAATCAATTGATCGGGCGGGTCACGGACATCAAGATCAGCGGGCTGATCGCGCAGGTGAGTTTGTCGATCGGCGGCCAGCACATTACGTCCATCGTGACGGCTGACGCGGTACGGGAGATGCGCCTGAAAGTCGGAGACAAGGCCGCGGCGCTGATTAAATCGACCGAAGTGATGATTTTACGCGCTTGATGCGCAGTGCTTTGGGAACTCTTTTTGTGATGATTGACCGCTCGGTCGTTAACGAATCCAGCCGCCTGCCATGACGCGGTCGGCGTCGTAAAGGACGGCGGCCTGACCGGCGGTGATGGCGCGTTGCGGCGTGTCGAAGACGACACGTGCGGTGGTGGCGTCGAGAGCCTCCACGGTGGCGAGAGCGGATTCGTGTTTGTGGCGGATTTTTACCTTAGCGCGCAGTGGGGTGGTGGGAATGTCGCACGAGACCCAATTTACGTTTGCGACTTCGCAAGTAGTTTTGTGCAGCGACTGGTCTTCGCCGACCACCACGCGATTTGTTTGCGCGTCGATGGTTAAGACGTAGAGCGCTTTTCCGGTTGAAAATCCCAAACCTTTTCGTTGGCCGACGGTGAACTGGTGAACACCGTCATGATGCGCCAGTACTTCACCATCTTCTCCGACGATATCGCCGCCCGCGGATGTGCGCGAGATGTTTTGTTCGCTGGCGTACGCGTGGATGAATTGCACGTAATTGCCGCTGGGCACGAAGCAGAGCTCCATGCTTTCGGGCTTTTCTGCTACGGGGAGATTTGCGCGGCGAGCTACCGCGCGCACTTCGTCCTTGGTTAATTCACCCAGAGGAAATTCGCTGTTGGAAAGTTGCTCCTGGGTTAGACCCCACAGAAAATAGGATTGATCTTTGCTTTCGTCGCGGGCGCGCAGAAGTTCCGATCGCCCGGTCGATTCGTTTTTGCGGATGCGCGCGTAATGGCCGGTGGCGAGGCGGGCGGCCCCGATTTGTCGCGCCATGCGGAGTAAAGGGTCAAATTTAATGTCGGTGTTGCAATTGGTGCAGGCGATGGGGGTGCGGCCGGAGAGGTATTGGTCGACGAAAGGGCGGATAACGCGAGACTCAAACTGGTCCTCGAAATTCACGACGTAGTGAGGGAAGTCGAGGTGCTGGGCGACGCGCTTGGCGTCGTAGACGTCGTCGATGGAGCAGCAGCGATGTTGTGCAGGCCCCGCGGACTGCAGAGTGGGGAGGCGGCGTTGATTCCATAACTGCATGGTGAGGCCGATGACGGTGCGGCTTTGTTCCTGCATTAGCGCGGCGACTACGGAGCTGTCGACACCGCCGCTCATGGCTACGGCGACGACTTCGGCGGTCCTGTCAGTTGAACCGCTTACGGTTTCGGGTTGGAGTGCGATGGTCACTTTTTTTCACACTAGATATTGTACTGGAAAACCGCGGTGGTTCTGCATTGGTGACCGGGGAAATTGGTTCAGTGAAGGGCACGGAGGCCTGGGAGTTACAACTCAGCTCCGCTTACTTGGGGAAAAACCGCACCCTTAAAAAGCGTAAGGGTGCGGCACCCGCAATCCCTTTGTAATGTTCCACTGGCGGAAGGTTCCCTAGTTTTGGGCGGAAAATTGTTTGGGGTAGTTGGGGGAGATTTCGCGGAGCTGTTCGACGGCTTGGGGAATTGCGAGCAGGGCCGTGTCGATTTCCTCACGCGTGGTATGGCGACCGAGGCTGAAGCGGAGACTGCTGCGGGCTTCCGCCGGTGTGAGACCGACGGCGGTTAAAACATGGGAGGGTTCGACTGCTCCGGAAGAGCAAGCGGAGCCGGTGGAGCAGGACAGGCCTTTGAGATCCAGAGCTATCAGGAGGGCTTCACCGTCGACGCCGGGAAAAAGGATGTTGGTGGTGTTGGGGATTCGCCGCGCGGTAGCAGCATTGACTCGCGATTGGGGAACGCGTTGTAGGAGGCCGAGCTCCAGATCGTCGCGCAGCGCGGAGATCCGCGTTGCGTCATGTTCGAGCGATGCGGCGGCGAGCTCGGCGGCTTTTCCAAAACCGACGACGCCTGCGACATTTTCGGTTCCGGGACGGAACCCGCGCTGGTGGCGGCCGCCGAAGAGGAATTGGCGCAACGGAGTGCCACTGCGGATGTAGAGGGCGCCGACTCCTTTGGGGCCGTAAATTTTGTGAGCGGAGAGGGAAAGCAGGTCGACTTGCAAAGCGTTTACGTCGATCGGTAATTTGCCGGCGGATTGCACGGCGTCGGTATGGAAATAAATGTCAGCTTCGCTGGCGATGTGGCCTATCTCTTCGAGGGGCTGCACCGTGCCGAGTTCATTGTTGGCGTGCATTACGGAGATGAGACTCGTATCGGGGAGGTCATGAAGGAGATCGCGCAGGTGTTGCGGGTCGATTTGTCCATCGCGATTGGCAGCGAGATAAGCGACGGTGACGCCACGGGCGGCTAAGGCCTGACAGGTGTTGAGTACGGCCTCGTGTTCGATGACGGTGGAGATGAGATTCGCGTCGTCGTAATTGGTGGGGTTGAACATGCCGAAGATGGCATGGTTGTCGGATTCGGTGCCACCGCTGGTGAAAATAATTTCCTGGGGATGCGCGCTGATTAACGCGGCGACTTGTTCGCGAGCGGTTTCGACAGCGGAGCGGGCTTTTTGCCCGGTGGTGTGAATGGATGCGGCGTTTCCGAATTGTCCGGAGAAGAACTGGAGCATGGCTTCGAGGACGTCAGGGTCAACGGGAGTGGTGGCGTTGTAGTCCAGATAAATACGAGGGGCCATGACAGTTTGAGGATAGCAGGAGTGAAGCCAGGAAAAAATTGTGAGTCGATCGCAAACAGGCGGCATCGTGAACGTAACAGTGAGATGAGTTCGTGCTACAGTTTGCCATTTGGAAGATGGATGGGGAGGCGAGTGTGGGGTATCGGGATTTGCGGGAGTTTGTTGCGAGGTTGGAGAAGGAAGGGGAACTGAAGCGGGTGCGTGCGGAGGTTGACCCTGTTTTGGAGATTACGGAAGTGGCGCAACGAGTGGCGCGCTCGAAAACGCGGGCGGCGCACAGTGTGGGGCCGGCGCTACTTTTTGAAAAGCCGAAGGGGTCGAAAGTGCCGCTGCTGATTAATACCTTTGGAAGCGTGCGACGGATGGAGTTGGCGTTTGAGGTGGACAAACTGGAGGACGTGGCGGCGCGGATTCAGGGATTTTTGAAGATGGAGACGCCGCAGGGTTTGTTCGACAAAATAAAAATGCTGCCGAAGCTGGCGGAGTTGGGGTCGTTTTTCCCCAAGAGTGTGAAATCCGGGGCTTGCAAGGAAGTGATTCGCAAAGGCGCGGATGTGAACCTCTTGGAATTTCCGATTTTGAAGTGTTGGCCGCAGGATGGCGGGCGATTTATTACTTTTCCGTTGGTGTTCACAAAGAATCCTGAGACGGGGAAGCGGAATGTAGGGATGTACTGCATGCAGGTCTACGACGAGTGAACTACCGGGGTGCATTGGCAGACGCAGAAACATGGCGCGGAACATTTTCGGCGCGCGCGGGCTGCGAATCCTGAAGGGAAAATTGCTGTGGCGGTGGCGATTGGGGCGGATCCGGCGACGGCGCTAGCGGGAATGCTGCCGATTCCGCCGGATTTGGATGAAATGATGTTTTCGGGATTTTTGCGGCGGGAACCGGTGGAAATGGTGCAATGCGAAACTTGCGAGCTGGAAGTTCCCGCCAACGCGGAAATTATTTTGGAGGGTCATGTAAATCTGAGTGAGATGCGCGTCGAGGGGCCGTTTGGCGATCACACGGGATTTTATTCGCTGGAGGGGGAGTATCCGGTATTTCATGTGGAGTGCGTCACGCATCGCAAGGATCCTATTTATTTGACGACCGTGGTGGGACCGCCGCCGCAAGAAGATTTTTTTATGGGCTACGCGGTGGAGCGGGTGTTTTTGCCGGTGATGAAGATGCAGTATCCGGAAATCGCAGATGTGGCAATGCCTGCAGAAGGAATTTTTCACAATTTGATGATTGTGGCGATTCGCAAAAGTTATCCGGGGCACGCGCGAAAGATCATGAACGCGATTTGGTCACTGGGGCAAGCGATGTTCACCAAGGTGATTGTGGTGGTGGATCACGATGTGGATGTGCATAACTACAGTGAAGTGGTGTGGAAGGCGTTGTGCGCGATTGATCCGGAGCGCGATGTGCAATTTAATCTGGGACCGGCGGATACGTTGGATCATGCTTCGCGGATTCAGGATTTCGGATCGAAGATGGGGATCGATGCTACGCGGAAGTGGGCTTCGGAGGGATTTGCGCGGCCTTGGCCGGATGAGATCTTGATGGACGCGGGGACCAAGGCGCGGATTGATTCGCTGTGGAAGAGTTTTGGGTTGTGAACGATTCTTATTATTGAAAATCGCCACTACTTTGAGAACTATCCGCTATCTAGTGGCGATCCGCAGTGAAAATCCAGAAAAGTGCTGCTTTTTGGAAGTTGTTTGCTCGGGTTGACAGCGGGTCGTATAATTTAAAGTTTAGGCAGTGCTCGATTTGGGCGCTGTAGGGGCTCCTCTAAGGTTTTGAACGATCTAATGGCTAAGACTGATTCGACACCCCCAAATCCTGCTGAAGAAGTGATCCATGTTCGCGGGGCGCGTGTTCACAACCTGAAAAACATAACCGTGGCGATTACGCATAACGCCATTACGGTGGTAAGCGGCGTTAGCGGGTCTGGCAAGTCTTCGCTGGCGTTTGACACCGTTTATGCCGAGGGGCAGCGGCGATATGTGGAGTCGCTTTCCGCCTATGCGCGGCAGTTTCTGGAGCGGATGGAAAAGCCGGATGTGGATGAGATTTCAGGGATCGCGCCGGCGGTAGCGATCCGGCAGAAAAACTCCACGCGCAATCCGCGATCAACTGTGGCTACGGCTACTGAGATTTACGACTATTTGCGGCTGCTTTTTGCGCGGTGCGGGCAGACTTTTTGTATTAAGTGCGGCTCGGAAGTTCGGCGGGATAATCCGGACGAGATTGCGACACGAGTTTTGACCATGACGCCGGGGCGGCGTTTTTATGTGTTGTACGAGTTTCGTCCTGGCGGGATGCCTTCCTTTACGACTTCCGCGGATGTTCCTGTTGCGGTTACGCCGCCGTCACGGCGCGTGGTGAAAAAGAAAGTTACGCAACCTTCTGCTGAGGCACTCCGGCAATCACTGATTGATCTTCAGAAACGTGGGTTCAATCGTTTGTATCAGGACGGGCGGATGCATGAGTTTTCCTCTCCGGAGACGTTGCTGGATATTGATTTTTCGCGGCCTGTGTATGTGATGGTGGACCGGCTGGCTATTAATCCTGAGTCACGCTCACGGTTGGTGGATTCGATTGAGATTTGTTATCGCGAGGGACACGGCGAGGCGCTGCTGGAATTTGTGGCCGATACAGCAGGCCCGGCGGAGCGACTGCGATTTAACGAACGATTCGAATGCAAGAATGATGGAACGCTGTATCAGGAGCCAGAGCCGCGACTGTTTTCTTTCAATAATCCATACGGGGCGTGTCCACGATGCCAGGGATTTGGCAATACGATCGATTTTGACTTGAACCTGGTGGTGCCGGATTCGAGCAAATCCCTCGATGACGGAGCTATTTTGCCGTGGACCAAGCCACGTTATCGTAATTTGTTGCAAGACGCTAGAAAATGGGCGCGTGGACGTGGTATCCCGACGAATGTGGCGTGGCGGCACCTTACGGAAGAACAGCGGCGACTGATTCTGGAAGGCGACCCACAGGGCGATTACGAGGGCATCACGGGATTTTTTAAGTACTTGGAGCGCAAGAAATATAAGTTGCACGTGCGCGTGTTTCTCAGCCGGTTTCGCGGATATGCGACTTGTCTGGAATGCGGTGGGACGCGGCTGCGAGCTGAGGCTCGGGCCGTGCGCGTAGCGGGGCGGTCGATTACTGAGGTTTGCAAGTTGACGGTGAAAGAAGCTCGGGCGTTTTTTTCTAATATTCAGTTGACGCAAGCGCAAAATGTCGTGGCGGATAAAATTCTGCAGGAAGTTCGCTCCCGGCTGCAATTTTTGGATGAAGTGGGTTTGGATTACCTGACGCTGGACCGGCTTACTTCCACATTGTCCGGAGGGGAATCGCAGCGGATACAGCTGGCAACTTCGCTAGGCTCGCACCTGGTGGGGGCATTGTATGTGCTGGATGAGCCGTCGATAGGATTGCATCCACGGGATACGCAAAGGTTGATCGACATTTTGAAGTCGCTGCGCGATTTGGGGAATACCGTGCTGGTGGTGGAACACGATCCGGATACGATTCGGGCGGCGGATTACGTGATTGATCTGGGACCGGGAGCTGGGGAACTTGGCGGGAAGCTGCTATTTGCGGGTTCCTACGCGGCGATGCTGGAAGAGCCGAAATCAATTACCGGGCGATATTTGACGGGAGATTTGCGGATACCGGTGCCGAATAACCGGCACAAGTTGAGTGGAAAATTCCTGAAAGTGATTGGCGCGCATTTGCATAATCTGCAGGATGTGGATTTGACCCTGCCGCTGGGAACTTTAACGGTAGTGACGGGGGTAAGCGGGTCGGGAAAATCGACGTTGGTGCATGACGTGCTTTATAAGGCGCTGGCGGCGAAGCGGAACGGTTCGAGCGTTAAGGAATTCTGCGAACGGATTGAAGGGGATGCCCAGATTCGGGAAGTGGTGATCGTGGATCAATCGCCGATCGGGCGTACTCCGCGATCGAATCCGGCGACGTACTTAAAGGCGTTTGATGCGATTCGCGAAGTTTTTGCAGATACCCCGGATGCCAAGCGGCGCGGTTACACGGCGGGGCATTTTTCTTTTAACGTGCCGGGCGGGCGTTGCGAGACGTGCCAGGGCGATGGGACTGTTACAGTGGAAATGCAATTTCTCGCGGACGTGGAATTGATTTGCGAGGAGTGCCGCGGGACGCGCTTCAAGAGCGGCGTGCTGGAGGTGCTGTATCACGGAAAGAGTATTCATGATGTGTTGCAACTGACGGTTCGCGAGGCGCTGGTATTTTTTATAAATGTGCCAAAGGTGATTTCCAAGCTGCGGGTGCTGAATGAAATTGGATTGGGTTACTTGCGGTTGGGACAGTCAGCGACGACGCTTTCCGGTGGGGAGGCGCAACGGTTAAAACTGGCGTCGCATCTGTCGCGGACGGAGAACCAGGGCATCCTTTATATATTGGATGAGCCGACGACGGGATTACACTTTGACGATATTGCGAAGTTGTTGGCGGCGTTCCGGAAATTGCTGGAGTCGGGGGCGTCGTTGCTGGTGATTGAGCACAATCTTGATGTGATTAAATCGGCGGATTGGTTGATTGATCTTGGGCCGGAAGGCGGAGATCAGGGCGGGAAGATTATTGCCACCGGGACGCCGGAGCAGGTGGCGCGAAACGCGCAATCGCATACGGGGCGTTATCTGGCGCGGGTGCTGAACGAGAATGGACAGACAAAGGGTATGCAGAACGGGGCATCAAAGATTGCTGGGGCTGTGGGTGTGGTGAACGGATCGAAGGTTACTTCTGTTTAGTTTGTTTGTTGCGAAGGCGTTAAGACTTACTATTTCATTTCAATGTCCGCCAGGAATAGAACGCCCGTAACAGGGAAAAAGAAGGACCCACCCTGGAAGGCGAGGGTGGGGCACCCTCCGTCTAACTCTTGTTCGGCGTGGGGGCGGGATTTGTGGCGTCGCGGTGAGCCGGCAGGAACCTCGTTCACATTTCGATTATTTATTCTGTTTGTTGCTGCGATTTTCGCTGTGACCGGACTGTCGCTGTGTGCTGATGCGCAAAGCGGTGGGCAGAGTTCTTCCAGCAAAAGTCAGAGTGGCTCTCAGGGAACTGTAGTGGGGGCACGGCGGAAGAAAGTTGCCAATCCGCTGAATGATCTGCTGCAGGAGGCGCAAAACGACATCGAGAAGAAAGAGTTTGCAGCGGCGATTGATCCGCTGCAGAAATTCATTGCCGCGCAACCCGATGTTGCATACGGGCACTTTCAACTTGCCTACGTTTACACCGCGCTACAGAAGGCTGACGAGGCGCGCGGCGAATACGAACGGGCCATCGCCATTGATCCAAAAATGGCCGAGGCGTATTTAAATCTGGGGATTTTATTTATTGAACGCGATCCGGCGGGTGTGGCCGTTCCCAATTTGCGGAGAGCCGTGGAATTGCTGCCGGCGCAGAGCCGCCCACGTTATTTGCTGGGCGTGGCGCAGGAGAATGCAAAAGATTATTTCGGCGCGGCTGAATCGTTTGAGGGTGCATACCGGCTGGATCCCAAGAACCTGGAACCGATTCTGCGTCTGGCGAATTTGTATGTGCGGCTACAGCGACCAGCCGAGGCGGAAAAGAAATTTCGTAACATACTGGAGGCTCAGCCAAATAACGCGCAGGCGCTGCTGGGCGTCGCGGAATGCCTGGCTGCACAAAAAAAGCCGGAGGCCGCGGACGCCTATCGCAGCTATCTAGCGGTGCAGCCGACAGATTCCGGCGCGCGTGCGCGGTTGGTGCGCCTGCTGGTGGAGCAGCAGCAATATGATGCGGCGCTCGCCGAGTTGAATCGCACGGAAGTTGGGCAGGGCATGGATGCTGCGGCGACTATCGATTTGCTGAGGATGCGCGCGGATGTTCAAATCGCGCAGAAAAAATGGGATGACTCCATCGTTACGCTGAACAAGGCAATTGCACTTTCACCGCGGGATGCGCAATTGCACGGTGGGCTGGGACGCATTTATCTGCAAAAACGGGATTTTCCGGACGCGCTGAAAGAGCTGAAGGTGGCTTTGCAGCTGGATGGAAAAAATCTGGCGTACTGGAAGGATTTGAGCAGCTCCTATTATCTCTCCGGAGATTGCATTTCCACGCTTGCGACGCTGGACCAAATTGCAAAAATGGAAACGCCCGGCGCTGGACCATGGTTTATTCGAGCGCTCTGCTACGATAAGCTGAATCAACCGAGGCCGGCACTGGAGGCTTACCAGAAATTTTTGAGCCTGGATCAGGGAAAAAACGCCGACCAAGTGTGGCAAGCACAGGAGCGCAGCAAAGTGTTGCGCAAAGAGCTGGAGCATAAAAGGTAAGAATGATGGTCCGGCGAGTGAGCTGCGGGATGTGGCTGGGCGCGGCAATGATGTGCTACCTGGCCGGGGCCGCGGTTGCTGCAGACAAAATTGCCGAGATGCAGGCACGTTTTGATCACGAGACGAACCCGGTGCGCCGCGCCAAATTGCTGGAAAAACTAGGTGACGCGGAATTCGATGAGGCGCGACGAGCTTTCAAAGCGAACGACCTAAGCACGGTGGGAATAGTGCTTGAAAAATATCGCGACAATGTACGCGCGGCGCTGGAGGGTTTGAAGAAGAAACGCGCCGACGCGGAGAAGGATTCGAACGGTTATCGCCAGCTGGAGATTCACGTGCGGCGCGGAATTCGCGAGGCGGATGAAATTATATTGCGGGTTCCAGACGAATATCAGCCCCCGCTCCAGATCGTACGGCGCGATCTTGATTCCATGGATATTGAATTGATCCGCATGCTTTTCCACCATCGCGATCATGAGCCGACACCTCCGAAAGGGCCGGAGGCGGCGACCAATCCAGAGCATCCGGCGAACCCGCCAGAGGAGCAATGACGATGGTGCGCAGCAAAATCATTGGGGCGGTGTTTTGTTTGATGTTGTGCACCGGTGGCTCCGCGCGGGCGCAACGGGAACAAAAGGATTATCTGTCGGCGCTGGAGGCGGACAAGATTCGGGATGCGGAAACTACCAATGAGCGTGTGAAACTGTTTTTGACGTTCGCGGATGACCGGCTAAAAAAGTTTCAGTATGAGCTGGAGCATCCATCGGGAACGCGGCACATTGATATGCTGAATTCACTGTTAAACGCGTATGGAGGATGTGTCGACGACGCGGCGGATTTGATTCAATTGGGAATCGAGAAGCAGGAAAATATCAGGGCGGCGGTAGATTTGATGGCTTCGCAGTCCAAATCGTTTTTGGCAGTATTGGAGAAGTTGTCGGCCGCGGGCGGCCCGGATCTGGAAGAGTACAAAAGCAATCTGGATGATGCGATCGAGGGCACCCGCGACGCGATGAATGAGTCGCAGAAGGCCACCAAGAAAGTGGCGGCTCCGCCGGTTCGACGCAAGAATTAAAAGGGAATCGCAGCACGATACGCTATGAAAAGTTATGAAGATTTGCTGGTGCCCGGGGGCAGTGCGCTGTTTCAGCGAGTGTTTACCCGGCTGGGATGTAATGGCCGGCCGCCGCGGTTTCGTGTGGAATTCTATCCGTACTCCAGTCTGGTGCTGACGATTCGCAGGCGTGAAGAGGCGATGTACGTGCGATTTTCAGATTTGCTGCAACGCGCGCCACTGCCGGTATTGGAAGGGGGCGCCGCGCTGCTGTTGTCGCGGGTCTACCGGCGAAAAGCGCCGCGAGACGTGGTTGAGCCATACCTAGAATATGCGCGCTCACACAAGACGCGTAACCGTATCACCCGGATGCGAAGTGGGCGAGTGCGAGTACGGCAAAGCGATCCGCAGGGGCGACATTTCGATCTTTCCAAATTGTTCGATGAGCTGAACGTGAAATATTTTGACGGCGCGCTGCGGCGGCCGCGGATCGGCTGGAGCGTGCGGAGCTGGCGACGGCAGTTTGGGTGCTATGATCCGGGACCAAACCAGATTTTGTTGAATAGGCGAATGGACCGGCCCGGAGTGCCGGCTTGCGCGGTGGAATATGTGTTATTTCACGAGATGCTGCACGTGAAACACCCCACCAGGCGATCGGGTTGCAGCTTAGTGTCGCATTCACGAGAATTTCGCGAAGAAGAAAAGCGATTTGTGGGATTCGAACGTGCGCGCCGAGCGCTGGACCGCTTAGCCCGCTGATTTGTCTTTCTTTCCGACTTCACTCCAAAGTTTGTCGATTTTTTTCTGGATTTTTTTGGCGTCTTCCGCGTGCGGATAAAGATCGAGATAACGGCGGTAGGATTTCAAGGCTTCAGTTTTATCGCCTCGTTTTTCCTGTGCTTCGCCAAGGTAGCGATAGGGGATCGCGAAGCCCGGTTTGGCGGCGGCGGCATCCTGGAAGCGATCGATAGCGGCGTCCAAGTCGCCCTTCTTTAGATAAAATTGTCCGACTTCAAGATCTTTTTCCGCGCGCAGCGGGTCCCAAGTGGGTTGATCGGTTGCGGAATTGGTTGGCGTATCTTTATCTTTGGGTTTTTTGTTGGAGGATTTTGGTCGGGATGGATCTGGCGGTCCGGGTGGAAGCGGTTTAGGGGCGGTGGAGGATGATTCGCCTTGCGAATCCTGGGCTTGCGACCCGGGTACGGTTAGAAGAACGAATGCGGCTAGGGGCAACAGACATCGTGCGGTGATGTTAAGGCACGACGCCGAGCGTTGCATCTGATGGAAAAGCATAGGCATCTAATTATGCAGAAGGGCCAGTTTCAATTTCCGGCTTGATCCCCTCGCACCGTCCTCTTCACTGCGATTCACTTTAGTATCATAGTAGTTGTATGGGCTGGTTGTAGGGCGTATTTGCATGGTGCGTTGTCGCACTCAGGCCGGCGGGTGTTTTGCAGGAATTGTGGGCGCTGAATAAATAGTATGGAACCACGCGAAAAAGCGGCTCTGTTGCCTGACGCGCCAGGAGTGTATCTCTTCCGGGATGCCGGAGGGACGGTGCTGTATGTTGGCAAAGCGATTTCGCTGCGAAGCCGAGTGCGCTCGTATTTTCTGGAGTCGAGCTGGGTCAATGCAAAAACCGGGTCTTTGGCGCGGGAGATCGCGGATCTCGAGACCATTCTGGTGGCCAATGCACGGGAAGCTTTGGCTCTGGAGCACAATGTTATCAAGCAGTATCGGCCGAAATTTAATGTTTTGCTGCGCGATGACAAGACATATCCATACATAAAATTTACGGCTTCGGAAAAGTTTCCACGCGTTTATTTTACGCGGCGAGTGAAGAAGGACGGATCGCTTTATTTTGGGCCATATTTTCCAGCCAGTCTGGCGCGGCGTATTTTACATTTCATTCACAAACGTTTCCTGGTTCCATCGTGCACAGTGGATTTGACGCGCAGCCATCCACGCCCTTGTTTGCAGTATTACATCAAGCGGTGCCAGGGGCCGTGCGTGGTTGGATTGACGACCGAAGAACACTATGCCGAAGCGGCGCACGATGTACGGTTGTTCCTGGAGGGACGCCGGCACGATTTGATGAAGAGCCTTGAGCAACGCATGGGCGCGGCGGCGGAACAGGAGTTGTATGAGCAGGCCGGAGCGTATCGCGATTTGCTGCGAACTCTAGAGGACATCGAAGAGCGGCAGCGCATTGCGTCATCGCAAGGAGATGACACGGACGTGCTTGCGTATCACGCGGAGGCTCCACTGGTGGCGGCGAATCTTTTTCACTTGCGCGGTGGGCGGGCGATGGATCGGCGGGAATATTACTGGGAAGACCTGGATGAATTCGACCCCAAGGAATTTGTGCCTTCGCTGTTGAAGCAAATTTACCTAGAAGCGGCATATTTACCGAAGGCCATTCACGTGCCTGTGGACTTCGAAGATCGCGCGTTGCTGGAGGAGGCGTTGTCAGAGCGCGCGGGGCACAAGGTGGAAATTTTTACGCCGCAGCGGGGTTCCAAGCGGGCGTTTCTCGACCTAGTGGAAAATAATGCCGCGCATTCTTTTGAGCAGCGATTCCGGGTGCTGAAACCGACATCCAAAGCGATCAGCGAAACGGTGCAGGCGGCGCTGAATTTGCCGGAAGAGCCGCAGCGCATCGAGAGTTTCGATATTTCGCATATCCAGGGCACCGATACGGTGGCGTCCATGGTGGTGTGGGAAAACGGGCGGATGAAGAAATCGGATTACCGCAAATTCATTATTCGCGGCGAAGGTGGGGCGGAAGGGGCGCCTGCGAAGAACGATGATTTTGCGAGCATGCGCGAGGCGGTGACGCGGCGGTATAACAGGGTTGTGACGGAAAAGCGGGTCATGCCGAACCTGATTCTGATTGATGGCGGGATCGGGCAATTGCGGGCGGCGGCGCAAGCACTGGAATCGTTACAGATAATTAACCAGCCCCTGGCGAGCATCGCGAAACGCGAAGAGATCTTGTATATCTATGGGCAGGAAGATGAGCCGTGCGTGCTGGATCATCATTCGCCGGTGCTGCATTTGATTCAACAGATTCGTGATGAGACGCACCGCTTTGCGGTGACGTTTCACCGCTTGCGTCGCGGCAAACGGCAAACTAAGACGGCGCTTCGGGATATTCCAGGAGTCGGGCGGCTGACGGCGCAGAGGCTGCTGCGGGAATTTGGCAGCGTCGCGAATATACATCGCGCGGGAGTGGAAGGGTTGAGTCGGGTAATAACGCGGAAAAGCGCTGAGAAAATTCTGGCTCATCTGAACTCACCGGCCACGGACGGCAGTGCCGTTGGCGGCGACGAGCGAGGACGAAGCGACTGATAACAAAGTGCCTACAACTACCAGTTAGCCTGTATTGAACCCGACTTGATGCTATTATACGGTCACAACGGAGGTCATCATGGCTGATAATGTTGGTTCCAAGGTGAGTTATTTTCTGGTCGGACTCGGTGTAGGGGCACTGGTGGGCGTTTTGTTTGCTCCCAAGTCCGGCGAAGATACGCGCGAATACCTTGCAGGGAAAGCCGATGAAGGCAAAGATTATGCTCAGCGCAAGGCACGCGAACTGCGCGAGCGCGCAGATGAATTGATTGAACGCAGCAAGGATGTGGCCTCGCGGAAGAAGGATTCAATCTCGGCAGCGGTGGATGCGGGACGCGAAGCTTATCTGCGGGAAGCCTCAAAGTCGTAACGATTTAACGGGACAAATTTAACGAATTTCCGCTCAGAACTGTGGGCGGCTGGGGCGCTCATGCAATTTTGGCTTGAGGTGTTCAGCATCGTCGCCGCCATCGCGTTGGTGGTGCAGGTGGTTATTCTGGGTGCGCTTTTTTTTGAGATGAAACGCACCACGGATAAAGTAAATAAGTTGGTCAGCGATATGCAAACGCGCGTCGGGCCGATCCTGAGCCGAGTGCAGTTGTTGCTGGACGATACGCAGCCGAGAATCTCGGAGATGGTTGCGGACGCGTCGCACATTGTGTATCTGGCGCGCGGGCAGGCGCAGAGGATGGATCGTGTATTGAGCGAGGCTTCCGACCGGTTGCGTGGACAATTGATTCATGCGGACCGGATTTTGTCGGGTGCGTTGGAAGCTGTGGAAGAAACTGGAGCGAAGGTCAGGCAAGGTTTCTGGGGACCGATGCGCAGAGCCTCGGCAGTGGTCACCGGAATTCGAGTAGGTTTGGATTTGTTGCGCTCGAGGCGGGCGCCACGCCGACCGGAAGAGCAACACGAAGAGGAATTGTTTATTTAGAGCAGGAAATTAAGTAGCGGGCAATCAGGTAAAATCCTTCCTTCAATTTTGCAATCCCGACCGCACAACGAGGGTTGGCCTCAAGACTGCCCTCTCGAATACGAAAAGCCTCGAAAATAAATCGTTATTGAGGCAGGGGTGTGAGTACGACGGTTTTGCCGTTTTGTGCTGAGCGCCGTGCGCCATCGAGAATTTGCATAACCACCACATTTGTTTCCAACGATGATAGGTCGCCATCCGGTTGCAGGTGGCCGCGCAATACGGCAGCCAGGTAACTTAGCGAGTCGCGTTGCGATTCAGGCAGCGGCGGCGCACTGAGCGGTGTGTCAGGCTCCGTTTTCTCACCGCGATAGCGGATGCGCACGCGGTCCGCGCCTACGGTAATTGCGTAGCCGGCGTTGCCGTACACTTCCATATCTTTGCGAGTGAAGGACCAGTTCCATGAAGGCATCAGTACCGCTTGGACCTTCGGGTAACGCAGAATCACGGTGGCATCATCATCGACGCGGGGATAAATTTCAGGCTTGTCTGTTTGCGTCACCGCCGTGACACTGATCGGCGGCTGGCCGTGCATCAGCACGGTCATCAAGTCCGCACCGTAACACCCAAAATCAAATAGCGCTCCGGCGCCGTTTTGCTGTGGATCGGTCAGCCACGAGAGCCACTCAGGACCGACGCCAATCTCTTTCGGGCCTTCGTGGCCATCGTGCACGACCACTTTGCGCAGATCCCCAAGCTTACCCGCGGCCGCTTGGGCGATGACTTCGTGATTGCTGGCATACCAGGTGGTCTCGTAGTTGACGAGCACCTGCACGGGCCGGGCCGGTGTACCGGAGTTACGGGCTACCGCGCGGATCGCCAGCGCGTCCTCCAACGAAGTCGCGAGGGGCTTCTCAACCATGGAGCTCACTCCATGACGCGCGGCGGCTTCAATCACCTTGCGATGATCGACAATTGTGGTGTACACGAGCACGGCATCGGGACGCTGCTCAGCCAGCATCTTTTCCAAATCGGTATAAAACAATTTGGCGTCCAGGTGGTATTTCGCAGCGTAGTCTTTCGCCAGGGTCTCCTGCGGCTCGACAATCGCAACCAAAGTGGCGGCCCGATTCCCAGGCAGCGCTGACAAGAATCCATTCACGTGGCCGTGCACCAAACCAACAATTGCCACTCGGATTGGTGGCTCAGCGGCAGCATGCCTGGGCACGGCCAAAAGGAAAAGTATTCCCGGTAGCAGGCACAAAGCGCGAAGGAAAGTTTTAGTCATAAAAAGACTGGGCTCCACCGGCTGGTGCTTTTCAGCACGTTGCCATTCTGTCCGTTGGGCCGGCCATCAGACTTTTCTGGCTTCCAGCAGCAATCGGCGCAGCTTGGTCAGATCATTCAAGATGCGGCGGCTGGCTGCGACGTGCGATGTCAGTTGATGCAGTTTATATTTCACCAATTGCAAGGCCTGATGCCGGCGCGCAAGTTGCGGGTCCGTGGCGCGAAGTATTTCGGTTTCAATTTCGGACTGGGCTTCGCGTGTAGCTGCCAGCAACTGGTTCACGTAGTCGCGGGCGCTTTCGATATTGTCGAACGGCGTTTCCGGCTGGTAGGTCATATCGGCTTTCTCCGACGCATTTCCAGGGCTTCCTGGGCACAAAAAGGATAGGCCTTCCGGCGGAGCACTTCAACTTAAGAGGCGTTATGAGATGAAGGGGCCGTCGCGATTATCTACCTTTTGTTGTGTTGGTAAAGTGGTTTGGGACGAGCGGCGCAGGCATCGAGGGCATCGGGGGTACTGCGCCGCTCTCGGACGTGTTCTACCGGTGCAGACTATTAGGGGGCGCGTTTTATTCCGTAAATTTGCTACTCCCAGCGAAAAACTTTTGTGGAGATTGCGATGCATAGGACAAGTCCCAGGGCCAAAGCGGCTATGTCACCGAGGTGAGCCGACCAGGCTTCGCCATTCCATATTCCCTCGAGGAGGCTCACGGCGTAGGTCAGCGGGAGCACTCGGGATACCGCGCGAAGGAGCGGCGGAAAAGACGCAACCGGTGTGAACAGTCCTGAGAAACCGAACATGGGATAAAAAATGATAGCTCCGATGGGCTGGGCGAAGCGCGCGGTAGGAACGATGCTGGCTATGAGGAAGCCGATGGACAGGATGCTGCAAGTACTAATCAGTAGCGCAATGGTGAAGGAGAACAAGGGCGCATGAACATCTGCGGGGTAATAGCGCTTGCCAACGAGCACCATTAAGAGCAGCGTGGCTGCGGTGAGCAGCAGTTTGACGAGCACATGCGCGGTGAGAATGGTATACGGGCGGAGCGGGGTAGCGCGGAGGCGCTTGAGGATGCCGCCTTCGCGATAGATGGAAATAATGGTGACGAGGGAGAGAACGGCGCTGACGGCGATCAGCAGCGACGCGAGCACCGGCAAACCTACGTGGGCGAAACTATTGGGGCTGGGTGCGGCGGTGGTGCGTCCGCGGCTGAAGATTCGCCCCAGCACGAGAAACACAACAACGGGCACGACGAGGGTGCCGATTGCGCCCAAGGGCTCGCGCATGAAAATTTTGATCTCGATCCAAGTAAGTTTCAAGAGTCCAACTAGCATTGTTTGCGCCTATTCGCGAATTGAATGTCCCGTTAATTTAAGAAAAACGTCCTCAAGATTGGGAAGAATGGTGCGGAAATCGGTTACTAGAATGTGATTCTCGGACAGACAATGAATCACGCTGGTCACCAGATCGTCGCCGCGGCCGCTGATGGTGAATCGTGAGTCGCCAGATATTACCGACTCGACTCTTGGGATCGTGCGAAAACGTTCCTCAGCGCTCGGATCGTTGGTGGATAGAACTATGGTTCGCTCTGGACAGTGGCGGTCGACGAGCTTGGCTGGAGTGTCGATATCGATGATGCGGCCGTGCTCGATGATGGCTACGCGATCGCACAAGCGCTCGGCCTCCTCCATCAAATGAGTGGTAAGAAAAACGGTCTTGCCGCGCTTGCGGATGTTACGGACGAGATCCCAAATGGCGCGGCGCGACTGGGGATCTAGACCGGTAGTCAGCTCGTCGAGGAAAACAACTTCGGGATCGTTGATCAGCGCGAGGGCAATGAAGAGCCGTTGCTTCTGGCCGCCGGAAAGATTCATAAACCAAGCGTCGCGCTTGTCGGTGAGGCCGAGGCTTTCAAGCAGGCGTTCGGCATCTATGGCTTTCTTGTGATAAAGAGAGGCCCAGAGGTCGACGGCCTCCCACACTTTGATCCGTTTTTGCAACTGGGCCTGCTGCAGTTGAACACCAATGCGAGCCTGCAGTTGGTAGGCCTGACGAAACGGATCAAGGCCGAGAACTGAGATGGTGCCCCGGTCGGGAGTGCGCAGACCTTCGATGCACTCCATGGTGGTCGTTTTTCCGGCACCGTTAGGACCGATCAGACCGAAAATCTCGCCTACGTTTACGTCGAACGAGACTTCGTCGACGGCGACGGTAGGGCCGTAGGTTTTGCGAACTCCGGAGACTTGTATGACCGGGGGCATGATGTCTTGCAAAATTAGATTAGATAGGTATTGAACTGGAGCAAGAGTTATATCACGGACGCATGCTGGGTCCTGGCAAGGTGCGCGAGTTAAGACAGGAACGTTTTATTGTTGTTAAACACCGCTAAAAGCCGTGGTAAATGAAGAAGATTGGTAGGGACGGTGGGGAGTGAGATAGTAATTTGATTTTGCGCAGCGTGGAACGAAATGGACATCCGACTGCTGACAGCAGTGAACTTGCGCATGTCATGGTTTTACGGAATTAATGGAACGCTCTTCGCTTTTGTACTGCTCCAGCCACAATAGGTCCTCGAGCAAGAAGTACTGTCCATAAATCAACATCGCGTCACTGGGGCGAACGCCACAGCCGTGGCGCAGCACTCCCGGCGGAGTTTGATCATTGTCTCCGACAGGAGTCAGATACCGGTCGATCAACGATTGCACGATTCGCTCCCCCTGTTCTCGATAGCTCTTTGCGCGTGTGCGGTCGGTCGTAATCAGCGAGAGACGGAACAACCCTCCCGCGATGATTGCGGCGGCTGAAGAGTCGCGGTTTCGAAAATGAACGCCTTGATCGTCAAAGTCGTACCACGGCACGAAGTCGCTCGGCAGATTTTCGATGGCATAGTCCGCGACTCGCTGGGCGGTGGACAAAAACAATGGATCATGAGTTTCCGAATACGCACCTGAGAAGCCATACAACGCCCAAGCAAGTCCTCGTGACCATGTAGTGTCTGCGCCGAAGCCTTGATGGGTGTGAGCGAAAACCCACTCTCCTGGTGCGACACTGTTCACCAGCGGGAGTTGGGCCTCGTTGCCCCCGCCATGCAAGACGAAGTCTTGCCGACTGTCGCCGGGGTTGTAATGCACGGACTGAATGACGGATCCATCCGGACGCACGTACCATTCCGCAGTGCGGAGGGCGTGCTTCCGGCCAATCTCCATCCACCGCTTGTCCCCCGTTTTTTCGGTCGCCCACCACAGCAACTGGAGATTCATCATGGTGTCCACGATGGTGTCGTCTCCCTTCACAGCCCACGATGCAATCAACTGTGTTTTCGGGTTGAAGAGTTGTTCCAGCCGCTCCGCTCCGCGCAAGGCGCTGGCGCGAAGCGCATTGTCGTGAGTCGAATCAAATCCCATTGCCGAGGAGTAGTAATACAAAAATCCCGCGTCATGATTTTGCACTGACTCTTGATTGATAAACTTCGAACCCCACAGCTCCGCCCATTGCCGATACTTTTCATCATGTGTTGCGGAATATAGTTGCCAAAGCTCGCCGGGCCAAAAACTTCCTGTCCAGTAATATCCCTTCTGCTTCTGCCATTCGCCGGTCACGTTGTTCGCTTCGGTGAAAAATCCCTGTCCGGAATTGGAAGTAATCGGTTCGGTGGTCGCTTGCAAAATCGGTTCCCATTGCAAGGCGGTTCTGTCGATAGCCTGGCGTAAAAGCGCAACTGCTTGCTCGACAGTTTTTGTTTTATGAGGAACCACAGTATCTGAGGGTGGCTGTTGGCTATTGGCCGACTCCGATAAGATGTGAATATCTGCAGGCTGCGCCATGCGCTGGGCCTGATCCCGCACGGCGTTCAGGAATTCTTCGCGGCTCCTGATCGCATCTGAAGGAAGAATTACAGATTGGCGTTGGCCCTTCTCGTTCTGATTCCCGTATACGAGTCGGCGATTGGATCCTTCTTGATCCCAGGCTGCAATGGTGTACCAGGATTGAGTGCCATTGCTCAGTTTGAAATCGAGGAGATGGTTCTTGCTGTCGTCCTTGAATGCGGCGTGGTTCGCCGTGGTGACGACAGCAAGGCCGAGCTGTTGTCCTGCGAGAGCCTCTGTGGCAGTAGGTCCCGGCGCGACGACTTGCTCGCCCCAAGTCGCGAGCCACGCCGCCGGGGAATCCTTTCCGCTGGTCACGGGTTCGATACCAGTCTTCGCCGGCAATCCGGTAACGAATTCCACGTCGTCCGCGGACTTCGCAAAAATCGTGTGAGTAAAGCCTCGTTCACCCGCCCATATTGTGATTCGCGAGCGAAGATCGATAAGTTTTCCACCGGCGTTCCAGCCGTTGTATTCCAACTCCACAACCGTCCGCACAGGCCCACTCGCGAAAATCCGCCATTTCCGCTCTTTGACTTCCGCGACTTTGATGGTCTTGCCGTCCACCATGGCGGCCACGGACCCAATTCCGATCGCGTCTCCTACCTTATAAATGTCGCGACCTTCCGGGGACTCGTCGTGATAGCTGTAGTCCGGAGACGCGTACATTCCAAGTTGTAAAGTGGGCCGGCGCTTGCCGTAGAGATCAATGGCGTTCCGGGGATCAAAATATAGCCGAAACGCCACGCGCTCTGATTCCCATCCGAGGCCTTCGATTTTCCGGCTGAACAACGCCGCTGTTCGTTGCTCATAGTCGCCGCGTAAGCGCCAGATGCGACCCTGATCGCCGTAGGAAACCGTCACGATGCTGGTCTGGTGTGGCCCAAGGTCAATTTGAAAAACCAGTTCGTCCGCCTTGCCGTCTCCATCCAGATCATCGGCCTGCGAGGGAAGCTCTTGTGTCTGTAATGCGGAGGCGTCTTGTTCCAGAGTACTTGCGTCACTGGCAGTGACAATCATGGCGCCGGGTGTGAAGTCAGGCGCAACTTTGCGGATCTGCGCGACTGGAATGACAATGTCCGCGGCCTTTCGCTCATGTTCGCCGGGGTTGGAAATGGCAATTTTGATATTTTTGATCTGCGGCGCGCACTGGGCTGAAGGCATGCAGAAAACCGGGAAGATCCACAGCGTTGCCAGGAATTTCATACGCATAGGATTTTGATTTTCTCCAGTAGACGGCGAAGCGCCCGAATGAAATTTAGCTCATGATCCTGTTCACCGCGCTTCGGCGGTGCGCTCGGATTTGGCTGCCATGGTCGCTCTGGCCTCCTGCACAAGGTGGGCGTACCGCATCGCCAAATTGCTAATCAACTCCGGTTTGCGCTCTTGAAACGCATGTTTCAAAACCAATTCGCCGCCTACGCCCAGAGCAGCGGCACCGGCGCGAATGTAATCCCCCGCGGTTTCCAGATTTACGCCTCCGGTGGGAACCAACGGGACATGCGGCAGAGGACCTTTGAGTGCTTTGATATAGCTCGGCCCTCCCACACTGCTACAAGGAAAAACTTTTACGAAGTCCACCCCTGCATCCCAGGCGGTCATGACTTCGGTGGGAGTGAGCGCGCCCGCCATGATGAGCATGTCCAGATTGTGAGCTGCGGCGACCGTTTTCTGTGAAAAGCCGGGTGTCACAAGAAATTGAGCGCCGGCATCAAAGCATTGCAGCGCGAGATCCTGATTCACCACAGTGCCTGCTCCCACTAAAAGTTTTGGCATCGTCTTCACCAACTCGGAAATGACGTCCAGCGCTTGTGGAATAGTCATGGTGATCTCGACGATTGGAATCCCACCTTGCCATACCGCTTCGACCGCAAACCTCGCCTCTTGCGGAGAAGCGGTGCGGATGACTGGCACGATTCCGACTTTCTCGATAAGCGCGCGTACTTCCTGTTTCTTCATCAAACGACACGCCACCTTTCGCTGGGCTCAGCGGACGATTCTGGCTCCGGCACCTTTCATTACGTGAAGAACTTCGTCAAGGGTCGCCATGGTGGTATCGCCCGGCGTGGTCATGGCCAACGCTCCATGAGCGGCGCCGCACTCGACGGCCCACTGCGGATCCTTACCCGTAAGAAATCCATAAATCAGGCCGGAGGCAAAGGAATCACCGCCGCCCACGCGATCGAAAATCTCCAGATTCTCGCGATTTTTGGCCTGATAGAAATTGCCATCGTGATAACAAATGGCTCCCCAATCGTTGCGCGTCGCGGTGGTGGCTTTGCGAAGTGTGGTGGCGACGATTTTGAAGGGAAAGTCCTTCAGGACTTTCCCGATCATCTTTTTAAAGGCGTCGGGATCGAGTGCGGCAAGATGCTCTTGGGTTCCGTCCACTTCGTAGCCGAGCGCCGCCGAAAAATCCTCTTCATTGCCGAGCATGACATCTACGTAGGGAGCGATGCGGCGGTTGACTTCTTGCGCGCGTTTCTTACCGCCGAACGATTGCCACAAAGAATCGCGATAATTGAGATCATAAGAGGTGACGACGCCGTGTTTCCTCGTGCACTGCAGGGCTTCGATGGCGACCTCTGGAGTCGTTTCGGAAAGTGCGCAGAAAATCCCGCCGGTGTGAAACCAGCGCGCGCCGTTTTTGCCGAAGATGGACTCCCAATCGATTTGACCGGGTTTTAGCGTAGACACTGCGGTGTGGCCGCGATCAGAACAACCAAGCGCCGCGCGCAAGCCAAAGCCACGCTCGGTGAAATTCAATCCGTTCCGAACGGTCCGGCCAACTCCGTCATAGTCCACCCATCGAATCAAGGAGGAATCGAGGCCACCCTGGTAAATCAAATCCTGGAGCAACAAGCCAACAGGATTCCTGACAAAGGCGGTGACGATTGAAGTTTCGAGTCCGAAGCACCGTTTCAAACTGCGCGCAACGTTGTACTCGCCACCGCCTTCGCTGACTTCGAAATGTCTGGTGGTCCAAATGCGATAGTCGCCGGGATCAAAGCGCAGCATCACCTCGCCCAGACTTACGAGGTCCCAACGGCACCCATCCTTTTGCTTGATAGCTAGAGCCATTTCGCCTCTTAACGACCTAACCAACCGCCGTCCACCGCCAGCACGTGTCCGTGCACGTAGTCGCTCGCTGATGAGCACAGATATAAGGCCGCACCGGCGATGTCCTTGGGTTCTCCCCATCGAGCCGCCGGAATCCGGTCCAGAAGTTGACGGCTGCGAACAGGGTCAGATCGCAATGCGGTGGTATTGTCCGTCGCCATATATCCAGGGGCTATGGCGTTTACGTTGATGCCGTGAGAGGCCCATTCGTTCGCGAGCGCCTTTGTTAACAGCGCAATTCCGCCTTTTGCAGCAGCATAACCAGGGGCAAAAACTCCCCCTTGGAAGGAGAGCAACGACGCAATGTTCAGGATCTTGCCGCCGAGTCCTCGCTGCAGCATGTGCCGTCCGGCAAGTTGCGAGAGGCGAAAAGTCGCGGTCAAATGAACGGCGATCAGTTCGTCCCAGAATTCCATGGGATATTCCGCCGCCGGAGCTCTGCGGATGGTGCCCGCATTATTTACCAGGATGTCGATCGAGCCAAACTCTGCGATGGTCTTTTCGAAAAGCGCCGTGCACGAACTAAGGTCCACCAAGTCTGCAGGGAAGTAAAACGTCTTGCGGCCGGCAGCGGAAATCGCATCGCAGGTAGTTCCAGGATTCGGATCGCGGCCGTGGCACGCCACATTTGCACCAGCTTCGGCCAGTGCAACAGCGATGGCGGCCCCCAAGCCTCTGCGCGAACCGGTGACCAGAGCGTTCTTACCGTTCAATTGAAAAGTTTCCAGGAACATAGGTTCAAAGTTGTCCAATTCGCGCAGGTATGAGTTTCGGACTCAACAGTTGAATCAACAGCAATGCAATGAGGTAAGCCGACGCCGCCATAAAAAAGGGAATCATGTAGCTGCCGGTCCATTGCAGAAGGTGCCCCACAATTTCAGCGATAAGCATTCCACCCACGGCACCCGCCATGCCTCCGATGCCTACCACCGACGCTACGGCGCGTGAAGGAAACAGGTCAGAAGTCAGCGTAAAAAGATTTGCAGAAAAACCTTGATGCCCGGCGGCGGCGAGTCCTATCAATAATGTGGCTGGCCACAGCGCCGAAACGCGAAATAGCGCCGCAACCGGGACGACACACAAAGCGCTGATCAACATAGCCCATTTTCGCGACGCGTTAATTGAAAAATGGCGCCGGATCAGGCTGGATGATAGCCATCCGCCTGCGATACTGCCCAAGTCGGAAATCGCATAGATGACCACGATGGGCAGCCCGATCTGCGTCAGATGCAGACCGTGCTGTCGTTGCAGATAGTCGGGAATCCAGAAGAGATAGAACCACCAGATGGGGTCGATCATGAATTTCCCAGCGGCAAACGCCCAGGTTTGTCTGTGAGGCAGAAGCTGTCCCCACTTTATTTTGCGGGGCTGCTCCACGGGATCACTCTGTATGTATGCTCTTTCGGCGCTGGAGCAGTAGGAATGTTGTTCGGGCTTTCGGTATAGCCACAACCACACAACCAGCCAAGCAAACCCCAGAGCGCCGGTCAGCAGAAATGCCCAGCGCCAGCCAAGGTGTACGGCGATCCACGGCACGATCAGTGGTGTAACAATTGCACCGACGCTGGTTCCGGCGTTGAAGATTCCGGTTGCGAGGGCCCGCTCTTTTTTTGGAAACCATTCGGCCACGCACTTAATGCTCGCCGGAAATACCCCGGCCTCCCCGAAACCCAAGGCGAACCGAGCCCCTGCAAAACTGGCAAGCGAGAACGCGAACGCGTGCGCCATGGATGCTACGCTCCAGAAAACCATGGCCACGGCGTAACCAATTCGCGTACCCAGGCGATCAATCAGGCGGCCAACAAAAATCATGCCTAGCGCATAAGCGGCCTGAAAGGTGAAGACCAGATTCCCATAGTCGATTTCATTCCAGCCAAACTCATGCTGCAGGGGGCCTTTGAGGACACCGAGGACCTGCCGGTCCATGTAGTTTTTAGTGACGCCGAAAAATAAGAGTCCACAAATAACCCACCGAAAGCGACCCTTGAAGACCCTGGCCCACGGTGATGCAGTCGAAGACGCCGAAACTTCTCTGGATCTTTCGGCCCCGGTTTCAACCATCGCGTTCTGATCGGCCATTGGCTTCAAGTGCCTTTGCCAGTTTTTTATTTGCGGGCGGCTTCCAGTCCGGAACTGGATTGTTGAAATCCCGGCTGGACATTAACCACTCCGAATTTCCGGTCTTCAACTTCCCGGTGCGCGGCCATGGCCCAGAGAAAAGCGATCCTGTGGCCTGGCACGGAAACATTCGGATGATAGCCGCTCGGTATCAACACGGCATCACCATCGCGCACCGCAGTGACCAATTCCGGATATTGAGTTTCGTTATATACCAACTGAAGACCATAGGCCGGCTCCGGCATATCAAAGTACACATACATCTCTTCCAGCATTTTGGCGTGCTCATGGGGCGGCCAGCTCGTCCAGTTACCCGGTTCGGAAAAGGTGAAGCCGGCGAGCAGGCGCCCCGCTTCCACATTGTCGGCAATCAGTATATTCAACTCGCGTTTGGATCCGGCGCTCCCGGTCGCGAATTTCATCTTCGGACTCCTGGACACGTCGGCATAGCGAATGACTTTCAAAGGGTAGGTCCCTTTAACGTCAGCCGCAAACTCCGCGAAATCGACGGAACTTTTCGTCGACACTGCAATCTCTGAATCACGTGGGATATAGATGGCGTCAAATTGTTCTAATTCGAATTCGCCGCCACCCGTCTTTACCAGACCATTCCCGGAAAGGCAAATTAGAGCGGTTTCGTGATTGCCATTGGAAAAGGAAACCAGCGGCTTGACGGAATTCAAAATAATGCGGCCATACGATAGATGACGCATAGTGCTGTTTTCTGGAGTGACCGTAATGTGACGCCCGGTCTGAGCGTTTGTTTTTCGAAACACCATTTTGTCGAGGGCAGCTGCGGGTTGCATACTCATAAACAACTCCTTCTTGGTTAGATCTAGTTTCGCAAATTTCCACGAACAAGAAACAGGCGAGCCGTTCATTAAAGCTCGCCCGAGGAAAATCTGTCTATGGTAATAATCAAGTCGCCGCACTTAGGAAGTATGTTGCCGGTATCTCGCAAGCCGATCATGTTGATCCCGCCATCGAAATGACCCAGGGGCACCACATTACGAATGATTCTATTTGAATGGTTGACTTCGGCGTGTCCGGTTGTCACCCGTGCTGCTGGAAAAAAGGGCAGAACCGGATCATCGGTTTAATCTGCCTCTTTTTGTCCCACGTGTTTTCGTTAAGTGTCCATCCATCAGGAAGATGAATGGTAGGGGCGGTGGGGATCGAAACCCCCAACGCTTGGCTTTCACCGACTTACAGAGAAGGGCTCGGTATGAAAAAGAAGGACTTGGTAGTCCTTGGAACCCTTATTGCCGCCTTAACGCCCCCTTTTCCCATGATGTGGTCGGGTTTTACCCAGCGGAGAAGGACGTTGCTATCGACGAGGTACGGCGTCTCTGCCATCTAGCCGGTCCTCATAGAAGCTCTCCCGCGAAAAGCTCTCAGTGCGCAAATCTGGCAGTCTCTCGGACCCTTCCGCCATCGCATCAAGCATTCGATGAAATTCCTCAAGACTCACCTGGCCCCGAGACAAAGCAGTCCAGTGAGCGCTTCCTTAAGGAGTTGTTCGGCTACCTTTTCCATTGGTAGACCCTTAGCGCGTGCTTCGGCAATGAGACGTGCTTCGGTCTCGGGGTTGAGTTCAACCCGAACGTCATTGAAATGAGCCTCTCGCAAATAGATTAAACGCATTAGGACCGAAATGCTAGCACACTTGGTTCATCATCGGCGTCCGGTGCTCCCCGCTCCGTCTGCACCTGCGATCCGGTACGCTACCCTCCATGCATCAAGAGGTCCCACGGTGCCGTCCAAGTATTTCTGACTATTCGTTATCCGAGGGACTATTATGGTTGTGGACTGCAGCCGTGGAACCAGCCCGGTCAAGACCGGGAGAGATTTGCCCAGATGAGGATTTTGTCAGCCAGCTCTTAGTCGGTTTTCGATTGTGCTTGGAGCTTTGCAGAGATGCAAATGTGAATTAGGGTCATGGACGCCCTTGTCAGACTGCCTGCCTTGCAGCAAGTTGGCGTGAATCAACACTCACCTGCCGAGGCCAAAATCGCCCTCTTCCGTTCGTTGTTTCGTGGACGCGAAGATGTTTACCCGCGTCGCTTCGAAAGCCGCAAGACTGGCAGGGCCGGCTATTCACCTGTGTGTGGTAATGAATGGGTCCCGGGCATCTGCGAAAAGCCAAGGATCAAATGTTCCGAGTGTTCCCGCCAGCGTTTTCTTCCCGTAACTGACGATGTGATTCGCTGGCATCTGCAGGGTCATGACGATCATAGCCGTGATTTCGTTATGGGCGTTTATCCGCTGCTTCTGGATGAAACCTGTTTCTTCCTCGCCGCCGATTTTGACAAAACAACGTGGCAGGACGATGTCGCCGCGTTTTTGGAAACTTGCCGTCAAATGAAGTTGCCCGCGGCCTTGGAGCGATCGCG
>DATBBY010000088.1:0-1749 GCA_036270765.1 Candidatus Acidiferrum sp.
CCATAGAATTGCGTGAACGCCTGCCGCTTCTCGCTCCATCCGCGTTTCATCACCTCTTCGTAGATTGCGTCCCGTTCGTGTGCCCACTTGTCCCGGTTCGATGGAAACGATCGCTTGTCCGCCAGCCGGATACCGCGGTCCAGCGCCACCCAATTCATCAGCTTCGAATACACAAAGTGTTCTTGCTGGTTGCGCATCTCCCAGATTCCTTCATCCGGCTCTCTCCAGTGCTCGCAGATCCAGTCCATCCGGTCCCGAATCCTCGTCCAGAGATCGTAGGGGATCGGCAGCACATACTTGTTGTACAGATAAAGCGAATCCATAAGCTCGCCGTAAATATCGCTCTGATATTGCTTGTACGCGTCGTTCCCAATTCGCACCGGGCTCGATTTCTTGTACCCTTCCCAGTGCGTCAGTTCCTGCTCCGGCAATTCCGGATTGCCGTAGATGGAGAACAACGAAGGTAGCTTTTCGCCCGGTTCCGTATGTTTAGCGACATGGTTCCTGATCCACTGCACGAATCCCGCCGCTTCTTCCGTGAATCCGACCCGAACGAGTGCATACACGCTAAACGCCGCGTCCCTGAGCCACGCATAGCGGTAATCCCAATTGCGCGGTCCTCCAATCACCTCCGGCAAGCTGGTGGTCGGCGCTGCTACGATGGCTCCCGTCGGTTCAAACGTAAGCAGCTTCAAGACCAACGCCGAGCGTTCCACTCGCTCGCGCCAGCGTCCCCGATAGGTCGACCGCGCCAGCCACCGGTGCCAGAATTTCACTGTTTGCTGAAACAGCTCTTCTCCTTCAGCTTCCGAAGCAGGGCACAGCGAATCTCCACTGACCTCCTCATCGCTCAGGGTGAAAACGCGCGACTTGCCTTCTTCCAGCACGAATTCCGCCGTCGCGCTCCCATCTTCCTCTGCGCGCAACGACTCGTCGCAACACAAGTGCAAGGATTTCTCCGCCGAATGAAACCACGCGCCTGTCTTTCGCACCTGCAAGTCGTGTGCTTTGCGCCCGTAGTCAAACGCCGGCTTGCACACCACCCTGATCTTTACCGTTCCGCGCACGCATCGGATTCGCCGGTACAAGTGGTGATACCACTTCGATTCCGGCGGCAATCCTACTGGCATGAAATCTTCCAGCTCCGCGATTCCGTCCGCGTGCAGGAATCGCGTAACCAAAATATTTGTCGACGGCCAATAAAACTGCCTGGACTTCAGATCTTCAGCGAGCGGCGCAATCTTGAACCGCCCTCCTTTTTCATCATCCAGGATCGCCCCAAACACGCTCGGCGAATCAAAATTTGGCGAACAGTACCAATCAATCGAGCCATTCATCCCCACCAGGGCCACCGTCCGCATATTCCCGATAATCCCGTAATTTTCAATCGGCTGATATCCCATGTCCGTCGTCTCTCGTTCGATTTCCACTCAGACCGCCAAAGAGTAGATTCCGCAACCCCGCGAATAGACGCGGACCACTCTGCGAGCCTCAGCGCACCCTGCGTCTCTACGTTTAGTTTTGCCCTTTCCAAGCGATCCCAGCAGCCACAACCCGCCGTCCGCCTGTATATTGGACCTGGAACGCGTGCCGCTTATTATGGCCCCCACCCCATCCTCCATTCTCCGCTATCTCTTTGACCCCGCCCACGGCGCGCGCGACCGTCTCCCCTCGCTGGCTTTTCCTCCGCGCCCTGGGCCTGATCTATTTCTCCGCCTTTTTCTCGCTCATCTTCCAGGTCCGCGGACT
>DATBBY010000089.1:0-65096 GCA_036270765.1 Candidatus Acidiferrum sp.
GCTGTGGCGAATAATACCTACCAGGCGTTTATCAATGAATTGAACGCACAATCAGGAAACCGCGTTGACGCCGCGGCGGCGGCGATCATGATCGGAGATGCGCAGTATTTGATGGCGCATTGTCCGTGAAGTTTCGCGCAAAATGCGACGCCGGAATGTTGAGACGCGGCACAACTTGATGCTACTGAGTCATGGCAAATATTTAGTTAACCTCTACAGCAAAAAAAACGAGAGCAGAAGGATTCTGTAAGAGCCCCCGTGCCCTCGTTTACTGCAACTTAAATGTCCGAGACGTCCGCGCAGTCCAGAGGTTAGTTAGCGCAGGCCGCTGGACTTGAGGCGCAGGCGCTAGCCTGATCCAGAAGTGCCTGACTCGAACTGATGAGTTGTTTGGCTTGCTGTTCGTTGATGGCGAGGCCGCTAAACTGCGCTTGTTCCAGCAAGCTTTTGATCTGTGCGGCGAGAGGATCGCGCTGTGCAGTCCAGGATGCGATGCGATTTTCGAGGTTGGTATAAATTGTGTCACCTTGGGAAGTGCTCTCGATGGCGTAAGTGGAGACAGTCAGAGTGCTTTGCGCGAGAGAACCGAAAGGCGCGTTTATTTGTTTGTAGATCTGGCCCAGCTCGAGCAGGGTGTGCGAATGAGCGTGCAGAGTGCCGGAGAGCGTGTTCGGATCGAGCATTTCGAGGATGACCCGGCCATCATGCTGGTAGTCATCGTTTAGGCCCACAAGATACATGATCGTCGGGCGAACGTCAGTGTGGTCGGTGAAGAAGTCAGTCGGCTGCGTCACTCCGATAGGCCGGACGCCAGGCCCAACCATGCCAATGAAGGTACGAGCGATCTCCGGCTGAATGTCACCGTGATTCCAGGCGAACCCCGGGCCAATAACGGGTGTAGTTAATTTGGTGGTTTCAAAAAAAAAGTTCGGATCACCGAAAAAGGTAAAGGTTGGGTCGCGATTGGGATCAGACGCGGAACTCATATGCAGAAGCTTCTGGCCTACTTTGTCGACAATCGCCCCTTGTAAATTTGCGCCGAGACCGGTGCCCAGTATGTTTTCAGCCAAGCCCGTTTCCGGATTGACAGGATTGAGGACGGACAAGGCTCGTTCAAGGGTACGGACGGATGGCGAGCTCGGATCCGGATTGCCTTGTACATAAGTGGTGGCGGCATCGTCGGAGTGGTAGCTGAACACCGTGGGGGATGCGACATGGGCGATCAAGTCGTAGTCAATTTCACCTACGCCGCCTGGGTAAGTGCACGGAATGTCCGGGGAGACCACGCCATTCACGATTTTTGCGCCGTCGCAATTTGCGGGGCTGGGAGCGGCACCAGCGAAATGGTCGCCTTCATCAGGCGTGAAGATGAACAGAGTGTTGCTTTGGTCGATACCGGCAGCCTTGAGGTTAGCAAAAAAGGTTCCGAAGGCCGCGTTATAGTCGCTAAGTTGCTTCACGTACGGAGCTTCCCCGGGTCCAAAAGTGGACTCCGCGCTGAGGGCCGCCCCTTCCTGATTGTCGTGAGCATCCGCGATGTACGCGAATACTACCGGAATGCCTTTCTTCAGCATGGTTTCAACGACCGCTAGCGTCTGAGCGGGTTGCGGGTCGAAGTTAAGCTGACTGAATCCCGTGATGGCCTTTCCGTTGTAGTCCGTGAGACCTCCAAGGACGGGGATCATGTACTTCAGACCAAAAAGGGCTTGGTAGCCCGTGTATCCACCCGGTTCGCTAGGGAGCAAATCCGCTACGGCATTGTTTTGCGGCGTGCAGAGAGGGCTACCGAGAGCGCAGTGGATGGCTGCGCCGATGAAATCGTTGGTCTGGTTGGAGGTGGTTTCCGCGGCTTGCGGGGAAGTAGCACCGAAAACCTTCTTTACATCGAAAGGTGCGCGTTCCAGGACGATGTTGGCTGTGGAAAAGGCGCCGACGTCGCAACCCGCGCGCGTGAAAGGCACCCAGGGAGCCGGGACGTTCTGGCCCGAAGGCGTAGTCAACGCAAAGGAGTTATCCGCGGTCGCCGGAGTGATATCGGACACCAGGTCAGTCCAGTAGAAGAAGGCTGAAGGAAACGCAGCGGCGCCGCTAGGTGTGTAATCGCCGAAGCTATTGGCGATGAAGATTCCCTGATTGTCGGAATAAAGGCCGGTTTGCGTGGTGAGAATGTCGTTGGCGGTATGAGAGATAAGAACGGCATGATCTCCTGTGTCTAGCGTGCCGTTTTTCGCAATAAAGTTAAGAAGGTTAGGCATTTGTTCAAGATCGGAGGGAACGTTGGGGTTGTCACGGGTGAAATGGACGTTATCGAATTCTACATAGACGACGTGCTTGATTTTTCCTGACGGGGAGTTGAGCTGACACTGCGCATGTACCGATGACGTGAGACCGAGAGCGAGCAGCCCCCAGCCGAGCACACCACGAAAAGCCTTTATTGCGGGCATTCTTATTCCTCCAGGGTGGATCGTTTGAACAAGTCCAATGACATACGCGGATTTTGTGACTCTTCGGAGAACGGGCGGTTAAAGTTCGTCGCGTAAGGGACGTACTAGCTGTGGGTAGAATTTTGAGTTTCTGTTCCTGCTGGATTACGGCGTCCGCAGCTACAGCCCTATAAATTGAACATTACCCCTAATCCATGATGGTTCGCGAGAGGGGCTTACTGCATCATCCAGGCGTTCAAGGCGAGCCAATGAGGGGCGTTTGTTTTCCCCTGGAGCTTGAAATTACCTGCCGGTAGTGCGGCTGCAAGGATGCGATATTTTTATGCCGGCCATCGTCAAGCCTGTGTCCATCAGTTGGACTGCAGTGTTCAAGCGCACCTGGAAAGAAGCCGACGAAGATGACGTGTTCGGGCGCTCCGCTCAGCTTGCGTATTATTTCTTTCTAGCTTTGTTTCCCCTTTTGATTTGTGTCATTGCGGTATTGGGAGTCCTCGCCGGCAAAGGCGCGCATGTTCAAGAGGCGGTGCTGGACTTTTTAGCCAGCGTTGTACCCGGTTCGGCTTCCACATTAATACAGAAGACTCTCACGGAAGTTGACCAAGCGCATGCCATTTCAAAATTGTCGATCGGGCTGGTTTTTTCGCTATGGTCTGCTTCCGCGGGAATGTCCGCGATCATGGATACGTTGAATGCGGAATATGAAGTTCATGAGGGCCGCTCTTTTCTTAAGCGGAACGCGGTTGCTCTTGGACTCACGCTGGCAGTCGCGGTTCTATTGATCGGAGCAGTAGCCGTCGTTCTGGCAGG
This sequence comes from Candidatus Acidiferrum sp., assembly GCA_036270765.1. Classification (GTDB taxonomy): domain Bacteria; phylum Acidobacteriota; class Terriglobia; order Acidiferrales; family UBA7541; genus Acidiferrum. Next base: position 3,252 of record DATBBY010000089.1, read on the forward strand.
TGGACCTACGGCCGAGGTGTTTTCTGGCGGGATAGTGAAGATCGTTATTAACGTTGTGCAGTGGCCGGTCGCAATTGCTCTGGTGTTACTTGGTTTTGCCTTGGTGTATTTCTTTGCGCCGGACGTGAAGGAGCAGAAGTGGCACTGGATAACGCCGGGAGCCATCGCCGGGGTGGCGTTGTGGTTGGCCGCGTCGTTTGCTTTGAAAGCGTATCTACACTTTTTTGACAGGTACAGCGCCACCTACGGATCACTTGGCGCGGTCATTATTCTGTTGCTGTGGTTTTATGTGTCGGGAGCTTCCCTATTGTTCGGCGCGGAAATCAACTCGGTAATTGAGGACGCGGCGGCAGCGGCGGGTGAGCCAGACGCAAAGGCAAAAGGTGAAAAAGCTCCAGACGTTCCGGACAAGCAGACTAAAGCGGAGGATTAGGCGAGCCGAGCCTCAGCCTAGCGAGACAGGATTGGCATCAGCGCTTGGCGGTTGAAAGGACGGGCGAAGTTTCCTTGGGGTCGGCTTCCACGGTCACTTCCACTTGGGCGCCGGGCTTTAACTTAACTGCCTTGCCCTTATCATCTTCCAGGGCATTCTCGATACGAATTTCGCGATATAGATGATCGGCGCCTTCGATGGCGATTTCGGCCATTTCGGTCTCATGCGGGACGCGCGGCTCGATGATTTTTTGGACAACACCAGGTTTGGTGGTTTTCGGTTTCTTGCTCATTTTGCCTCGGGCTGTTCTGAACAGTCCGATATGTTAGCACGCCGTTTTTGTGGCGCAAATGAGCATTTGCGCACCGGAGCAATAGCCCCATTTGCACAGTTTCGTCCACGATTCGTCACGTTTAAGGACGCAACAGTTTTTGATGGGAGCGCTTGCTCATCCAGTCCTGGTAGAGCTGAACGTTGAGGGGAGTATTTTTGCCTCGCAGTTGTTTCAGAAAGGCATGGCGCGCTTTGGCTTCCGTAGCTGAAGGTTTTGCGCCTGCCTCAGACTTGCGACTTACAAGTTCAATCCCCACGTCGGGAGCTTGCACACGCGCGAGGTCACCGAGAAAATCGCCAAACGCCACAGCCGCAGAAATTGTGAATGGCGATTTAAAATCCTTGCGAGCCGCTGCAATGCGTTCCTTCAGACCGGCCAACGCGGCTGCGACCCGCTCGGGCGTGTAGTGCGGCAACTTCGATCCTGAAACGGATTGCCCAGCAGGCGTGGTGAACCATTCGCGGGCGCCTTCGGCGGCTTTTACGTAGCCTTGCATTTCCATAATGGTGATTACTTTGGCTGCATCGGTTCCGGGGATGCTGAGCGTTTCGGACAGGTCGCGGGTCGTCCAGGTCAGCAGGCCTCGCGTGTCTTTGAGAAAACTCATCACCGCCCCGGCCGGAACTGACGGCATGAGCTCACGCGGTGTTTTCGACTTGCTGGTAGCCATATTTTGCGAAATGCTTTTGTAAAACCTAGTAACTAAAGTTTCGTAAGTCTTTAGTGAAAATTAAAAAGGTTACGCACGACAAACCACAAATTTGCCGGTCGTTCCGCCAAGCGCCGCATAAACCAGGTGCCTTTACCGCTGATCGGCAAGATCGCATGCGCGTATACCGCCAAAAATCCCGGCGCCGGGCCATTCGCAAACACCAGCCGCGAATAAATCGCACCGATAACAAATATCAAAACAAAAGTGGCAATGATTTCACTCAGCAGGTTTGGCAAAAAGCTGCGGATCGCCGGAGAGGTGCAAAAGCACCCAAGTTTAGCGGAAGAATCCGGTGTCTCACGCCAGTGCGGAAGATATTGTAGCCAGACGAGCACAGCTCCGGCGATTCCCCCGAGCAATTGCACCACAAAAAAAGGCAGCAACTTGCTGTAGATTCCGGTGCGCACCGCGAGGCCTATCGTGACCGCGGGATTCAAGTTTGCCTCGCCTCCGCAAGCGAGTGCGACGAATACTCCGGCCATTACCGCAAACGCCCAACCCGCAGTAATGACTATCCAACCGCTACCCTCCGCTTTGGAACGCTTGAGAAGCACCGCGGCAACCACGCCATCGCCCAGCAAAATCATAATCAGCGTACCCAGAAATTCGCCTAGCAGTGGCGAGAGCATGGTCATCAAGTCTCCTTGTGCGTTTTAAATCTACGAATCGGCCCAATCCAATGAGCGAACCACGGCTTTTTTCCATTGCATGTAAAGCTGTTCGCGATTTGCTTCGTCGAGTCTCGGTTTCCACGTGCGCGCCACGGCCCAGTTGGCGCGTAGTTCCTCAAGCCCGGAGAAAAACTTAACGGCTAAACCAGCGGCGTAAGCGGCGCCCAACGCAGTCGTCTCTTGAATCACCGGACGCAAAACGTCGCGGCGCAAAATATCGGCTTGGAATTGCATCAACAATTCATCTACGACCATGCCGCCATCCACCCGCAGATTTGCCAGTGAAATCCCGGCATCCCTTTCCATCGCTTCCACCACTTCGCGCGTTTGATAAGCGGTGGCTTCCAGTACGGCGCGCGCGAGGTGCCCTTTGTTCGCGTAGCGCGTTAGACCGGCGATGACACCCCGCGCATTCTCTTTCCAGTGGGGCGCATACAATCCCGAAAAAGCGGGCACAAAGTAAACGCCGCCATTATCAGTCACGGTGCGCGCCAGTGTTTCCACGTCCTCGCTACGCTGGATTAAGCCGAGATTGTCGCGCAGCCATTGCACCAGGGCGCCCGCAATGGCCACGCTGCCTTCCAACGCGTAATGGGCGGGCTGCCTGCCAAATTTATAGGCTACCGTGGTGAGCAAGCCGCATTTGCTGGGCACCATGCGTTCGCCAGTGTTCATTAGAAGAAAACAGCCGGTGCCGTAGGTATTTTTTGCTTCGCCTGGCTGGAAACACGCTTGACCGACCAGCGCCGCTTGCTGATCGCCAAGAATGCCCGCTATCGGCACGCCTTTGATTTCGCTGATCGCGGCCTCGCCGTAGATTTCGCTGCTGGAACAAACTCGTGGGAGCATGGCGCGAGGAATATCGAACGCAGTAAGCAGCGCGGGCTCCCAATCCAGTGATTGCAGATTAAAAAGTTGCGTGCGACTAGCATTGGTTACATCGGTGACGTGCACCCCGCCTGCCGGGCCGCCGGTAAGGTTCCAGACCAAAAATGTGTCTATGTTGCCGAAGAGCAAGTCGCCGGCAGCGGCTTTTTCGCGGGCGCCCGGCACATTTGCCAGCAGCCACCTGAGTTTCAACGCGCTGAAGTAGGTGCTTAGCGGCAAGCCCGTCTGGGCGCGAAAACGATCCTGCCCACCGTACGCGGCGAATCGCACTACGTCTTCGGACACCCGGGTGTCCTGCCAGACGATCGCGTTGGCGATGGGCTCGGCGGCTTTGGGGCCCCAAACCACCGCCGTCTCGCGCTGATTGGTTATGCCGATGGCCGCCAAGTCGGCGGGCTGCAGGCCGCGCTGTGCCAGTCCTTCCGCGATGACTTCGCGCGTGCGTCGCAGAATCTCCAGGGCATCGTGCTCCACCCAGCCGGGCCGCGGGAAAATCTGTTCGTGTTCTGCCTGTGCAAGCGCGACCACGCGGGCGCTTTTGTCGAACACCATGAAGCGTGTGCTGCTGGTGCCCTGATCAATCGCGCCAATGTAGCTTTTCAAGAGAACGGCTCCCAGGCAGGCTGTGTGGCGGGGGCATTTCAGCACACTTCCCGGTAGATGCCAACTTTAAGGTCGTGATGCTACAGGTGTTTGCGCCACCAAATCTGGACATTCTATTGACCCTTACATGACGCAGCGCGAATAAGCCAATTTGCGTACTTTGTGCATCTAATGCGATAGACGGAAGAAAAGAGTGAGGAAATGAAGACGATGAGTAAGCAGGGAAGTATCGTTTTGCTGGCGGCCGCACTAGCGGTTGCTAGCTTCGCGGCTACGGCTGTTCGGGCTGCCGAACCGGTAACCACCACGGTGACCGCAGTAGGCAAGAAAAACGCGCAACCGCCGCCAATTAAAAAAGACGACGTCGAGCTTTACCAAGGCAAGGAACGCTTGCAAGTCGCAGACTGGCGCAAGGGAGAAACGCTTTTTCTCGCCGTGCTGATCGATGATTCGCTAGACCAGAGTATCGCCTCGCAATGGAGGGACCTCCGAGCATTCATGATGGCTCAGCCGCCGACCACTTATATCGGCGTGTTTTACGGGCGCAACGGTGCGGCCATCGTGGGTCAGGATTTCACCAAGGACCACGCACTCGCAGCGAAAGCCTTGCGGATTCCTTATGGTGGATTTGGCGCGTTTTCCAGTCCATATCTGGAACTGCAGGACTTGATTAAACGGCTGCCGGGAGAAGGTGAACGGCGCTCTATTCTGTTGATTTCCTCGGGCATCGATTACTTCCGCGGAAATTTCGGTCCGATTAGTCCGGATGTGGATCCGACCATCGAACACGCCCAGAAAGCCAATATTAATATTTGGACGGTATATGCTCCGGATGCGGGACACGCTGGACGTGGATTTTTTCGCCGGAACAACGCGCAATCGGAATTGAGCGAGATTTCAGATGAGACCGGCGCGGAATCCTACTTCCTGGGCTTCGGGCCTCCGGTCAACCTGAAACCCTATTTCGATGAGATTTCCACCCATCTCAACAACCAATATCTGCTTACTTTTGAAGGCAGCGGCGGGAAGCGTGGACGATTCGAGCGCATTCGCGTGACCAGCGAAGTTCCGAAAGTGGAGTTTATGACTCCGTCCGGAGTCTTTCTGCCGAAGGAATAATGCGGTAATTCACGTACGAAAAAGGCGCGAGTTTTTGCTCGCGCCTTTTTTAAATCACTCGCATTCCACCCAGACGCTTTCGGAGCGGCCGGGAGCTTAGTCGTCAGCACCGGAGAGCGCGGCCGCGCGCGTCGATTCTCGAATGACCAGCTCAGGGTTTGTTCTGTGCCGGGCAATGCTTACTTCGCGTTTCTCCAGATTGGCGTTAACGCCTTCCATAATCACGTTCACCGCCATGCCGCCCATCGCTTCCAGCGGCTGGCGCACGGTGGTCAAGGGCGGAGCGGCGAGCAACGACAACGGCACATCATCGAAGCCGATCACCGAACATTGTTCCGGAACTTTCAGACCAGTCTTGGTTAATGCGCGAATAGCGCCGAGTGCGGTGAGATCGTCGAATGCCAACAAAGCCGTGAAGCGTTTTTTTCTCTGCAACAGTTCGTCGGTGAAACGTTGACCGTTTTCGAATCCTGAATTGGGGTCAAAAGAATCCGGGAGTTGCACCACCAGCGCGTGGTCGATCTCCAAACCCACACCTTGCGCAAATTTTTGAATGCCTCGCCAGCGCGGGGCACTATCTACCAGCATCTTTGGCCCGCGAATAAACGCGATCTTACGGTGGCCAAGCTGATAGAGATGTTCGAGAGCCAGGCGCCCGCCCGCTTCGTTATCCACAATGATGGAACTGACCGTGTCACCCGGCAATTCGCAACCGATGGTGGCCGCGGGAATATTCCGTTTGCCGATGTCCGCGAGCAAATGAATATCCACGAAAAGCCAATTGGCGACCACGATCAGCGCTTCGATGTGACGATCGAGCAACATTTCTAGGTAACGCTCGAAGCGGTTTCGCTGATTGTGCGCGTCCGCAAAAATAGGAACATAAGAGCATTGATAGAGAGCGTTTTCGATGCCGCGCAGCACCGGCGTGCAAAACGGATCGGTGATATCGAAGATCATCACGCCTACGCTGTGGCTGCGCTTACTACGCAGGAATCGCGCCATGGCGTTGGGGCGGTAGCCTAATTTTTTGGCAGTTTTCTCGATGCGTTTTTTCGTTGCCGGCGCGATGTAGCGAGCCAGGGGCGCATTATTCAACACGATCGAAACGGTGGCGGGCGAAAATCCGCTGGTTTCGGCTACATCGCGCATCGTCACGGTGGCGTCTTTACTGCCTTGCCGCTTCACTCGACCTCCGGGCCGTCAGAAAAATATTTCCTTGGCAAAACCATTCAAGTGTTTTCTCCACCCATTCGTTACTCGATCTGTTGTTCAGGCGCAGCATCAAATGACATTTCGTTGCGGAACCACGAAGTTTTCCAGGCTCCATAGGCAATTCCCAGCGCCAGCCAAATGGTTCCAAGAATCTTTGCCGGTGGGCTTAAATTCCACCAGATAAATCCGCAAATCAAAAAACCCAGCACAGGCACGAGCAAGTTCCCGACTTTCTTTTCCTCGGCGCGAACAAAATAGCGCATGAACGACGCCGCATTCACCCCCATGAACGCGATGAACGCTCCGAAATTCAACAATTCCGCGCCGCGTTCGTAGGTAATTAGGAAGGCGCCCAGCAGCGCGAGCGCGCCAATCAAAATTACGTTGTTCTGCGGAATGCGCAGCCGGGCGCTGATCTTTCCGAAAAATCCTTTGGGCAGCGCGTCGTTACGCCCCATTCCATATAGCAAGCGGGCAGCTGCCAATTGCGACCCGATGCCGGAGCCGATGTTGGCGATCAGAATCGTAAAATTGAGCAGCTGAAAAAGAAAAAATCCTCCTACTTGCTGAGCCACGATAGGGAACGCGGATTCCACCTTGTCGTCGGGAAACGGCTTGGAACCCCACACCAGCTGTGCGGCGTAAACCTCCAGCGACGATAGTACGCCGGTGATCACGCAAACCAGAACAGTGGCCAGCAAAATATTGCGCCGCGGATTTTCCACCTCTTCCGAGAACGTGGAGATGGCGTCAAACCCGATGTAGGTCAGCACTGCGATGGAGGTGCCTTGAAAAACTCCCGAAAAGCTAAAAGTCGCGGGGTTATAGAAAGGCTGAGTAAAAAATCTCGCGCCATAGATATGCAAGCCCCATAAAAATCGAATAATAAAAACGAAAAACACAACTACCACTATGGACATGCCCGCAGCTAGAACGTCATTGATACGCGCTGAAGTTTTAACCCCCCGTAAATTCAGAACGGTAAAAAATCCCGCATAAAAAATCGCCAGCACCCAATAGGGCATGCCAGGAAGAATATTTTGCGTCAATTTGCTGCAGATGATGGTGCAGATCAGCGGATTCAAAATGTAATCCATCACCATGGCCCAGCCGGTTAAGTAACCGAACCCGTGATGAATTTCCCGGCCCACGTAAGTGTACGCGGAGCCTGCGCTGGGATAAGCGCGCGCCATTTTTCCATAGCTGATGGCCGTAAATAACATGGCCACCATGGCGATGAAGATGGTGGTAACCACATGGCCGCCGGCTTTATTGCTGATCACTCCATAAATTCCCATCGGAGCGATTGGCTGCACGATCACCATGCCGATGATCACCAGATTACAGAGGGTGAGGGCGCGCCGCAATCGCGGTGCGCCAGTGACGGCGGCTTCACTGCTCAAAAAATTCCTCCTCGGCGCGGCGCGGAACGGCAATCGCTTTGGCGCATGATGCTCTTAACGGCGGTAGAAATGCTGTGGCTATTTGACGCTATTGAATCGTTTCAATGCCAGTAACTCTGCAAGAAGATCGGAGGGCGCGCAAGCGCAAAGTTTTTCGCCATAGGCGAAAAATCTCCACTGTCAGGAGTGTTAATTTGGTGCAGGTACGCGCGAACAGGGTCGCTGTACCTCGACAGGTTCCACAGTACGGTATCGTTTAATTTACTCTGCTTGACAACCGGCAAACTGCTCTGCGCCGCCGCATAGTCTAATTAATAGACGGTAAGAATAAGCCGCCAACAATTTCATGCCACTGACATTTTTATGGAAGAGTCGCAAACCGGCGACCACCGCACTTCTTCACGCCGTGGCATTTACCGGGGTGTTGCTCGCCGCTTACTGGTTGCGCGGCAAGTCGCTGCAGGCTGACCCCGTACTGCAGGGGTATTTGGAGGTCATCACCGGCTTGCTGGCATTTATTTTCGCGGCCGTAACATTGGTGCGATTTCAGGGCACGCAAGACCGCATCTCGCTGATTCTCGGCGTGGGTTTCATGGTTTCGGGTGCGGTGCTCACGGCTACCAGCGTTCTTTTTTTTCAGCTCTTGCGCGATGCGCCACTGGAGTTTCTGTGGGCGCCGGTAGCGTGGTGGGAAAGCCGCATGGTGTTCGCGTTGCTTTTGATCGTGGCGCTTCTTGTGGAGCGCTTCTTACCGCGCTCGCATCATCCACGCCGGGAGCTGGCGGCCGCGCTCGTCGCCATAATTTCCGCTTCCTATTTAATTACCGCGACGCTTCGCCGGTTGCCACCCGAAGTTTCACCGCACCCATTCGCGCTGTTCCCCAGTCCGCAGCAACTTCTTCCCGGCGCGATTTTTCTGGCCAGCGTTATCTGGTATCGCCGCCGTTTGACGAGCGACGCGAGCGCTTTCGACAGAGCTATCTACGCCACTGCCGCGCTAAATCTCGCAGCGCAATGCGCGGCGTCGCAATCCGAGCACCTGCAGGACGCCCCTTTCGCTTTAGCGCAAGGCTTGACGGTGATGAGTTACGTCGTGGCGCTGGGCGGCGCCTTGCTGGATAACGCGCGCCTGTTCGAGAAGGTGCGCCACCTGGCGGTTAGCGATCCCCTAACAGGCCTGGCGAATTATCGCCGGCTGCTCGACGTACTCGAGAAAGAAATGGAACGCAGCAATCGCACCGGCAGACCCTTTTCGATTTTGTTGCTGGACGTCGACGGCTTGAAAAAGATTAATGATACCTACGGCCACCTGGTAGGCAGCCGCGCAATTTGCCGCTTGGCGGATACTTTGAGAACGAACATCCGTGCTGTGGACACTGCCGCGCGTTATGGCGGAGACGAATTTGTGTTGGTGCTCCCCGAAGCGCCAGAAAACGATGCCCATAAAGTAGCCTTGCGGATTCATGAGGTCATGCGCAATGATCCCGAAGAGCCCGCGGTGTCCGCCAGCATCGGAGTCTCCACCTATCGCGGCGACGGTGAGAGAATTGAAAAGTTATTGTCCGATGCGGATAAGAATTTGTACCGACACAAATCAACCCGCCACAAGCGCGCCGCCGCCAAATCCTCCGGCTGAGTAGGGATGGAACCAGATCATTGCTCGACGCTCCACAGCGCGATAAAGTGGAAGGGTGAATTTCGAATGGGATCCGGCTAAGGCCAGGCGCAATCGCCGGAAACACCGGGTCGCATTCGAGGAAGCCGCAACTGTTTTTGGCGATCCGTTGGCGCTGACGTATTCGGATCCTGACCATTCAGTTTCGGAGATGCGATTTATCACTGTGGGCGTTTCCAGTGCCGGTCGAGTATTGGTCGTCGCTCACATGGACCGCAACGAAAATTTCAGGATTATCAGTGCTCGAGAAGCAATGAGCCGTGAACGAAATGAATATGAAGAAAAAGGGTAAAAGGCAAGGTAATGACAACGATTTGCGTCCGGAGTATGACTTCTCCGCGTTGAAAGACGGCGTGCGTGGCAAATATGCGGCACGCTTCAGTGCGGGAACGAATCTCGTGCTTCTCTCGCCAGATGTTGCAAAGCATTTTCCAGACGATCGGTCCGTCAACGCCGCTCTCCGCACGCTAATTCGCACAACGAATCGTCAGCGGCACGGCAATCACTGAGCCAGATGCAGGTCTACTTGGCTGCTTCTGACGTTCCTGCGTAGGGTGCCAGCTGTTCGGTGATTTTTGATTTATCGCCGACCACCACGATGGTCATTTGTTCCGGCTTGATGTATTTGGCGGTCATCCGTTGCACATCTTCGGGGGTAACGGCGTTCACTCGCTGCACGTAATTTTTCAGGTAGTCTTCGCCAAGCCCCTGGAAGTCCACATTGCGCAGCTGCCCGATAAGAGCCTGCCGCGTGGAATTCTGAATCACGAAGAGCCCTGACATATAGCTCTGAATACCTTTCAACTCCGGCGCGCCCGGAGGATCTTTTTGCAAGCGATCGATTTCTCCAAAAATTTCCTTGAGCGAAGGTCCGGTGGCCGCAGTGGTCACGTCGGCAATTTCCGCCCAGTACGCGTCATGATAGCGCCGCGAAAGTTGGCTGGTGGGTGAGTACGTGTAACCCTTCTGTTCGCGAATGTTGGAAGTGATGCGTGAACTAAAGGACCCGCCCAACAACGCGTTGGTCACCGTCAGCGGAATATTGTCAGGATTAGTGGGATCGATCACCGGCAAGCCCACATAAATCGTGGATTGCGGCGCGCCAGGGCGGTCAGTCACATCCAACAGTCGTTGAGTTTTGGGATGGGGCACGTTCAAAACAGGCGGCGTGCCTTTGTTCCAATCCGAAAATCCGGCGGCGACAGCTCTCTTCACGTCGGCGACATCGAATTTTCCCGCTACATAAAGATGTGCGCGCTGCGCTCCATAGTTAGCGGCGTAAAACTTACGCGCATCCTCGATGGTTATTTTATTCAGGGTCGCTTCCGTCGGCAAAATTTCTCCGTAAGGATGATCGCCGTAAAGCAATTTGCGGAAACGCGCCAAGGCAATTTGGCCAGGACGAGATTTTGCGACCAATACTTGCCGCAGCAAATTTGCTTTCAAACGCGCCAATTCCGATTCCGGGAGCGCGGGGTGGATGGCCACATCAGCGATTAAACCCACGGCTTGGGCGCCGTATTCCGACAACACATCCACATCGATCGCGGTTTCGTCGGCACCCACCGCAACGCTTAAGCTACTACCCATTCGGGCTGCGGCTTCGGCGAGCTCCTGCGCGCTCAGGGTCTTGGTGCCTTCTTTCAACAATTCGCCGGTGATGTCCGCAACGCCCAGGAGATCCTGCGGCTCGTTCAAATTGCCACTGCGTACGGCCAGGCTGATCGCCACTTTGGGGATATTTCCATACGGTACCAATGTGACGCGCATACCGTTCGGCAACGTGAAGGATTCGTGTGCGGGAACATTGAAAGGTTTCGGAGGGCCGCCCGCTGGAGGCGCTTGTTTTTGCGCCGCGGCCGGCGCCTGGGCCAAAGCGTGAGTAGCGGCGAAAAGGAATATTGCATTCACTAGCAAAAATTTCATGGTGCGCGTTACTGTCATCGTTCGCTCCATCACTGTTTCTTCTCGCTATCGCCAGCGGGCTTAACCGTTGTGGCCGGCGCCGGTTGAATTAAAAGCACGGTGCGATTTCCAGGCCGTAAATATTCCTGCGCTGTTTTTTGTATGAGCTCAGGTGTGACCTTCTCATATTCGGCGACCAGTGAATTTACGCGCGCGGGATTGTCATCGAACAACGCAAAACTCGCCAGCAGGTCCACCAATCCAAATCCGCCTTGGCCTCCGATGGTGTCGTACAGGTCAGAGCGCAGTTTCACGAGCGCGCGATCAAGCATTTTTTGATCCACAGGTTTCGTGCGCAGCGGCTCGATGGAGGCATCGATGGTTTGCACGATGGTTTCCGGAGTGGTTGCTGGATCGTGAATGATGTTGGTGATGAACAGCATCGGTCCATTGTAATTCCAGGGCGTGCCGAGCAGGTTGATGCCGCCATTTACCGCTCCGGTATAACCTTTTTTCTGCACCAACTCCTGATGCAACACGCTGTCATCGCCCTCGATCAGCATTTCGTCGATCAGGCCCATGGCGTAGTACTCGGGAGTGTTGCGGTCCGGCATGTGATAACCGAGTGCGAGAGCGGGTTTCGTAGCCAGCGGGTCCTTTTTGATGGCCTGCTTTTCTTTTTCCTGACGCGGCTCGGTAAGATCCGGCTGCGGCGGCAATTGCGAAGATTTCAAACCCCCAAAATATTTCTCCACGAATTGCTTGGCTTGGGCCGGATCAAAATCGCCTACAATCGCCAGCGCGGCATTATTCGGCGCATAGTACGTTTTGAAAAACGATTGAACCTCGGGAAGCGTCGCGCCTTCAATGTCTTTCAAGTCGCCATAAAAATTGTGCGCGTTGTACCAATTGGTGTTGGCATATTGCGGCATGTCCAGCCACGGAAAGCCGCCGTAGGGACTGTTCAACACGTTCACTTTTACTTCGTTGCCGACCACCCCTTGCTGATTCTTTAAATTATCTTCGTTGACAGCGAGGCCACCCATGCGGTCGGCTTCAGCCCACAACGCGGTTTCCAGCTTATTGGCGGGCAGCGTCTCGAAATAATTGGTGAAGTCAAAACGCGTCGAGCCGTTCAGGATCCCGCCGTTTTGCTGCACCAGCTTGATGAATTCCATCTTCCCCAGATTTTGCGAACCTTGAAACATCATGTGCTCGAACAGATGCGCGAAGCCGGTGCGATCACGTGGCTCGATGCGAAATCCAATGTGGTAGTAAACGCCAACACAAATTATCGGCGAAGTGTGATCCGGCGATAACACCACACGCAGACCGTTGGAGAGTTTGTAATACTCAACCGGAACTTTAAATTCTGGCGGGTTGTCCGGCACCGCGTTTGCCGGCGTCAGGCTCGCGATTATCGCAGCCACAACTAGCGCGAGCAGTCGTGCTGCCCGTTTAATCGTAAAAAGCATCTTTCCTCCGTGCGTTACTTGCTGCACTGCCTGCATTGTTGCGGGAATTTTCGTGCCTACGAATGCAATAAACACAATTTCTTATCCGAATCATAGACCGCCGCTGGGCCGTCAGCGGTACAGACGGATGCAAAATGCAAACGTCTCATTTGGCTTAGACGCCGGCGGTTCGTCAGCGCGTCAGTATACCGCACGGTTTTGTTTCGTCGCCTTGCTGGCAAGCGAGAATCGGGGTTCAGCCGGGCCACCATCCAGTATCTGTTGCGCGGCGTATTCTCCAAACGCGGGGCCATGTTTGAACCCGTGCCCGGAACCACCGCCCGCGAACCAGACGTTATTTATTCCAGGGTGCCGGTCGATCAAAAAATCCCCGTTCGAAGTGTTTTCATATTGGCAAACGCGGGTCTCGACGATTGGGGCATTTGCCAGGGCAGGGAAGCGCATTGCCATGTACGCGCGCACGCGCTCGACGGATTCCGGGGACACGACACGTGTCTGCGTATCAGGATCAATGCGTTCGCCGTGACTATCGAAAGCGATCTTGAAGCCGCGCGATTCCAGGTCCGGCATACCGTACACTTCGTCCGCTTGAATCAGCCAGGTTGGCAGTGAGCGCGCGGAGAATCGGCTGTCGCCTGGCGGCACGCCAAAAAAGAAAACCTCCTGGCGGCTCGGGAATATACGGGGACCTAAAATTTCAGGGAATATTTTTCCAAGCCACGCGCCACAGGCAAAAACGAATTGCGCCGCCGAGATTTTCTCGTCGTTGTTGGTGGAAATGTCATCGAGTCTCGAATGACGCGAGTCCGCCGCAGCAGGCGGCGTAACTTGCGTCTGGCGATACTCCACTCCCAGGCTTAGCGCACTTTCCACCACCTCCGAAACCGCGCGGCGTGCCATTAACACCCCACTCTCAGTTTCAAGAATCCCAACGCCGAGGTCGTGCGAACGGAATTGCGGATAGCGGTGCGCAATTGTGCTTTCGCTCAGCGATTCGAATGGCACTTTGCAGCGCGTCAACACCGCGGTCATCTCATTCAATCGCGTGTAGTCTTTGTTTCCGAGCCACAGAACGCCAGTTTGGTGAAATAACGGCGGCGTTCCCATCGTTTCCGCGAAGAGTTCTTTCCATTGGACCAGCGAACGCATGGCCCATCGCGTGTACATTTCATCAGCGCCGTAGCCCATCCTGATGATCCGCGATTCGCCGCCGGAGCTGGCCCGGGAATTGCCAGGGCCATAAGAATCGACAAGCAGCACCCGCTGTCCGCGACGCGCCAGATGAAAAGCCGTCCACGCGCCGAATACTCCGGCTCCGACTACGACCGCATCGTATGTTTTGGAATTTGACAAATTTTTCAATCGTGCCTTTTGCCGACCGGGACAAGCCACCGACCGTCGTGCGTCAAACCATGCACGGGCCAGCATCGTAACGCATCGGCTCTTATTGCGGAAAACACTTCCGTCGAACCGCGAGCCGCTGTACGATGCCCAACTCGCCATTTCCCAGGAGGTTTGCGTGCGCGCAGTTCGGAAACCAGTAATTGTTTCAGCAATCGCCATCGCGTTACTCGGCACATTTGCTTCGGGCGCCTACCCACAGCAGAAACAAAAGCAAAAAGATAAAGATCACGAGGAAAAAGATCACGCCGCAACGGACAAACCGGCCATCGACCCGAAGCTCTACGGCGCAATGAAATGGCGCCTGATAGGGCCATTTCGTGGAGGACGAGTCCTCGCAGTAACTGGCGTCACCAGCCAGCCTAATACTTATTACATGGGCGCGGTGTCCGGCGGAGTTTGGAAGACCATGGACGGCGGCATCTCCTGGGATCCACTGTTTGAGAAGGAGGCGGTATCCTCCATCGGCGCCATCGCGGTTTCCGAATCCGATCCCAATGTGATCTATGCCGGCACCGGCGAAGCGTGCATCCGCGGAAATATTTCCTTTGGCGATGGCGTTTACCGCTCGAACGACGGCGGCAAGACCTGGACAAATATCGGACTCAAAGATTCGCGCCACATAGGCAAAGTGATCGTGCATCCCACTAACCCTGACACCGTTTTTGTGGCCGCTCTGGGCCATGCTTATGGCGCAAATACCGAGCGCGGAATTTTTCGTACTCGTGACGGGGGCAAAAATTGGGACAGAGTTTTATACCTCGATGATCGTACCGGCGGCATCGACATCGTTTTCGATCCGCACAACCCGCACGTCCTTTTCACCGCGATGTGGGAAGGTTATCGCACTCCGTGGATGCTCAATAGCGGCGGCGACAAGGATGGCCTGTACCGTTCGAGTGACGACGGCAGCACCTGGAAACGCATTGAAGGTCACGGCATGCCGGACGGCCCGCTGGGGCGCATCGGTGTGGGCGTATCCGGAGAAGATTCAAATGTGGTTTACGCGTTGATCGAAGCGAAAAAGGGCGGTTTGTACCGCAGCGGCGACGGCGGCGAAAACTGGGCGCTTATTAATGAAGATCATCGCTTCCGGCAGCGCGCCTGGTATTTCACGCACCTGTGGGCCGACCCGAAAGATTCCAACAAAGTGTATATCGCCAATACCGGGCTGTACCGTTCCATCGACGGCGGTAAATCGTTCGAACGCATTCCCGCGCCGCACGGCGACCATCACGGTTTGTGGATCGATCCCAACAATACGAACCGCATGATCAACGGCAACGATGGCGGCGCCACAATTACCGTGGATGGCGGCAAGAATTGGTCCACCCAAATGAATCAGCCAACCGCGCAGTTTTATCACGTGACCGCGGATAACGATTTTCCTTATCGCATTTACGGCACGCAACAGGACAACAGTTCCGTTGGCATCGCCACCGCCAGCGATCACGGATTTATCAGCCGCTCCGATTGGGAGTCCGTGGGTGGCGGTGAAAGCGGCTACGTCGCGGTCGATCCGCGCGACTCCAACATTGTTTACGCCGGCTCTTATTTTGGAGAAATTTCGCGCTTCGACCGGCGCACCCATCAGGTGCAAAACATCCAACAGTGGCCGCTTGATCCCGACGGCTACAACGCAGCGGTGCAGAAATATCGCTACACCTGGACCATGCCGATTGTTTTTTCTCCGCACGATCCCACTGAGCTGTACCACTCTTCGCAGTATTTGTTTCGCTCCACTGACGGCGGGCACTCGTGGCAGACCATCAGCCCGGACTTGAGTCGCAACGACAAAACCAAGCAGCAGGATTCCGGCGGCCCCATCACCAAGGATCAAGCGAGCATTGAGTTTTACGATTTGATTTTTACCGTGGCGGAATCGCCGAAACAAAAAGGAGTGATCTGGGCGGGCACCGACGACGGACTGATTCAAATTACCCGCGATGACGGCAAGTCCTGGGCAAACGTAACGCCCAAGGGCCTGCCAGAGTGGGCCATGATCAGCTTGATTGAAGCGTCACCATTCGATGCCGGCACCGCTTACGCCGCTGTGGATGCGCACAAGTTGGATAATTTCAAACCATATATTTATAAGACCGCCGATTTTGGAAAGAGCTGGACGCTGCTCATCAATGGATTGCCGGAGACTTCCTACGTGCATGCTGTGCGCGAAGATCCCAAGCGCAAAGGCATGCTCTACGCTGGAACTGAGACCGGCATCTTTGTTTCTTTCGACGATGGCGCGCACTGGCAAACCTTGCAGCTGAATCTGCCCACCACGCCAGTCCACGACATGATTATTCATGACGACGATCTGCTGGTCGCGACACACGGCCGCGCGTTCTGGTCACTCGATAATATCGACCCGCTGCGCCAGATGAATGCTGGCATCACTAAGGAAGATGCACGACTGTTCGCGCCTACCACGGTGATGCGTTCCCGCGTCGGCCACAATAATCGCCGCAGGGATTCCATCGGAGAGAATCCCGCTTTCGGCGCGTCCCTATATTACTACTTGAAGGAAGAACCCAAGGCTCCGGCGAAACTCGAAATTCTGGACAGCCAAGGGAAAGTAATTCGCACTTTTACCAGCGAAGAAAAAAAGACCGAAGAAGCGCCTGACGAAGGCGATCGAGACGCGGAGCCCGAGCACATTCCGGCGAAGGCCGGACCAAATCTATTCGCCTGGGATTTGCGTTACGAGCCTCCGGTGAAAATTCCCGCAGCCATTTATGACGAAGGCGATCCCGTTGGCCCGCTGGTCATGCCGGGAAAGTATCAGGCGCGGCTTACCGTCGCGGGAAAAACTTCCACCGCCAGTATGGAAGTAAAGATCGATCCCCGTTTGAAAACATCCATGGACGACCTTCAGAAACAATTCGATCTGATGCTGAAAATGCGTGATCGCCAGGAAGAGATGAACCGGTCGATCCTGGCCATTCGTGATTTAAGAGTGCAACTTAACCTGGTCGAGAAGCGCTGGAACTCCAAAGACAACGCGAAAGCCGTCATCGAACAGTCCAAGGAATTGCGCAAGAAAATTGGCGCGGTCGAAGACGAATTGATCCAGGTGAACTCCAAGGCCAGCGAAGATGAACTCAACTACCCAACCAAAATGAATAGCTGGCTTGGCTATTTGCAAGGCGCGGTGGATAGCGCTGACACTGCGCCAACTGAAGGAGAACTAGCGGTCTTCGCGGAGTTAAATCAGAAACTGGACGCGCAGCTCGCGAAATGGCATGAATTACTTTCCACCGACGTGCCGGCCATTAACACGGCCATGCAAAAAAATGGCATCGTTCCAATCTACGCACCGGCGGAAGCCAGTAAATAAAACACTGGGTGCGCTGAAAACCTTAATGCGGTGAAGGAAAATCGCTGATTGTGGGTCGCTGCCACTTTAACCGGGACCTTGGCTCATGAAGGCAAAAACCTAGCGCATCGGCTAACGTCCGCGTTTAAATGCCGCCGCAATGGGCTCAGCCCAATGCGACAAATGATTCAACGACTCGGTATGCGTGGGGTCCAGGTGCAGCGGCGTGATCGACACGCAAGCTGAAAAGATAGCGGCGTAATCCGTCTCCGGGTCCACATCCTTATCGATTTTCTGCTCGAATAACCAAAAATAGGAACGTCCGCGCGGATCTTTGCCTTCGCTCAATTGATTTCTTGTAATTTTCTTTGATTGACGTGTGAAGCACACTCCCCCAGTCCACGGCTCCGGCACATTTACGTTTAACAGCACCTGGTCAGGCAAGCCTTCTTTCAAAACAATCTCCGCGGTCGTTCTGGCCACGCGCGCGGCATTTTCGAAACTCACTTTAGGAATTTTTGAGCACAACGACATCGCAATGGCAGGAAGATGGTGCAGCGCTGCTTCCCGAGCTGCTCCCACGGTTCCGGAGTAATACACGTTCTCGCCCAGATTTGCGCCGAAATTAATTCCGGAAATAACCATGTCTGGCCGCTCCGGCAAAAGTTTGTGCAGCGCCACAATGACGCAGTCGGCAGGCGTGCCGTCGATGGCCCACTCGCGTTGCGCGATGGAGTGACACACGATCGGTTGCCGCAGCGTCAACGACTGCGCCGCACCGCTTTGCTCGCGGCTGGGTGCCACGATGCTGACCGTGGCGAAGCCCTGCAACTCGGCAGCTAGCGCGCGCAATCCCGGCGCTTCGTAGCCGTCATCGTTGGTCAAGAGTATGTGCGTCATCGGCGGGAAAAGTTTGTGTAATTCGTATGAAGCCTGTGTCCAGAACTAGGATACGCGATTTTTACTGCTTCGCGCACGGCCCACTGCATTCTCAATCACTTTCATCCGTTGAAACTCATTCTGACTCATTGTCACCAACCTCCCAGGGCGACAAAGTCTTCTCCACCATCTACAAAGGATGATCATTTATTTGACATAGCTATCTTAGATAGCTATCATAAAAAAGCATGAAGGTTAGTGTCGCGGATGCCAAGAACAAGCTGCCCGAGCTGATCAAGGCCGTCGAGGGTGGCGAAACAGTGACCATCTACCGGCGGGGTGTGCCTACCGTCGACATCGTCCGGACAAAAGCGCCTAGCGGCAAGAAGCGGAAGCTCGGGGCGCTGAAAGGCAAAATTCAGATTTTCGATATCGGTTGGTGGAAACCCATGTCGGAGGACGAAGCCGACGCCTTCGTAGAAGGGCGCGAATAGGTGAGGTTGTTGCTGGACACGGTCGCATTGATTTTCGCTGTTGAGTCACCAGAACGGTTCTCCAAACGCGCGACCGCCATTTTGCAGAATACGGAAAACATCCTAGAACTGAGCGCAATTTCTCTCTCCGAAATTGCCATTAAAGCAGCCCGCGGCAAGTTAAAATTTTCTGCCGCGGACATGCGCGATGCGCTTGAAGACCTCGACCTTCGCGTGCTGCCATACACCGCGAACCATGCATTGTTTCTTTTCGATCTACCGCTCCTGCACGCGGACCCCTTCGACCGTCAAATTATTGCCCAGACTTTGTCGGAAGAGATCCCAGTGATGACTTGCGATGAGAAGTTCAGCCTGTACAAAGGCCTAAAGATCCTTTGGTAATTCTTAGGAATTTCGCCCGTTTCAGAATGGTTCTTGAGGGATATTCGTGGAGCCGTGAGAGGTGAGAATCCACTCGGTCAAAAGTGCTACTTATGTCACCTATGTGTCCGGGTCGGACCAGGAAAAATTGGTCGGGACGACTGGATTCGAACCAGCGACCTCACCCACCCCAAGGGTGCGCGATACCAGGCTTCGCTACGTCCCGACCGGTTGGAAATTATTTGTCGTAGCCTGAGAGCTCAAGGCTATCATCGGCCTTCGAGGAGCGTCAAGAAAGCGCGCAGCGTATCGCGGAGATCGAGCAACATTTTTCGGCTGAGAATTTGCGGCGTGTCTTCCGCAGGCGCGAAGCCGCCTCCCGGCCCGTTATCCATGCCGGCTTGTTCGCGCAAATGCCGTCGCGCGCCTTCGGTGGTGAAGCCTTCGTCGTAGAGCAGGCGCTTGATCTTGAAAACCATGTCCAGATCTTCCTGGCGGTACAGGCGGTGCCCGCTGGGACTCTTCACCGGATCGAGCATGGGAAATTCGCTCTCCCAATAGCGCAGCACGAAAGGCTTTACGTCCGTCAGGCGGCTGACCTCACCGATGCGGTAGAAGCCCTCTTCGGAATTTTCTGAAGCACTTTGCGTAGCTGTGCCGTTGGTGGACATTCCTAGTTCATCCAAGTCTACGAATCAAGGGCGGTAACTCTTCATCCTAAGCCAATTTACGCGGTTGTCAACGAGGCGGTTCGCTGGTTTGCGGTTCGCCATAGCATCCGAATAATCGACTATCAGGATTTAGCCAAGTGACGACTGGAAATGGCTGACGGAGTCGCCGAAATTCCTCATTATCGCTCCCCACCTCGCTCATTCAGTGCAGAACGATCGCAGATATCTGGTAACAATTTGACGTTTCATTCGTAGTAGATTGCAGGTATTCGGAGGGGGTTCCTTATGACTATGAACAAAAGAGGCTGTTTTGTATTTGCTGCATTGATGGCGATTCCCGTTGCTCTACTCGGGCAGGACAAGTCACAGGCGTCACCGGCGCAGTCCGCTCCGCCAGAGAACCCGATTACTGCGAGTGAAAAAGGCCTTTACTCATTTGTGAGCGGCGCAGTCGTCGGTGCGGCGCAGAAAATGCCGGAAGAAAACTACTCCTTCAAGCCGACACCGGAGGTTCGCAGTTTTGGGCAGCTGGTTGGCCATGTAGCCGACGCTTCATACACGTTCTGCTCGCTAGCCACAGGTGAAGCAAACCCAAAGAAGGACATCGAAAAAACGAAGACCTCAAAGCCCGATCTTGTGGCCGCTCTCAAGGATGGAGTTGCGTACTGCAACAGGGCCTTTGACAGCATGACCGACGCAAAAGGCAGCCAGATGGTGAAATTCATGAGCTTCAATGTCGCGAAGCTCAGCTTGTTCTCGCTCAATTCGGCGCACACTGATGAGCACTATGGAAACATGGTGACCTATTTGCGACTAAAGGGGATCGTGCCGCCAACAAGCGAAAACCCTCCTGCACAGCCCCCGAAGTAAAAGGTACTCAGCGCCTGCACGGATTATCGTCGTGACCGCGGAGACGATGATGACTGACGATTTTCAATGTAAAATGGCAGCGCTGGAATAGCCCTCTTCGGAATTTTCTGAAGTGCGTTGCGCAGTTGTGCCGTTGGTGAACATTGCTAGCTCATCCTGGGTCGAACAAACCGAGGAACTCTATCGCGACCAAGGAGGCCTCCCATGATCGAGACCACCCTTCAAGACCTGCGATTCGGCTTGCGGATGCTGCGGCGCGATCCGGGCTTTTCTATCCTGGCAATGCTTTGCTTGACCTTGGGCATTGGCGCAAACGCCGCGGTGTTCAGTTGGGTGGAAGGAATTTTATTCCGTCCGTACCCGCTGGTCACCCATCAGGAGCGGCTGCTCGCGCTTACCGGCTCGGCACGCGGCGAAGCTGGGCATACTGGACTATCCTGGCCGGATTTCGTCGATTTGCGCAGGAACTGCACGCTTTTTGACTCATTTTTTGTGAGCAAGATCACCGGAACTACTCTCAATATTGGTGACCGCGCCGAGCGCACTACAGGGAGCATCGTATCCGCCAACTATTTTGATGCCATCGCGGTCCATCCAATTCTGGGCCGGGGATTCGAACCCGGCGAAGATGTAGGAAGCAATGCCCATCCGGTGACGGTGATCAGCTACCAGCTATGGAAGAGACGCTTCAATGGCGACCCGCAAATTATCGGGAAAACGCAGCGACTCGATGGTGTGCTGCACACCATTGTCGGTGTTGCGCCGCAAGGCTTCTATGGGACTTTTGTCGGCTGGGCCATGCACTTTTGGGTCCCGACGTCGATGGAGGAAGTGTTTGAAGACGGCGGCTACAAATTGGAGGACCGCGACGCCCGCTGGATTGAAGCCTTCGCACGACTCAAACCTGGTGTCACTATCCAGCAGGCTCAGACCGAAGTCTCAGCCGTGGCGCGGCATTTGGAAGCCGATTATCCGGCAACCAACCGGGGCCGCAACGTGAAGCTGTGGGCCTTATGGCAAACTCCGTTCAACAACGCGGCAACGTTACTTCCCACGCTGGAAATCATGCTCGCGGTTGTCGTTTTTGTCCTGCTGATCGCTTGTGCCAACGTTGGCAATCTGCTCTTGGTCAGGTCGTTTGCGCGGCGCCATGAAATGACCGTGCGACTCGCCATCGGCGCGAGTCGCGGCCGCATCCTGAAGCTGCTCTTCACTGAAGGCCTGATCCTGGCAGCGTTTGGCGCGGTCGGAGGACTCCTCGTGGCGCACTGGTGCCGCCACGCGCTGGTCTTATTGTTCCCGGCGAGGGGTGGCGTGGCCATGTATTTGCCAGGTGAAATTGATTGGCGCGTTTTGTTATTGAGTGCCGGGGTTTGCCTGCTTGCGACCATTCTGCTCGGGATGGTTCCGGCAATGCAGACCAGCAAGATCGATCTTGCCGGAGCGTTGAAAGCGGATTCGGCGGGCGTGGTCGGGAGCCGCGGGAGAGCGTGGGCGCGCTCAGGCCTGGTTATAGTGCAAGTGTCGCTGAGTTTCGTTTTGTTGATGGGGGCAGGACTGTTGATTCAGAGCCTGCAGAAAATTAGAACTTCTAACCCCGGTTTTTCGACGCACGGAGTAATGTTCACCGGCATCGGCTTGGTATCCGCGGGATATGATGCACAGCGCGCGCAGAATTTTCAAGATCAGCTGATTGATCGCGTCAAGGCAATGCCAGGCGTTGAGTCGGTAGTTTTTGCGCGAATGACGCCCCTCAGCTATGGAAGTTTTTCGTCGGCTCCGATTGCCGTGGATGGCTATGATGTTCCACGGGAGGAACGCCCGACTTTGGAGTACAACGAAGTGGGGCCGGACTATTTCGCGACCATGGGTATCCCTTTCGTTTCTGGCCGCGAATTTACTCGCGCGGACGATGAGAGAGGCGCTCTGGTAGCCATCGTGAACGAAACGATGGCTGCAAAGTTCTGGCGCGGCAGAAGTGCGATTGGCGAGCGTATTCAGGTCAAGGACCGATGGATGCAGGTAGTCGGCGTGGCCAAAGATTCTAAGTACCGGAGCGTTCGGGAAGCTGCAGAGCCCTTTTTCTATGTGCCACTGCGGCAGAATTTCTCCGTTAGTGCGGCATTGTTTATTCGAACTGCGCTGAGCCCGGAAACGGTGGCGGTGAGTTTAGCCCAAGAGGTACACGCGCTGGACGCGAGCCTTGCGCCGTACGAACTCATCACCCTGCAAGAGCAACTGGATCGCTCTACATCGCCGCAGTTGGTAGCCGTAACCTTGGTAAGCATCTTAGGCGCATTGGCGCTGCTCCTGGCTGTCATCGGATTGTACGGTGTGATGTCCTACGCAGTGTCACAGAGCACGCGGGAGCTGGGGTTGCGCATGGCGCTGGGTGCGGGCGCTTCGAATGTGTTGCGGCTGGTGATATCGCGTGGCTTGGCGCTAATGCTCGGGGGCGTGCTGCTCGGCGCGGCAGTGGCGCTCGGCTTAACGCGATTGCTCGGAAATCTTCTCTACCATGTGAGCCCGCTTGACCCGCTGGCGTTCGGCGCGGCCTTCGCAGTCATGACCATCGCGGCGTTGGCAGCGTGCTTCTTGCCCGCTTGGCGCGCGATCCGCACTGATCCCGCCGAAGCCTTGCGCGATTGATTTCGCGGCTGAATTCCTACGTGCTTGCCGCAGTAAGCGAAATGAACCGCGATTATGGCACTTAAGTGATAAGCGTAAGTATTTAGGCAAAGAGAGTCTTTCCTATATTTCCCGCTCGGCTCTTGAAGAGCGTCTTATGAAAGCGATCGTACGCACAAAATACGGACCACCTGTTGCGTTGCAGTTCATGGAAGTGGAAAAGCCTACCGCCAAAGACAATGAGGCCTTGATAAAGGTTCGCGCCGCATCGCTAAATCCGCTGGACCTCTTCACCATGAGAGGTGCGCCGTTGCTACGCCTTATTCCTGGGTGCGTACACCGAAGGACCAGCGAATCGGCGTTGATGTGGCCGGCCAGGTTGAAGCGGTGGGCAGGAACGTAACCCAGTTCAGAGCAGGCGACGAAGTGTTTGGCGTGGCTCGCGGAGCCTTTGCCGAATATGCGTGTGCTACTGAGGATAAGCTGGCTCTGAAGCCGGCCAACATATCCTTCGAGGAGGCGGCAGCCGTTCCGGTGGCGGGAGTCACCGTACTTCAAGGGCTTCGTGATAAGGGACAAATCCGGCGAGGCCAGAAGGTTGTGGTGGATGGCGCGTCTGGTGGTGTGGGTACGTTCGCCGTACAGATCGCGAAGGCATTCGAGGCCGAAGTAACTGCCGTGTGCAGCACCAGGAATGTGGACGCCGCACGGTCGATTGGCGCAGATCACGTCATTGATTACACGCGGGAAGACTTCACGCAGAGCGGACAGCGTTACGATCTGATTTTGGGCGCGAATGCCCATCATTCGATTTTCGATTACCGGCGTGCGTTGAATCCGAGCGGAATTTATGTCGTCGCCGGCGGTGGTTTGGCACGAATTTTCCAAGCTATTTTACTAGCGCCGTTACTGTCTCGGATGGGGAGGAAGAAGACGCGTTTTTTTATAGCGAAAATAAACCACAAGGATTTGCTTGTTCTGAAAGGACTTCTTGAAACCGGTAAAGTGGTGCCCGTCATCGACAGACGCTACCCGTTAAGCAGCGCGGCTGAGGCTCTCCGCTATCTTGAACAACGACATGCGCGGGGTAAAATCGTATTAACCGTTGAACATAGTCGGTGATCGTTGATTTCTACAGTGGCATGGGATGCGCAGCCAGAGCTTGGCGATAAATCTTCAGATTATTCTTGTCGACTTCTGAATTCGTCCGCCAAATTTGGGCCTTAATTGCGACCCCGGCTCAGGGGTTGTATCGTCGCACTTAGCAGGAGGATCAATGCAGAAACGCAAACTTGGAAAGAGTAATTTGGAGGTTTCGGCCCTCGGACTAGGGTGCATGGGAATGAGCTTCGGCTTCGGGCCCGCCGTGGACAAGAAGGACGGAATTTCGCTGATTCGGGCGGCCGTTGAACACGGCGTGACGTTCTTTGACACTGCAGAGATATATGGCCCGTACACGAATGAAGAATTAGTGGGTGAGGCCCTCGCTCCTTTGCGTGAACAGTTGGTGATCGCCACCAAGTTCGGGTTCAAAATTGATGCCCACAGCGGCAAACAGGCCGGGCTGGATAGCCGTCCCCAGCACATCAAGGAGGTCGCCGAGGCTTCGCTCAAGCGCCTCAAGACCGACACCATCGACCTCTTTTACCAACACCGCGTTGACCCTGACGTGCCCATCGAAGATGTGGCGGGAACTGTGAAGGACTTGATCCGCCAAGGCAAAGTGAAGCACTTCGGTCTTTCTGAAGCAGGGGTGCAAACCATCCGACGCGCGCACGCGGTTCAGCCTGTAACTGCGCTGCAAAGCGAATACTCGCTGTGGTTCAGAGAACATGAAGCGGAAGTGATACCTACGCTGGAGGAGCTTGGGATCGGATTCGTTCCATTTAGTCCTCTTGGCAAGGGTTTCCTCACCGGCAAGATCAACGAGAATACGAAGTTCGATAGCACCGATTTCCGCAACATGGTTCCTCGCTTTACCGCCGAGGCTCGCAAAGCCAATCATGGCGTGGTTGATCTGCTTGGCAGGCTCGCAGAAAAAAAGCAGGCCACACCTGCGCAGATCGCGTTGGCCTGGCTGTTGGCCCAGAAGCCTTGGATTGTTCCGATCCCTGGCACAACCAAATTGGCGCGCCTCGAAGAAAACATTGGAGCAGTTTCGGTTACGCTCACGCCCGGCGATCTTCGCGAAATTGAGAACGCCGTCTCGAAGATCACCGTGCAGGGGGCGCGCTACCCGGAAAATCTGCAAAAAATGGTCGGTCGCTAAGTCCGAACAAAGAATTTTTTTCTGGTTGGTGAACATCGAAATGTTGACAGCGCGCTCTTGGCTTCCGTGATGAAATAAATGCGACCCGTCGTCGCATTCGTTGACTTGCTGAAAAAGCCCACCTAACATCTCTGCCCATGGCAGAATCTCAGTCCTTAATCGGCCAAACCATTTCCCACTATCGCATTGTAGAGAAGCTCGGCGGCGGCGGGATGGGTATCGTGTATAAGGCGGAGGACACCAATCTGGGCCGGTTTGTTGCTCTGAAATTCCTCCCTGATCACGTGGCGCGGGATCCGCAAGCGTTGGAGCGTTTTCGCCGGGAAGCGCGAGCAGCTTCGTCTTTGAATCATTCCAACATCTGTACCATTTATGAAATTGGAAATCACGATAACGAAGCGTTCATCGCCATGGAGTATCTCGATGGCGCTACGCTGAAGCACTGCATCGCCGGAAAAGGGTTGGATATTGAAACTGTTTTAACGCTAGGAATTGAGATTGCCGACGGGTTGAGCGCGGCCCACGCGAAGGGCGTGATTCATCGCGATATCAAGCCGGCAAATATTTTCGTTATTGGGCGAGGCCACGCCAAAATCCTCGATTTCGGCTTGGCCAAGATCATCACGCCCAACAACATGTCCGTCGCAGATACCCTTGCGACACGCGAAGTGGACCCAGATTCCTTAACCAGCCCAGGCAGCACTTTGGGAACCGTCGCCTATATGTCTCCCGAGCAGATTCGCGGTAAGGAATTGGATGCGCGAACCGACTTGTTCTCTTTCGGCGCAGTGCTATACGAGATGATGACCGGCACGCTGCCTTTCCGGGGCGCAACTTCTGGTCTCATCTCTGACGCCATTCTCAATCGGCCGTTCACGACCCCGCTGCGGTTGAACCCCGACCTTCCGGCTAAAGTGGAAGACATCATCAACAAAGCCTTGGAAAAGGATCGTGACCTGCGCTACCAGTCGGCGTCGGATATTCTCACCGACTTAAAGCGTTTAAAACGCGATATGGAATCCGGGTTTGGGTCTTCGGGATCGCGGGTGCCTGCAATTGTCGAACCTGCCACAGCCGCGACAACTTCGACAGCTAGCCATCCAACGCTAACAAGTTCGATAGCTTCTACGGCGTTGCCGACGGACAGCGCGGTAGCCGGCCCAGTTTCCGCGAAACGGTGGCCAATGATCGTGGTCTCCGCTGGCCTCATCATTGCAGTTGCGCTGGTCTTTTGGTGGATGCGCCCATCGCCACCACCCAGAATCCGGTCTTTGGCCCAGATCACCAACGATGGTCGCGAGAAACCTGACTCTTTTTCTCCCGACGGCATCCCGTCACCCATTGTCACCGACGGCTCGAGGCTTTACTTTTGGGAAACGGGCCCGGGCCTTTCGCAGGTCTCTACCTCTGGCGGGCAAGCGGTTCCGCTCACGAGCGGACTTCAGAACATGTACCTCAACGACATTTCGCCGAGGGGATCGGAATTACTCGCCGGGATTCCGACCTCGTCGAATTCCTTCCAAAATACTTTATGGGTTCTGCCCCTTCCTGGAGGATCACTGCGTCGCCTGGCGGATATCATCGCTCAGGACGCGACATGGTCGCCGGACGGTTCAAGGGTCATTTACGCCGACGAATCGGATTTGTACTCGGCAAAGCTGGACGGCAGTGATAAACGCAAGCTCGCGACCGTGCCAGGGCGTATATGGTGGCCTCGCGTTTCACTGGATGGACACCGCATCCGGTTCTCGGTCTACGATCCGCATACTACTCTGAGTTCCTTGTGGGAAGTTTCGATGGATGGAACGTCTGCACGTCCTCTTCTGCCCAGTCTGAAGGCCATCACCTCCTGTTGTGGTAACTGGACTCCGGACGGGAATTACTTTGCGTTTCAAGCAAACAGCGACGGCCGAACAGACATTTGGGCCATCCGCGAAAAGGGACTATTTCAAAAATCGGAGCCCAACCCGGCGCGGCTGACGACCGGACCTCTCAACTACTGGGCTCCGTTACCGAGTAAGGACGGCAAAAAGATCTTCGTGGTTGGCGAGCAGCCCCACGGTGAACTCCTGCGTTTCGACACGAAGCTCGGCCAGTTTTTGCCCTTTATGAATGGGCTCTCGGCCGAACAAGTAAGATTTTCCCCGGACGGTCAGTGGGCTGCTTATGTAACTTACCCGGAAGGTATTTTGTGGAGAAGCAAAATTGATGGCAGCGAACGCCTGCAGCTTTCTTTCTCTCCAGTACGCGCTGCGCTTCCGACATGGTCGCCGGATGGAAAAAAAATTGCGTATGTAGCGGCCACGGTAGGGCAGGAGTTCAAGATATACGTTATTTCGGCCGACGGGGGCGGCAGTGAGGAAATAGTTCCTCAGGAACCGGTACAGAACGATCCGGCTTGGTCTCCGGACGGGAATTCCATTATTTTCGGAGAGTCACCCATCAGCCAATTGGGAGGTCTGCGCACCAACGGCCTTCATGTTGTGGATTTGAAAACACATGTGGCCTCCATCATTCCCGGGACTGAGGGACTCTGGTCGCCGCGGACTTCGCCAGATGGCCGCTACGTGGCCGGACTTCATGCTGACAATCAACGGCTCATGCTTGTCGATTGGAAGACACATCAGACTACCGAGCTGGCAAAGGCGAATATTATTTCCTGGCCGGAATGGTCTCGAGATTCCCAATATATTCACTTCGGGTTAGGTAACAAGCTGGTTAGAGTGCGTATCAGCGACCGGAAGCTCGAGGAGATCAAGAACGTCGAAGACATGCGGCGGTTGTTCGGATTCCGCCCGACCGGATTCTTCACCAATTGGTGGGGCTTGGCTCCCGATGAGTCTCCTCTGGTCTTGCGCAGTGCCGCCACCAAGGAAATCTACGCCCTTGACGTGGACCTGCCCTAAACCTGTGAAGGGCAAAATGCGATACAACCTAGTCGCGGTTTTGCTGGGAGTGATGGCTTTCGTTTCCTGTCCGCGGCCAGCGAGTATGCAGAGAGTCGCGAACGTCGCCTCATCACCGCTCAAGAATCGTGTCGCGCCGCCAGACTCCAGTAAGTACAGCTCCGTTAGCGATGCGCGTCATTGGCAGAATCCTTATCTGATGGTACAAGCAAATGGAATTGGTGCTCGGTCAATCAGTACTGCTACGGATGCTCCGATCACGTCACCCAGGGATGTGGTTGCATACTTGGAAAAATCACCGACCATCGCATGGCCCTATGGACTTGTCGTGGCGGTGCAGGAAAACAGCCTACGGAACGCCGGCGATGATGCCCCAATCAAAAGAAACAGAGAAGAATTAGTACGCCTCCTTGAAGAAGCAGGCATAAAAGTGGACTTGTGGCCTTAGTAGAATCGAGACTCTCTTCGTTTTGGTTGCACTAGAACAGCTGAAGTGCAGAGGATTTTTCTGGCTGGTGAATTTCAGTTTGGTCTTGCTCTTATCCTTTTTCTATTTTCTAGTCGGCGGCTGCCAGCGAGTGACCTTCGTCGCCGCTAGGCGGCATCGGCTGCCCATTGTAGGCATTTCTGAAGCGCACTCGAACTAACCAGAAAATCAGCAAAACCAGCGGAAATATGGTGAGGATTAAATATAGGCCGGTGTTGAATAGAGCCGGGGATAAATGTTGACCGATCCCCACTTTTGAAAGCAGCCTCAGCGGGCGGTTCGACGGCCCCATAAAAAAGGAGCCTGCTGCGATGAACAGCCCAAAGCACATGCGCCAGAGATGCCGCGCGACGCGCTGTGTCCCAAAAACGCCGCCACGCGCGAGCATGCGGATATCCCCGGCCCCAGCCAACAGCGTACCGAACCCATGAAAAACATCATGCCGACAGGAACTCCGTCTTGTGAGCTCGCTCCGCTGCGCACAACTTTAAGACCGTTCAGCCAGGGGAGAACACCTAGCGTCAACGGAATCAGGAGCAAAATCCAATCAACGCGGCTCGTTTCCCCGTCTCTACGTCTGGCGGTAAGCCATGCGGTTCCGATCAGATAGAAGGTTAAAATCCCGCCGCCAATATTGTTTGGCTGATGTCTTGTGATGGCAAGATACACTGCGCCGACGGCCATGGTGAGCATCGAGGCGACAAAAATCTTGCCCGCCAGCACGTGGCGGGGGAATCTTTGCGGAAGCAGATTGCCGCGGTCCCCAAGAGCAACCCCACGCTCCCGCCTAAAATATGAACAAGCAGTATGGGCGAATAGGACATCGATGCTTCCTGGATTATATACGTGAGCCGGAGCCGATTGTTTCACCGCGTCCATTGAAGTAAGTTGGCGAAGCCCGAAGGGATTTAGCTTGTTAATCGGCGGCTCACCGAAGCGTGGTTTCGCGCCGGTGGCTGGTAAATGCGGTGATTTGGGCCGGTCCGATGTACATCCCTTCCGCCAGCTTGTGACCGAAGATTCGGACCTTTCTTTGTTAACACTCGGCAGGTCGCGAACGTCTCACTTGATAGCGTGCCTCGCTGCGAAATGCTGATATGCAAAGTACACTCGATATTGGTTCCCGAGTCTTGGAGCATCCTTTGGCCACGGAAGAGCAGGCTGGCCCACACGACTCCGATGTGAACTTTGTGAGGGCAGCCCAGCAGGGTGATACGGAAGCCTTCGGGCAGCTTTACAAGCGTTACGTCCGCATGGTGCACGGCATCTTGCTCGGCCGGGTGCGTCATGTGGAAGTCGAGGACTTGGTACAAGAAGTTTTCATCCGTGCGCTTCCTCGCGTACGTGAGTTGCGGGATACTTCGCGGTTTGGCTCATGGCTTGCTTCCATTGCGCGGAATCTCGCCGTCGACCATTACCGCCATGCACGAACAATGCCGGAAAGGGCCGATGAGGTGTCCGACCCGGATGATCAACCTGCGAAGTTGAACGCCTCCTCAAACCGCGATGCCGCCGAGATTCTCGATTGCATACGCAATCTCCCCGAAGCGTACCGGGAAACTTTAATTTTGCGGCTGGTGGAAGGTATGACGGGCCCGGAAATTGCCGCGAAGACTGGTCTCTCGCCAGGTTCCGTGCGCGTTAATCTTCATCGCGGCATGTCTCAACTGCGACAGAAATTAGCGCGCGGCGAATTACGGAATGCGAGTGACAGCAGAAACCGGACGATGGTCTGATATGAGCGAACGATTAAAAAAAGCAACCGAGCACAATCAATACCTCTGGGACGGCAGCGGCCAACCCGACACTGAAATTCAGCGTTTGGAGCGAGCCCTAGAGAAGTTCCGCGCTCCAAGTTTTGCACCTCTGGCGTTGCCAATGATCGATTACGCGCCGCGACGTTCCTCATGGTGGCTAAAGATTTCTTCGCACAACTGGATCCCAAGGTTCGCGGCCACGACCTTGACCGTGGCCGCTCTTACCATAGCGCTGCTGCTTTCCTTGCGCGAATCTACACCTCCAGGCAGCAACCAGGGCTGGAGTGTCGAGGTCACGGAAGCACAAGCAGCGCCTTCGCTCACGGCCGCCAGGCCGAAAATGCAGATGCAAATCGGGGAAGCGTTTGAGACGAACCGTATTTCCAAGGCCAACATCTCCGTGGCCGATATCGGCCGCCTTGAACTTGAGCCTATGACGCGTTTGCGTTTACTGCAATCCGCGCTAGGACGGAAACGGATCGCCCTTGATCGGGGAACGATTCATGTCGCCATTTGGGCTCCGCCGGGAGAATTTGTGGTGGACACCCCCTCCGCCGTCGCTGTCGACCTCGGTTGCATGTACACGTTGAGTGTCCAGGAAAACGGCAACGGCCTGCTACGCACGACGCTCGGGTGGGTCGGGTTCCAGAACAATGGACACGAATCCTTAATTCCCGCTGGCGCAGCGGCTGCAACTTACGAAAAGTCTGGACCGGGATTGCCTTTCTTCGAAGATGCCTCCGACGAGTTCCGGTCAGCGGTCTCTCAGTTTGATTCTGCTAAAGAAGGATCGCCACAACGGTTCGCGGCACAACAAGTGATCCTGCGTGAGGCTCGACCGCGTGATGGGCTGACGCTCTGGCATCTGCTTTCGCGGGTAAGCGAAGTGGATCGGCAGACTGTGTTCGAACGATTGTCCCGGCTGATCCCTCCTCCCGCGGGAGTGACGCGTGAAGGCATTCTTCGCTTGGACCGCGCAATGCTTGACTCCTGGTGGAACGCTCTCGATCTTGGCGATATAGAACTCTGGCGCCACTGGGAGCGATCGTGGACGGGCCACGAGAGACAACAAGAGTAGTTGTTAACAGCCGTGTGCCTTCGAACGTCTCCTCAAGTGTTCTGCAATTTATCGCAAGGAGCTTGATATGAAAATCCAGAGTTCGAAATTGTTGCGACTACTAGCCGTTTCCACAGTGCTAATGTTCCTAGCCAAAGCGGTACTTGCCGGGCCCCCGCTCGTCTGTCACAGCTTTGACATTGGTTCAGCAAAATCCCTGCCGTGGGTCAGCCACAACTGGAATTTGTCGGGCGCCGAAACCTACGATACGTCCAAACTGGCCTCCGACACCCTGGCGATTCTCGCGGCAGACCACACCGCCATCGTTCATATGGAAACGTTACGACGCTCGGCCCTTTACGCGCGCACGAATCCGGCTGCCGCGAAAGAACTGCTTACCAAAATCACCATAGGCACAAAATCCGCAAATACCGAGGAAACGCGAGCACTCACTTACTTTGATACTGGCTACCTTGCCGAAGTGTACAAGCAATGGCTCGGGCCCGGTTCACAGAATCCGGCCATCGGCCTGGACGGTTACGCGCTCATTAAAGAAGCTATTCAGCTTCGCGGCAGCGACCCGCAAATGGAATTCGCAGCCGCCTTGATCACGCTATCCGGCCCAAGTGCGGAACATGAGGCTCATACGCAGAGAGCGATTGCTGGTGCAAAGACTGATCCGCTCCTCGCTCGCAATCTCGCCAGCCGTTACAACGGAAACCAGAGCCCGACCATGGCCGAGATGTTGACGAAGACAACGGTTGCGGAGCGGCGGCAATGAATCCGTCCCGACTTTGCAATTCGTGGGCCACCACGACTCGATTTGTGTTGCTAGGAACCGCGCTACTGGTTGCGTTGTTCGGTCTTCCATTGCCACAAACGGCGCAGGCACAACAGTCGTCGGATTCGCGTTTGATCGTGCACGAATGGGGTACGTTCACATCGATTGCCGGGGACGACGGGAACGCTCTCTTGTGGCTTCCCATACCGACAAAATCGGACCTGCCGACTTTTGTGGAGCACTTTCGGAACAACAATGTGAAGGGCGGCCTGCGCGGTACAGTGCGAATGGAAACGCCGGTCATCTATTTCTATTCACCCCGGCAAGTCACGGTTGCGGCCCAAGTGAGTTTTTCCTCGGGCCTGATCACCGAGTGGTTTCCGCACGCAAGTCAGGTTCAGCCTGCGGATTCTCAACCGTTTCTGTTCGAGCCACAAACTACGGGCAGTATCCATTGGGATGCCATCACCGTTTTGCCGACACCAAACGCGACTTTGCATCACGAGAGCGCGTCCAGCCACTACTATGCGGCACGCGAAACATCGGCCAACATCGTCTCGGTTCAGACTTCAGCGGACCGCCAACTGGAGAAATTTCTTTTCTACCGCGGAGTCTCGCTGGTTGCTGCGCCGCTATCGGCGACCGTGCTAGCTGGTGGCCAGCTACAGCTCAAGAACAATGCCGGCGAGGGCACGACGATTATTCTCTTTGAACGGCGCGGCGATAAGCTCGGCTATCACGTCTCATCACTCGACGGAGACGCTATCGTGGAGACGCCCTCGACCAGTGGCACGCTTGATTCTCTTTACTCCGATTTTGAAGACACGCTCGTCGCGCAAGGTCTATACCGCGACGAAGCTCGCGCCATGCTGGAAACCTGGCGCGATTCTTGGTTCGGAGAAGGCAGTCGACTGTTCTACATCGTTCCACGCCGATTCGTCGACACGGTCCTGCCGCTCTCAATACGTCCGGCACCCACGCGGCTTATCCGCGTATTTGTAGGTCGCATGGAGTTGATCACTCCAGCCACCGAAAACGCAGTTGAAGCCGCTCTTCTTTCCGGCGATCACCAAACGCTGGAAAAATATGGCCGTTTTGTCGATCCTATTGTCGACACTATGGTCACAAGGCACGCCGATCCAACCCAGGGCGAACGCTTACGTCAGGCTGTCAATGCCTACCATCGATGGCGATTCGCGGCGTCTGGTGCGTCGTCCAATATCCCGTAACGCGAAGCAGCGCTGAGCGCTGATTGGTTGTAAACGGAAATGCCCCGCCACGTTAGTTGTCGGTGTCGCTGTTTTTGTCGCGGCGTGTGCGGAGGCGCTGGATAAAGCGAATTGGGGTGCCGACGAAATCAAATTTCGCGCGGATTTGATTTTCGAGGAAGCGCTCATAACTGAAGTGCAACGGGTTTTTCTGGTTGGTGAACATCAGGAAGGTCGGCGGAGCGATTTTAGCTTGCGTGATGTAGTAGATGCGTACCGGCCTGGCTTTCGGAGTAGTACCGCGCTGCAGATCAACTTCTTCCTTGAGCCAACGATTCAGCTCCGGAGTGGAAATCTTGCGGCGGCGCGCGTTCCAACATTGATTGATGAGCGGCCACAATTTTTCGACACGCTCGCCGGTGCCGGCCGAGAGAAAAACGATAGGCGCGTAGCTGAGAAATTTTAATTTGCCGCGAATCATCTTTTCGTATTCGAAGAGCAAGCGCCCAACCTCGAAGTCCTCAGGCCTGTGTTGCTCGCCGGGATTTCTGCGGGATTTGCCTTTGGCGCTCGCGGCGTCGCGGGCTTCCGCGTCGCGCGCCGCTTTCACCGCCAAATCCCACTTGTTAATTACGATCACCACCGAACGGTTGGATTGCTCCGCGTAATTGGCAATCTGCGCGTCGCCCTGAGTCACGCCTTGTTCGCCGTCGACGATCAGCAGTGCGACGTCGCAGCGCTCCAATCCTCGGCGCGCCATCACCACGCTAAGCTTTTCGGCTACCAGCGTGGTTTTTCCTTTTCGCCGGATGCCCGCGGTATCCACGAAGCGGTAAGTGTGATCTTCGCGGACCACTTCAGTGTCCACGTTGTCCATTGTCGTTCCCGGAATCGGAGACACGATGGAGCGTTCCTCGCCCGCCAGGCGATTCAGCAGCGTGGATTTGCCCACGTTGGGCCGGCCGATAATCGCGACTTCGATTACGTCAGGGCGCTTTTCTTCCTCGATTGACTCGACCACTTCCACTTGCGCCAGCGCGGCGTCTAACAAATCGTCAATTCCGGTGCCGTGCTCCGCCGCGATGGGAAACACCGGCACGCCCATGGAATGAAAGCTGGCAACATTTGCTTCCTGCGAACGCGCGTCCACTTTGTTGGCCGCAATCACGAATGGTTTGCCGGTAGTGCGCAGCAGCAGCGCCAGCTCCTGGTCCAGCGGCGTAATCCCCGCATGTGTGTCGACCACCAAGACAAGCAAAGCCGCGTTATCGATCGCCACGCGCGCCTGCCGCAAAATCTCCTGGGGGATCAGCGCTTTGTCGTCGGGAAGGAGGCCGCCGGTATCTACAATTTCGAGCGCTCGCCCGCGCCAATCCGCTTTGCCATAGATGCGATCACGAGTGATGCCCGGCTCATCGGTGACAATCGCGCGCCGCGTGCCGGTCAAGCGATTAAACAACGTGGATTTGCCCACATTGGGGCGCCCCACAATTACAAGCGATGGTAAATTTTGTGCCATGAATAATTTTGTGCCACGAAACTTTGCGCTATGAAAAGGGTTCGCGGGCCATTCGTGTGAATTTGGCGCGCGCGCTCAGGTGGCGCACCGATCGCGTAATACCGCAGCAGGACGTTCCACAACTGTACCGCATCGTGGCTTCGGTCCAAAGTCAGCGAGTTGCAGTTCACCCAAAAATGAGACCTGCAAATTATCGCGTCGTGGGAAGTAAATGACGCGTGCTTGCCGTTAACAAAATAAAGGGCACTGCGACCATGAGCAGCAAGAAGGCCAGCACTGCCCAGCTCCATGGGTTTCCGAAATTTAAGGTGTAGCCAATACGGAAGCGCTTGGGCACCAGCAGCGCCGGATCATTCGGGTTGGTGTAAAACGATCCTTTCCAGGCGTCTTCAGGTGGCCGCTGACCGGTGCGGCCCAATCCCAACAGCAGCAAGCTAAATGTTCCGACCGCCGCGATCGGAGCAAAAATAATCCAATAGAAAGAGGGAGCAGGCTGGGGCATGGGTTCCTCCGCCGCAGCCATTGTAGCCGCAAAGATTAAATTTGCCAGCCCATCTCGAGCTTCCCGCCAGGGACGCAGATTTGACGGCTAACAATATCGAGGATAAAGTTTTGTTAATTGAAGCGTGCGAATCTTGAAGCGCGGCACATTGGAGAAGGTCAACTATGCCCAAGTTTGTTATCGAGCGGGAAATGCCAAATGTCGGCAATCTGTCGGACAGCGAGTTTTGTGCTGCGGCACAGAAATCGATCCAGGCTCTCCGGGACATTGGCCCACAGATACAATGGCTGCACAGTTACGTCACCGGCAACAAGATTTACTGCGTTTATCTGGCTCCCGACGAAGCCACTATCAAAAACCACGCGAACAAAGCTGGTATTCCCGCCAACCGCGTCTCCGCAGTGCGCAGGATGATTGATCCGACCACCGCCGAGTAATTAACCCGGACGCGAATTTTCTGATCCGTCCGTCGCGACGCCCGAATAGTTACCAAAGAAGCTGCAATTTTCCCGGACTAATCAACTAAACGATAAGGCTTCTTGGGTTGCTTTGTCGGTCGACATCGTCCAGCCATCCATCCATGCGGCTGCCGCTTTAGCCGGAGAGATGGATTGCCGAGCCAGGTCCAAAGTTTTTTCGAGGCGCATCTGTTCCGCCACGGGCAACGGCGCGCCTAGAACACGGCGCATCGCCGCAGCCGATCCTGCCAAACGCAACGCGCGCTCGGGTTGAGACTGCAGCGCCGCGGAACAGGCCAGGCAATCGAGAAGCCGCGCCATGCCCCGTTTCTGCCCCAGCTCCCGAAAAAGTTTCATACTTTCCGCGTAGTGTGAACGGGACTTTTTTTCGTCACCTTCGTCACGAGCCAGGTTTCCCAGGTCCGCCAGGCATCCAGCGACACCCCATTTGTCGCCCAGCTTCCTGAATATCTTTAGACTCTGCTCATACAACTCGCGTGCTACCGAAATCTCCCCCTGCTCCTGGGCCACGTCGCCCTGGTAATTGAGCGACCACGCTATGCAGGTGCTATCGCCCAGCTCCTCAAAAATCACCCGTGACTCTTCATGTAGCGCGCGAGCGACGGAAAAATCGCGCTGGGACTTCATCGCACTGGCCAGATTGCTGAGCCCGCGCGCCACCATAGCGCGATCATCCAAGCCACGCCAGATTGCCAGGCTCTCTTCAAACAAGGACCTGGCCGTCGCGATTTCCCCTTCATCACGGCTATTAGCAGCCAGAGCGTTCAAGGCAATCCCTACGCCGCGGGTGTCATTCAACTCCCGAGAAATTTGCAGGCTCTCCTCCATCAGCGCGTGCGCCGCCCGGTGATCGCGCTGTTCGCTGGCCAATACTCCGGCGGCGAAAAGGGCTCGGGCGCGCGAACTGGAAGTTCCCGCAGTTCTGGGCAATTTGAGAAGTTTTTCAAGGCGGCCGCGGCCTTCCGTCAAATGCTCACGCGTCTCCCAGAACTGGAACAGCGCCGCTCCCAAGCGTAGTCCCCACTCCGCGTTTCCGCTGCGCGTCAACCAATCGAGCGCGGCGCGACAATTGTTGTGCTCCACCTCCAGCAAACTCAACCACTCCGTGCTTGTTGGATCGGCGGCTTGCGCCGCGCATTCTTCGGCCAGTACCAGGCAATACGCCGCATGCGCCTTTCTTATCCCGGATTCCTCGCCACTGGCAGCCAATCGCTCCAGTCCGTACTCACGAACGGTGTCCAGTAACGCGAACCGCGGCTCGCCCGCGGATTGCTCAACCTGCCGAACCAGGCTGTTGTTGACCAGCGATCCCATGCCGTCCAGCACATCTATCTGAAGATCCTGCTTGGTATTGCAGACGGCCTCAACCCCCTCTAGAGTGCATCCGCCGACAAAAACGGAAAGTCTCCGGAACAGGGTCTGCTCGGCCGGACTGAGCAGGTCATAGCTCCAGTCCATGGTTGCGCGAAGAGTCTGCTGTCGTATCGGCAGATCTTTCGCCCCACCGGTAAGAAGCTGCAGGGAACTTTCCAGTCGCGACTGCATCGCAGATGGCGAGAGTAACTTGATACGTGCGGCGGCTAACTCGATCGCCAGAGGCAAGCCATCCAACCGGGTGCAAATAGTCGCGACGGCTCGCGCATTTTCATCGGTGAGTTCAAAATTTGGCTTAATGGCAACTGCGCGCGCCATGAATAATGCGATGGTGGAATTCTGCAAAAGAATACTAGGCGATGTGCCGTGTTGCAGATCCGGCAACGCCAGCGTAGGCACCGGGAATTCAAATTCGCCGTAGATATGCAACGGGGCTCGGCTGGTCACGAGAGCGCGTAACTTTTGAGCGGCGGTAATCAATTCCGACACCAGCGGCGCTGCCGTCAGCAAGTGTTCGAAATTGTCGAAGACCAGCAATAGGTTGGAGCGGGAGTCCTGCAGATATTCCTTCAGGCTTTGAACGCTCACCGGGCGGCCCGTTTCCCTTATTCCACATCCTTGCGCGATGATCGAGGGAATGAGCGATGCATCGCTAACCGCCGCCAGTGGAATAAAACATATTCCGCCGTCGAAACGTTCGCGTAGTTCACTGGCGACCTGCAGCGCCAACCGGGTTTTTCCTATTCCGCCGGGTCCAGTCAGCGTGACCACCCGGACATCCTCGCGCAACAGTAATTCTTTCACCGCGGCCACTTCTCGCTCGCGGCCGATAAACGCCGTGGCCTGACTGGGCAATGTGTTGACGCGAGGCGCCAGATATCGTGAAGGCGCTTCGGGAAGCCGGTCGCGAATCGCCGCCAGATCTCTTGCCAGGTCGTGGGTAGAGTCGTAGCGATCTTTGGGACTTTTTGCCAGGCATCGCTCTATAACCCAGCAAAGTGGCGCGGGTGCCTGTGGATTTAACGATGCTGCTGCTTCAGGCTGATCGCGCAGGACCGCTGCGAGAATCTCACCGGCGCCCTGATGGGGGAACGCGCGTTTTCCGGTCACCATCTCATAGAGCAATGAACCGAGCGAAAACTGGTCGGAACGGAAATCCAACGGCAGACCGTTGGCTTGCTCCGGCGACATGTACGGCAGTGTGCCCAGAATCGCGCCCGGGTTGGTTTCCGAGGTGCTGATGGTCTCAAGATCCGGCGGCAACAGATTAGTGTCCGTATCCCTGCTGACTAGCTTAGCGAGACCAAAATCCAGGATTTTTACCAGGCCGTCATGGGAAATCATAACGTTCTCAGGTTTCAGGTCTCGATGCATTACGCCCGCCGCATGTGCTTTTGCAAGTCCATCGACAATTTGCGCCGCAATGCGCATGACCGTTTGCAAGGGAATGGCCCCGGCTCGCAACATATCGCGCAACAACTGGCCCTCGACCAGTTCCATCGCGATGTAATACGTACTGTCAACTTGTCCTAACTCGAAGATGGTCACGATATTGGGGTGATTGAGTGCGGAGGCCGACTCAGCTTCTCGCTCAAAACGCTTAACGTCCAATTTGTTGTCCGAGAGTTTGCGGGCCAGGACTTTTATGGCCAGTTCACGTCCCAGCCGGGGGTCACGCGCGCGGTAAACCTCGCCCATGCCGCCTGAGCCTAGCGGGCCAAGGATTTCATAGCGGCCGAAATGTGAACCGGCAGGAAGCCTCAGCAATTCATTCCGGGGCTTCACGACCCCTTCCGGTGCCTCGTCCATCGAGTTACTGATTTCCATTTGTGAATTTCGGGGCCGCGCATCTAATATCGATGCAGCATAACAAATTTTTGGAGGCCGCCATTGGATATTAGATCACTGCAAAAGCCGCTGAAGGAACAGTATCGTAGCGACCCCAATTCTTCGCGGATTACCATGACCGCTACCGGCTCGCAGACCGGTACACCCATGAGTTGTTCCGTGGATATTGGCCGCGCCATCTATCAAGCGGAAGCTCACAAGGGTGTCGGCGGCGCAGGTACGTCGGCATGTTCTGGCGACCTGCTGCTCGGCGCGCTAGCGGCGTGCGCACAGATCACTTGTCAGCTCGT
The DNA here is from genome assembly GCA_036270765.1 of Candidatus Acidiferrum sp. GTDB lineage: Bacteria > Acidobacteriota > Terriglobia > Acidiferrales > UBA7541 > Acidiferrum. The sequence continues at coordinate 42,781 of DATBBY010000089.1, forward strand.
CGCGACCGCGATGGGAGTACCCACCGAGCACGTAAAGGTGAGCGTCAGCGGCGACATGGACCTCCGCGGCACGCTGGGCCTTTCCAAGGAAGTGCCCGTGGGCTTTGAGGAAATTCGCGTGCGATTCGACATCGATGCTCCGCAGGCTACTGCCGAACAAAGGAAAGCGCTGCAGGAAAAAACAGAACAATATTGCGTCGTTATGCAAACCTTGTTGCATCCGCCAAAAATAAAAACCGAGTGGACCCGTTCCTAGCCGAGTTTCGCCTCAATTGCTAGGGATAATCTCAAACAATATTTAGAAAACTTATCTTGAACCTGCTTGACGCCCTCGCGGACGCGCGGGTAGTGTATTCGTACTTGTAAGACCTGATCACGGTACTTCTTCGAGGGAAGCCCGCAAATATTCGGGGGGGTGCGCTCGTGGTTTGTAAACAAACTGAGGAGAATTCAATGATGGGATTTGTCCGCAGCCTCGCCGTGGTGCGTTTTTTTGCTGTCGCCGCGCTACTGATAGCTCTCGTCTTCAGCCTCCCCGCGAATGCACAAACTTTTCGCGGAACAATTCTCGGTACCGTCACCGACACGTCCGGTGCCGCAGTCTCCGGCGCCACCGTAAGCGTGAAGAATACTGGCACGGGACTGCTGCGCACGGTCACCAGCGATGATGACGGAAACTACAGCACTCCCGAACTGCCCATCGGCACGTACAGCGTCACAGTAGAAAAATCCGGCTTCAAGGCCGGTTTAGTGAGTGGCATCAGCGTGGAAGTCTCCACGGAGCGCCGCGCCGACGTGATACTGCAGCCCGGCGAAGTTTCCGAGACCGTAGAGGTGTCGGGAGACACTTTGACGCAGGTGGAATCCACTTCCAACACGCTGGGCGGCATCATCGAGTCCACGGTAGTCACCAATCTCCCTGTGAATGGCCGCGATTATCAGAAGCTGATCTTTCTCGTGCCGGGCGTTAGTGGCTCACCCGATCAGATCACCGACTCACCAGGCTCTTACGGCACCTTTTCTGTGAATGGCGCGCGTGGCCGATCCAATAATTTCCTGCTCGACGGCACGGACATGAATGATGGATATCGCAACGATCCAGCCATCAATGAAGCAGGTGTGTTCGGTACTCCAGCGACGATCCTCCCCATCGAAGCGATTGCTGAGCTTCGCGTGCTCTCCAATTTCGAATCCGAATATGGCCGAAGCGCTGGTGGCGTCATCAACATCGTCACAAAAAGTGGCACAAACAGTTTTCACGGTACCGGCTTCGAATTTTTCCGTAACAACGCACTCGATGCTCGCAACTATTTCAACCAAGTGGGCTCGCCGCAGAATCCCTTCCACAACAATCAATTTGGCGGCGCGCTGGGCGGTCCGATTCGCAAAGACAAAACCTTTTTCTTTATCGACTACGAAGCCATGCGCGAAAAAGGCGCCGAAGCCAGTACCGCATGCGTACCTACCGCCCAGGATATCGCCACCGCGACTGCCAGAAATGGCACTCCCGTCAATCCAGTTATCGCAGCCCTTCTCGCGAAAAATCCTTGGCCGACGCCAAATCTGCCGGGCTCTTGCATCACTGACGGAACAGACGGCCAGGGTCCCAGCGTGAACTCAAACATCTCTCTGGCCACGCCTTTTTCCAATCGCGTGGATAGCGCCATTGTGAAAATCGATCACAACCTCAACGCCAAGAATCTTTTGACCGGCCGCTATTACATCGGTGACAGCCAACAAAGTTTCCCACTGGCGCTGGTCGGCGGCGGACTCGTTCCGGGCTATAACACCGCCACTCCCACGCGCGTGCAACTCGTTTCCATTTCTTACGTTTCCTCTATCACGCCGTCGGTCGTGAGCGAGGCGCGTCTGGGCTGGAATCGCTTCGCCGAGGGGTTTTTCCCGCAGGACCGCAATTTCGATCCTAGCTCGATCGGATTAAACACAGGTGCCGCGCCTTACGACTTCGGGCTACCTAAAATCAGCGTAACCGGATTTGCGCCTATCGGTGCCGACAATGGTGACCCCCGTCAACGCGTCGACACCAACTGGCATTACGTCGATAACATCTCCTGGAAAGCGGGAAAACACGACATTAAATTTGGATACGAATTCCGCCGCACTTCCATTTCGCAGATTTTCGATCGCGGTTTCCGAGGAACTCTCAGTTTCAGCACGCAGCCCACTGGAGTGACCGGCCTCCAGGAATTTCTCGCCGGTACACCGACGGGCGGCTCGCAGCGGCAGGGCGACACCAATCGCAACACTTTTGAAAATTCTCATGCTGGTTACATCCAGGACAGTTACCGCTGGAAGAAAAACGTCACCCTTAACCTGGGAGTGCGTTACGACTACTACGGCCTGATTCAAGAAAAGCACGGCAACTTTACGAATGTCGACACCGCTACTGGATTAGGTGTGCTCGTGGGTCAAGGTCGCCTGTACCAGCCCGATTACAACAACTGGGCACCGCGCGTGAGCGTGGCTTGGGACCTTACCGGCAAGGGCACGACAGTTCTACGTGCTGGCTACGGCATTTTCTATGATGCCTTCTCACAAGATCTGTTCATGGGGCACCTTCCTGAGAATAGCGGTTTTGATCCCGGTCCAGCCTATTCCGGCTTCGGCCCTAATCCAATCTCGACAGCATTAGCTAACTCGGGTCCGCTTGATCCCACTGTCCCGGTTTACGGCTTTCCCACCGCCATGAGTGATGCATTCGGCGTGGACCAGCACATCCGTACGCCCTATCTGCAGAATTTTAATTTGAATTTTCAGCAGCAGCTCTCGCGGAGGACAGTCCTGCAGATCGGTTACGTCGGGTCTAACGGGCACAAATTACTGCGCTTCCGTGACATCAATCAGCCGAGCCAAGCAGAAATCACTGCCGCTGATCTCGGTTGCGGCTGCATCAACGACGGTACCGTGCCGCGAAGATTCTCGGGCGCGCCCGGATTTTCTCCGTTTTTTTTCATTAACTATGAGGAATCTTCAGCCAATTCGAATTACAACGCGCTGCAAACCAGCTTGCGCGTAAACGATTGGCGTGGATTTACTTCCACCCTGAATTATGTGTGGTCGCATTCGATCGATGACGCTAGCGACGGCGAAGACTTTGTGCCCAATGCCTCGCAACCCAACGACAGCAGAGCGCCCATCGGCCAGAATCGTGGTAATTCAAACTTTGATGTTCGCAACCGCCTCACCTGGAACTTCGTCTATCAATTTCCAAATCGCAAAGGTAACTGGCAGCGTGTAACCGATGGCTGGGGTCTCAACGGCATCGTTACCGTACAGTCTGGCCAGCCGTTCAGCGTGAATTATTTCTTCACGCAAGATTTTGACGGTAGCGGCGAGTTTTTTGGGCGCCCCGACGTCGTCGGTCCAATTACCTACCATCCAAATGATCCAACTCACTATCTCGACGTAACCTCTTTCGCGGCTCCCTGTAGTTTTCCTCCTGGGGGCGGCGGCGGTACAGCCGCCACCTGCGTGCCAGGTACTCGTCATTTCGGAAACGAAGGCCGCAACTCCTTAATCGGGCCGAATTTTCGCCAGTTTGACTTTTCTATATTTAAAGACACCGCAATCACCGAACACGTCAAGCTGGAGCTACGTTTCGAGGCTTATAACCTCCTGAACCACCCCAATTTCATTAGCCCGATATTGCCGTCATTCTTTGCTGACGCGGCGCCTAATGGCGTCGGCCCTGATGGCAGGTCTATTGGAGCTTTACCCCTGACGGCGACCGGAGACGTTGGCATCGGCTACCCCTTCCTGGGAAGTGGCGGACCTCGCGGTCTGCAAATCGCTGCGAAAATCAGCTTTTAGCCCTTCACGCCCCGAAGCAGGTGCGGCTGCGGCCCTTCCATCCTCTGACTTTCTCTCGAACACCCTGGCAAACCGTCGGGCCGTTCTGTTTTCTGATAAATTGCTGGCAGTTTAGGGAATATTTTGTCGCGTGGGTCGCCAAAGACACCCCACAATCCCTAAAATTTGCACCATGTAAGTTTTTCGCTTCGGCTGCGTACTACCTTATGGAAGCTCTGAGACCAGGACGGATGAGTTCCCCGGGAATAGCGGAACCGACGGAGGCCATCGCCCGTGCCAAGGCAGGGGACGCCCAGGCTTGGGGCCAGCTTTATCACGACTACGCCCCGGCGATTTTCCGTTTTTGCCGCCGGGCGCTGCCGACCCGGGAAGACGCTGAAGACGCCACCATGGAAGTTTTTATGAAGCTGAAAGGGAAGATCAATCAATACGACTCCTCCCGGTCGTTCTCAGGCTGGTTATACAAGGTAGCGGCCAACCACTGCTGGGATACCCTGCGCCGCCGCAAGATCCGCCAGGACAAGGAAACCGAGGATAGCGAAGAGCTGCCTCTCGAACATCCCGATCCCAGCCAGCTCGATCGCTTGATCGAACAGCGCAGCAGCGCGGAAGTACGCAAGGCGCTGGCCTGCCTGAGTAAAAGGGCACGCATGGCGCTAGTGATGCGTTATTACTCGGATATGAGTTACGACGAAATTGCCGATGAGCTGGGGGTGCGGCGCGCTTTTGTGGGCGTCGTATTGTTGCGCGCGCGTCATGAATTGCGAAACGCCCTGGAAGGCAACGCGGCTCTGACGGCGGGAGGGAACGCATGAACGAATCGTCGAATAGTCCAGACGAGCGTCTGGACGAGCATCTAGGCGAGCACCTCGATGAGCATCTCGATGAAATGACCGGCATGCTCTACGTGGAAGGTCAACTGGATCGCCAGCGTGCCCAGCAAGTCTCGGCGCATGCCCAGGATTGCTCTTCTTGCCGCATCTTGTTGCGCGCGCTCGAGCGCGAATCGCGGCTTCTTACTCGCTCCATGCTGGAAGAAGACGAACCGCTTCCCTCGCGGTTAGCTGCCTTTCAGCAGACCGCGCGAAAATCCATGCAATGGATTTGGGGCGCAGTTGTTGGACTCGCCGCTACCGGGGCGTACGCGCTATACACGACCTATGTCGAGCCCATGCAGCATCGTTTTGAGGAAGCCGGTTTTGGTGGCAGCAGCGTTCTTAATCTAATGATTTTTCAAGGCGCCTTCTGGAAAGGATGGCAATCGATGGTCACTCTATTTGAGGTTTTGGCTTTGTTGACGATCACCGGATCGGCCGTGGTGTTCCTGCGACGGCGCCTGCGGGGCCGCGGATCGGTCTTCGCCCTGATGGTCGCCGGTATCTGCGCGGCTGCTTCTTCGATGTCGTCGCCGGCCATGGCCACGGAGTTTCGTAATCTGGGTGACACCGTGGAAGTCGCCAAAGACGAAACAATCAAGGGTGATCTTTTTGCCCATGGCCATCACGTCAAAATCGAGGGCACAGTCGACGGCGATCTTTATGTGTTCTGCCAAGGCGCTGATATTGAAGGCCACGTCACCGGAGACGTTATCGCTTTCGCCCAAATGCTGCGCGTCAAAGGCAAGGTGGATGGAAATATCCGCTCCTTTACGAATACAACTTGGGTGAGCGGGAGCGTCGCCAAGAATTTGCTTACCTTCGCTGAAACCGTCACCATCGACTCCACCGGTAAGGTCGGCGGCAGCATTACCACCTTCGTGAATACTCTCACCGTCGACGGAGGTGTTGGCCGTGACATTTTGGCCTTTGTTAATGAAACTAACATTGCGGGAAACATTGGTGGCGGCATCCAAGCTAAAGGCAATACTTTGAAATTTAACTCCGGCGCCCAAGTCAATGGCCCGGTCAAATTCAAAGGAGAACATGCTCCCGATGTTTCTTCCGGCGCAAAACTGGCGGTCCCTGTTCAGTTCACCCAGGAGGAACATCACAGCCATTATCGAGACGGCGGTTTTTACGTTTGGCGCGTGATTTGGATCGCTGCGTACGTTTTGTTTGGCTTGGTCCTGTTCCTTCTGCTGCCGACTTTCGCGCCAGCAACTGTCGATTCTGCGGAGCGTTACGGTGCCTCGTTTGGTCTTGGTATCCTTGTTCTATTCGGGGTACCCATTGCCGCCTTCATCGCGTGTATTACGGTGGTGGGCCTGCTTATTGGAATTTCTACGTTTGTCCTGTGGCTTACCGCCATGTGGTGTGCACAAATCGTGGTTGGCTCTATCGTGGGCCAGCGGCTGATGGGGCATACCAGGGAAATTTGGCCGCTGATCGGGCGCATGGTTGTCGGCGTTATTCTGCTGTCTGTCGTGGAAATGATTCCTTTCGTGGGCGGGTGGATCAGGTTTGCTGTCCTGCTATGGGGCATGGGCGCCATCTCTCTGGCGATTTACCGCCATTTCACGCCGCCACATACTGCAACCGTGCCCGTATCGCCAGCTATGCCCCCGTCTTCGATGCCGCCCAACACCACCATCGGAAGCCCGCAGCCCGCCTGAGCGGGGAACTGAGACCGTCAGCCGCCGAAGGACTGAGCGTCTCAGAACCTGTGGGTCGCAGCTTCAGCCGCGACGACAATGCCGGAAAAGTCGGGCTTCAGCCCCTGAAGGGATCCCATCCGCGAGGGTTCAAAACTCGTGAGGGGCCATCGCCATTGGTTACCAGAACTTCGCGTTCCCTGGTAACTTCACCAATCGACGTGATCGCTACTCCTTCAATCGAACGCGGTAACCGTCTCGCTTTATTTTTCGACACCGTAAATAACAGTTCGTAATCATCCCCTCCATGGAGTGCTAACTCCAGCGGATCAGCTCCACGCTTACGATCTACTTTTGCCTTGCCAACCGTGGGAAGGTCGTCAGCTCTGATTAGCGCCCCAACTTTGCTGGCCTCGCACAATCTCCGTAAGTCGCTCGACAGGCCGTCCGACAGATCCATCATCGCGGTAGCCACGCGTTTTTCGCTCAGCCACCGCCCCAACTCCAGTCGAGGCTCGGGATACAAATGCTTTCGCAGCCGCGGTTCGCGCATGTTCAAGCCCCGCTTCTGCTCGCGAAGCAATTGCAAACCCAACTCCGCTTCGCCTAGCCGCCCGCTCACATATATAAGGTCGTCCGATCGCGCCCCGGAACGCCGCACTTCCCCCCCGCGCCGCACTTCACCCACAACCGTGACATTAATTAACACCTCCCGCCGCTCGGTTGTATCTCCTCCCGCCAGCGAACAGCCAAATCGGGTTGCTGCCCGCCGCAGGCCTGCAAGAAAATCGTCCAGCCACGAGCTCGTCAATTCTCGCGGCAAAGCCAGGCTCAAAAGAAAACAGCGGGGAGCTGCTCCCATAGCGGCTAGATCGCTTACTGCTCGGGCAAGACATTTCCATCCAACAGCATCCGCAGGATGCTTGTTCCGCAAAAAGTGTGTGCCTTCCAGAAACCAGTCGCACGTCAGAACCATTTCATTGCCCGGAGAGCCAGAAATCAGCGCCGCATCATCTCCTATTCCCAGCGACAGAAATCTTGAGCGTGCCGCACTCCGCAAACCGCCGCTCCGCGTGTGCAACTGCCCGGCAAAGACACGCCTGACCCGTTCGAGAACGTCATCCTCACTCCCGGTCCGGCGCTCTCTCAAGTGAGCCTCTCGCCCGTCTGAAGTGTTCAATTTGGTACAGTAACCCTTCTTTTGCAAAAAACCTGTCCGAAAGGACAGGGAACGGCTTTCCATACCCTGGCCCACGAACAGGAAAATACAGGATTGACTCTAACACCCCCCGACTCTAGTATGCCCCAGCGAGTAAACCCAGCCGTCGCTCGGATTTGCTAAGATTAGAGTTGCTTACGGCCGGAGTCAGCAGCGCCTCGCGGTGTAGCAAAACTGAGGATTAGTATGTCCGGTAAGAACTACACTTTTTACATCGCCTCTACGCCCGGCAAGATGCGTAAGGTGATTATTCCTGCCTACCAATTGCACGCCTTGGCGGTTCTCGCTCTTATTGGCACTCTCACAGTTGTTGCTGCGGTAGGTTCTTACTCGCGCATGCTGTGGAAGGTTGGCAACTATAACGCTCTTCGTCATGACCAGGAAACTCTCAAGAAGCAATACAAGCAGTTGCAAGGCACGGTGGTCGATACCAACCAACGTCTTGACTCCTTGCAGTCTCTGGCCACGGAAGTGGCCATGACCTATGGTGTGCTTCGCTATCACCCCGCAGCCTTTGACGAGCCCGATGGTCCCGCCAATGCCCAGGACAGCTTCGACCGCTCGATTGAGCAATACACCTTTCTGAAACGCAATGCCGCGGTCATCGCCGTCTCCAGCGCCAGCTTGCGGCTGATGCCGGCCATGAGCTTTGCGGATTCAACCTATACGCCCTCCATCTGGCCGGTCATGGGGCACATTACCGACAGCTTCGGCGAACGCATGGACCCCTTTAGCGGGGAAGGCGCGTTTCACCGCGGCGTGGACGTGGCCTCCGACTACGGCGCGCCCGTGCACGCGACGGCTGACGGAGTTGTAATCAATGCCGAGACCCACACCGGCTACGGCCGTTTGGTGGTGATCGACCACGGATTTGGCATCACCACTTGGTACGCGCATCTCTCCGCCTTCTCCGCCATCCCAGGCGCGCGCGTCAAGCGCGGCGAGGTGGTCGGCTATACCGGCATCAGCGGCCGCTCCACGGGCCCGCACGTCCATTACGAAGTCCGCATGAACAACGCCCCAGTCAACCCCTGGCGCTACATGCGGTCCAACCCCACCGGCGACTAAGCCCGTTGGGTCACCAGCCAAGTCCCGTTTCTTATTTGTTCAGTTCGCTTTGCGCCCGCCGAGTCCAGCTTCACCTGGAGTGCCGATAGGCTCGTCCAACCCACGCCGGGCTATTCGTGTCTGGTAGCCATGGATAATCCAAGGGTTCGTTCAATCCCTGCTGGGTCTTGCCTCCAGCACCCATGGCATCGCCTGCCGACCGGCCGAGCCCGGGACACCCGTCCAGCCAAAGCACGGTCTCTCAAGAATCTGCTCCCGTTCTTCAAAACCAACATTTACTCCGGTTCTCCCAAAACCTACTCCCGACGGTCATTTCGACCGAAGCAAGCCGATGCCCCTTCCCCTCGTTCGTCCGCGAACGAGTCGGCTTGAGCAGTGGAGAAATCTCCCTTCGCTTCCTCTCGCGGGCAAACACCCCTCTTCGAGTGTCCCTTCCGAAGTTTTTTGCGCCAATCTTTGTCCTCGTTGCGTGAAACATTCCAGTCGATATTCAGTAAGCGAACATCATTCGAATGCCATGACCGTTCGAACGAGCCGCGCATTCGAATGACACGCGTTCGAACGAAATCCGTTCCACGTGGAACGAACTTTTCAGTAAACGAATAAGAAGTTTTTTGTTTCACGTGGAACACTGCATGGAGCTAGCAAGTATAGTTGTCTGCGCGCCGACATTTGTTCAATTGTCGACACGCAGACATTTTGTTGAGTTGTCGACGTGCCGACATTCCGTGCAATTGTCGACACGCCGACATTGACCGTTCGAACGCCGCAGCCGTCCTAGCGCTAGCGTCACCTGCGTACATCATTCGAACGCTGCTGCACGCTGGAGCGCGGCAGATGCACATTCGGCTTTACGGTGCTTGTTGATGAGTTACTTGAGGAGAACTTTTTCAAAAAAGCTCAGTGCGCGAGGATCCTGCGATTGCCCCAACCAGAACATCGCTTGCTTGCGTACTTCTGGATTGCGATTATTTTCCGCGACTTGAATTAGCTTTGGTACCCCTTCATCTTTCGGCAATTGGCTCAGCGCAAAAACCGCCTTTTTCTTTACCTCCGTATCTGGATCGTTCGCGATGGCGCCATCGATCGCGCTTACCGCGCGTTTACCAGCCTTCTGCGCCAGCCAGAAAATCGCCTGCCCGCGCACGTGCCCGCTCTCGTCGTCGTGCGCCATGCGAATCATTTCTTCCAGCGCCGCCGGTTCTTTGCTGACGGAGAGCGCAAATGCGACGTGCCCGCGGACCTCACTTGAAGGATCATTCTTCGCCATGCGCTGCAAGGCAGTCAGGCCTTCTTTGCCGCGCGCCACTCCGAGCCAGAATGCCGCCTGTTTCCTCACCTCTTCCGGTTGCGCCGGTGCCGTGAAAGACTCCAGCGCCACTTGTGCCTGTGGCCCGTCATGCAACGCCATCGCCATCAGCGCTTCATTGCCGACGGAATGTCTCCCATGTCCTCCCAGATTTTCGTCGCGTACATACTCAACAAGAAACGCCACGCTCTCCGCAGGCTTCACATCCGTGAGCCATACGAACGGCAATCCGCCACCATCCAGAACGCAACTTTCCGTAGCCACGTTCACGCGCATGAGCTGTTTGTCTTGCAGGCGGAAAAGGACTGTCAATCGCCGCTCGCCTTCTAGCCGTAATGGGTTTTTGCTTGCCTCGTTCTTGGCTTTTACCGCATCGCGGACATCTCCATTTTCAAGTGCACATTTTCTGCAGCTTTCTCCATCGTTATAATTGCCGCAACAAATCGTGCGCTGTCCGGCTACCGCATTTACTGGATAGCCGACCCACAGTGCACTCGTAGCGCTCTTCTCCAACTCTGTCATCGTGGCGGCCAAAGTTCCGCCGATACTTCGGGTCTGAACCTGAGCATTCTCGATATGTCGCGCATCACTCTGCTGCGCTCGACTCCCACTAGCGCCGCCGGCCCACAAAACGAGCGACGCCGCAAGCAAACCATCGCGCAATGTATTCGCGGTTTTCATTTCGCTCACCTATTTCTGCAACAGCTCCATCATGTAATCCGACGCTTCCTTGGAGTGCATCAGCGCCAGCTTTTCCACCGCTTTTTTCTTGAGCCCCGGATCTTTTTCAGCCTTGGCAATAGCTACAATCGCGCCGGCGTTTCCTTGCAGGATGTACGCGTTCAACACTTCTTCGCGAATGCCACGATCCGCTTCGCGCGCATAAATCTCCGCCAAGCCCTTGCTGGATTCATCGGAACGAACTAATCCAAGGTTGCGCACCGCCGCGCGTCGCAGCTCCGGATCTTTTTCGCCTTTCGCGGCTTCCAGCATCTTGTTTACGTCGCCGGCCAGGAAAAATGCCTGCAAGATCTCGCGCCGGATCTCCGGAGTATTTTCCGTTCGATACAGTTGTTCCAATTCCTGCTCACCATGGACTAGCCCTAGTTGGCGAATCGCTTCGCGTCGCAGCGCTGGATCTTTCTCGCCTTTGGCCGCGGCAAATAACCGCTCCTTGTCGCCGCCAATCATGTAGCTGCGCAAAATAGAGCGCTTCAGCGCAGGATCCGCGGTGGAGGCATAAATCTCCGCCATGGTTTTCCGCGCTTCCGGTCCGCCGAATATCGCGAGATATTCCACCGCCTTTTTTTGCAGCTCGGGATTACTCTGCCCGCGCGCAATTCGCCCGATGATTTCTCGGCCTTGTGGAGAGCCGCTCTGCGCCAGCACAAACATGGCCTTCGATTTTTCCTTGGGCGACGCCGAACCTTGCAAAACTTTTTCCAGTAACGGCATGGCCCGTTCCGGATCGCTGTTCATCAAGCCTTGAATGGCCAGCATTTTCAATTCTTCGTCGCCCTGCAATTCCGGGCGTGACGGCTGTCCGGTGCCTTGCCGGACCTCAATTTCTAGTGCGCCTGCATCGCGCTGCCAGCGGCTTTGCGGAAAACGAGCTTTCAAATCGGCGAGCGCAGCCAGAGCTGCCTCGCGCTGGCCCAGACGCTGGGCGGCATAAGCCTGCCAGTAGAGCGCCGCATCCGTTTGCGGGCCATTGGCCTTTGCCAGTGCGGCGAATTTGTCGCGCGCCTGCTCATATTTCTCGTCATCCAGAGCTTCGCGTCCGTTGTCATACAGCTCTTCCAGCCGATCCAAGCGTTCTTGGTCGCGATCCTTTTTTTCTTGCTCCCGGTCACGCAGTTCCTGCTCGCGGTCACGCTTCTCTTGTTCGCGGTCGCGTTGTTCCTGTTCGCGGTCGCTTTGCATCTCGCTGCCGTCCTCGGGCTCGGCTGGTTCCACCGTCGCGGTGTCGGGCGATTGCGCAAAAGTTTGCCAGCCGCTCCACGCAGTTGCGCTGAGCGGTCGCGATAGAAGTGCGAACGGACCCGCGAATATAAACGTTGCGACTCGAAGTGATTTGCTAAGGCTCATACCTGGTTATTCCTTTCGACTTTCGCAGAGCCGCTTTCCGCTGGCCCCTGAATTCCTGTCTTTTCCCGCCGTTCAATTTCTTGCGTGAGCACCCGAACCTTAAACAGCAACCCGTCGTCATCGATACGCTGACGGATGGACTTGAACTGCGCAGACGTCACGTTCCCGGGACTGCGCGCCACATCCAGCAGCACGCGCTCCAATTCGTCCAGCACATTGGCGATGCCGGTATCGCCTTCCTGCAGCGCGGTCTGCCGGTACAGCCGGTTTTCGTCGAGCAATTCTTCCGCGCGGCGGCGCTGCGATGAGAGGTTTACTTGCTTCACATTTACGCCTTCGGGCTCCGCGTTCGCAATTTCCATGAGCACCATTTCTGATCGCCCGAGATGTTCTCCTACTGCCAGCAGCAACACCCGCTCACGCACCCGCGCCTCATCAGCTGTCGCCGTAGTTGTCACTTCTCCACCCGCCGGAGTCACGCGCTTGCTGACGCGCCCAACAAGAAAAGCAAACAGCAACAGCGCGGCAACCAATCCGGCCGCCGTCAATCTTCTTGGCTCAAGGAACACCTGCCACCAGCGGCTTCGCTTTTCCGCGAGGCGCGGCGCAATCTGTTGCCAAACGTGTCGGCCGTAGGCTTCGCCCGGCTCAGGGACCGGCAGCGCCTGATAAGCTGCGAGCATTTCCGCGAGCCGATTCAACTCCGCCCGGCACTCCACGCAAGAGTTGATGTGCCCCGCGGCAGCCTCGTGCCCGGCGGTCTCGCCGTCCTGGTAAGCGATCAATTGTTCTTCGGTTAAATGCTTCATGATTCCGTTCCCATGGCTCTGGCTGTTGCGCGCGGCGCAAGTTGCGGCTCCAACATCTCCCGCAACTTGTGTACCGCGCGGAAAACTGTGTTCTTTGCCGCGCCCGAATTGGATGTCAGCGCCGCCGCGATTTCTTCAATTCCGCAACCGTCGCAATGCCGCATCACAAAAGCGATGCGCTCCGCGGGAGTCAAACTGTTCAAAGCATTTTGCATCTGCTTTCGCAGCTCCACGCTTTGCGTCAACCGCTCGGGCGTTGGCGCTGCGTCGGGAACCTGCCGCAGCGGATCCTGCTCCACGTCATCGGTCATCTGCGCACTCGGAGCTTGTCTGCGGGCATCTTCCTGTTTGCGCTGGCGCATGCGGTCGATGGTGTAGTTCGCCGCGATGCGATACACCCAGGTGGCGAAATTGGCCTGCGAGGCGAACTGTTCGAGTTTTTGATAAGCACGCAAAAATGCCTCCTGCACGATTTCCTCGGCGTCGTGATGGTTGCCGGTCAGCCGGTACGCCAGTCGAAAAATGGTGGGGCTATGGCGCTCCACGAGAACGCGAAAAGCATCGCGATCGCCGGCAAGGGTGCGCTCGATGGCATTGGCGTCGGCTGCCCGGACGCTCTCAACGCTTTCGTTCATTCGTATCCTTAGACAGGTTTTTGGCCTCGCGGTTAGGTCCGCGAAGCCGTTATTGGCGCAGTCCGCGCTTATTTGAATACCGCAAGGCCCGCCGTTGCAATAGCTTGGTGCGCCAAGTGGCGAAAGTCGCGTGGTGGTTTGAAATACCGTATCATTACTGTGGATTTGCGCGCGGAACCTCCGCCGCGATGGCCAACATCAGGAGCTAAAAGTTGATTCCACGATACACCCGCGAGCAAATGGGCACGATCTGGCGCGATGCCAACAAATACGCCAAATGGCTCGAAGTGGAGCTGGCCGCGACCGAAACGCTCGCGGAAGCTGGGGACGTGCCCAAGGAGGCGGCGGACAAGGTTCGCGCCAACGCCAAGATCGACGTCGCGCGCATTCAGGAGTTGGAGTCGCGCGTAAGGCATGACGTGGTGGCCTTCACCATGGCGGTCGGCGAATCCATTGGCGATCCCGCCGCCGCGCGCTGGTTTCACTACGGCATGACCTCCAATGACGTGGTCGATACCGCGCAAGCTTTGCAAGTCCGCGAAGCGTCCAGATTAATCGAAGACGCGCTAGTGAAGTTTGGCGACGCGCTGGCCAAACGCGCGCAGGAATTTCGTTCCACCCCACAAATCGGGAGAACGCATGGCGTCCACGCCGAGCCCATCACGTTTGGTTTGAAAATTGCCAACTGGTACGCGGAAAACCAGCGCAACCAGCAGCGCTTTCGCGATGCTGCCGCGCAAATGGCGGTGGGCAAAATTTCCGGCGCGGTGGGAAATGCTTCGCATCTCGGCCCGGATATCGAAGAGCGCATTTGCCAGCGCCTCGGATTGATAGCCGCTCCCGTGGCGTCGCAGGTGATTCAGCGCGACCGCCACGCCCAGTACCTCAGCGCGCTCGCGCTGGTCAGCGCCACGCTTGAGAAGATTGCACTGGAGATTCGCCACCTGCAGCGCACCGAGGTGCGCGAAGCAGAAGAGCCATTCGGCGGCGAACAACGCGGCAGCTCCGCGATGCCGCACAAGCGCAATCCAGTAACCTGCGAGCAAATCTGCGGGCTCGCGCGCATCGTGCGCTCGAACCTGATCGCCTCATTTGAAAATATCGGGCTGTGGCATGAGCGCGATATTTCTCACAGCTCCGTTGAACGCATTATTTTGCCGGACTCCACCATTCTGGTGGATTACATGCTGGCCAAGATGACCAATATTATTGCGGACATGCGCGTCTTTCCCGAACGCATGCTGCGCAATCTGGAAATGACGCACGGTTTGGTTTTCTCTGGGCAGTTGCTACAGGACCTGGTGGAAAAGGGCATGCCCCACGATGATGCGTACAAAGCGGTGCAGGAAAATTCAATGGCTGCGTGGGAAACGGAATCAAGCTTTCGCGACCGCGTCGCCAAGGATAGCCGCATCACAAAATATCTCGACCCCGCCGCATTGGCCCACACCTTCGACTTGAAACGCCAACTCCGTCACGTCGACGCGATCTTCGCCCGAGTCTTCGGCGAGCCAACCACAATCACAAACAAACGCGCCGTATAAGCATCGCGGACGACGGCTACGCGCAGGGCGCCCCACCCTCGGATTTCTGGAGGGTGGGGTTTTTAACGTGGGAAAACCAGTAATCGATCTATGGTTTCAATCAGCGGCATTTGTTTGTATCGAACCAAAAAACAAAACGCCGGTTGATTTTCATCAACCGGCGTTGACAGCCTCTTCTAGATCGAGATTACATCTAGCTGCGGAGGCGGAAACTCAATCGCGAAGTCTCAGTCGCGAAACTCGATGCTAACCAAAATTACTCCACGCGCTGCACATAACGCGCTTCGGTGGTGTCCACCTTTACACGGTCGCCTTCATTTACAAACGGCGGCACCTGAATTACCAGGCCGGTCTCCAGGGTAGCCGGCTTTCCGACCGCGCTGGCGGTGGCTTTCTGCAACGTCG
Source organism: Candidatus Acidiferrum sp. (assembly GCA_036270765.1). GTDB lineage: Bacteria > Acidobacteriota > Terriglobia > Acidiferrales > UBA7541 > Acidiferrum. The sequence continues at coordinate 58,219 of DATBBY010000089.1, forward strand.
GCTCGGTCTGCACTACTTTCATTTCCATGGTATCCGGCAAATTTATACCGATGGCTTTTTCTTCAAAAAATTCCACATGCACGATGGTATTGGGAATCAGATAAAACACCGTCTCGCCCAGTTCGTCGCGGGTCATCTGCATCTGTTCGTAATTCTTGGTGTTCATGAAATGAAATTCGTCGCCCTCGCTGTAGAGATATTCAAACTCCACTTCATCCAGGACGGCGCGATCGACAAATTCTTCCGCGCGGAAGCGGTAATCGATCATCGTGCCAGTGCGCAGATTCTTCATGCGCGTCTGCATGGAGCCGCGTTTGTTGCCCGGAGTGCGATGATCCACGCTGAATACGGTGTAGAGCTGCCCTTCATGCTGGATGACCATGCCGGGGCGAAGTTGTGTGGCTTTTGTGCTGCTCATAATCTCCCAATCAAATGTAGTTTCGGAAATTTCGCCGGGCGCCCGCATTTCCAAAAGGCCCGCGAAATCACTCGAGGGATGCCGGAACAACTCCGGCGCTGAACCAGTAGTATAAATCGCCGCATTCCACGCGGTCAATCGTTCACATAGAGATCGCAATCATTCAGAGCGATCAGCATAAAAGCTGAGCTGATGATTCAAGGGGAACACATCATCTGCTATTCGGTGCCAAATCACTGCCTCTGGTGTCTAATCTCTTTCGGTGAGTTGCCAAGAATCGAGGACGCGTGAAGAAACGCTTAATGATGTCGTTTCTGCTTCTTTTAGCGCTGGCCCTACCGAGACTAGCGGGCTCTGAAGAATCACAGCGAACTCCTTTACTCGAAGTAATCCTTACGACCTATGACGTCAGCCGTACTGAAACGTTGGTTTATTTCCGGGTGTTCGCCGATGGGTCCGCGGAAGCACATCCAATGCGTGAAGTCGACTTTAGAACATTAGCTCTCAAGAAAGCTCAACTCTCTCCAAATGACCTTTTTATTCTTCGCGATTTCCTTAGCTCCTTCAAGGTCCAACATTTAGACTCCGAATATAGCCGCTACTGGGGGAATATAGATTTTGGCCAAACGTGGCAAATGAAGATTGCCGAAGGCGACAAGAAAAAGTCAATTGTTCTAGAGAATTTTCAACCGTTTCTCGCTCGCAGTAAAAAGCAACCATACGCTAGTGAGATTGAAAAACTAGGATGCCTCGTTTGGGAACTACGAATAAAAGTGACTGGAGAGCAGCTCGACAGGAATTACGTGGGCGGCTGCCGCAAATTGGGTTACTGAGTCCGTCCATAATGAGGACTATTGGCCGATTCACTCGCTATCCCCAGTCGTGCTGGCAATCACAACATCCCTAAAATACTATTGTTCGCTCGGGAGGTAATATGCTCGACCGCCGCAACTTCCTCGCTGCTGGTGCCACTGGATTGGCGGCAACTCTCGCCTTCCGTGGAAATTTACTGGCGCAACTTGCAGACGCACCGTCCTTACTGCCTGATCGCGCGCTCTTCGACAAAAACGAGGAAGCCTACTGGGCAGAATTGCGCAAGCAATTTTTAATTCCCGCAGACGAGATTTATTTAAACAACGGGACGGTAGGCTCCAGCCCCGCGCCGGTCTTGCGCGCTATCTTCGACGGATACAACACTACCGAAAAGATGGATCCGCAGGACCCCGAGGATTATCCCATCTGGGGTTATGCGGCATGGAACGAGTTCCGCGACCCGTTGGCCGCATTTGTAGGCGGCCATCGCGACGAGATCGCACTACTGCGCAACGCCACGGAAGCCAACAGTTACATCGCCAACGGCGTGGACATGAAGCCGGGCGACGAAGTGCTGATGACCGATCAGGAGCATCCCGGCGGTGAACATCCCTGGAACCTCAAAGCCAAACGGTATGGCATCGTGGTGAAGAAAATCACGCTGCCGCGGCCGGTGAAAAATGCGGCAGAAGCGCTCAATCTTTTCAACGAGGCCATCACACCGCGCACCCGGGTTGTCTTTTTCAGCCACATCACTACGTTCTCAGGCGTGGTTTTGCCCGCGAAGGAAATTTGCGCGCTGGCCCGCTCCAAAGGCATTCTCTCCGCGGTGGACGGCGCGCACGTTCCGGGCATGATGCGCCTCAACGTGCACGACATTGGTTGCGACATGTACAGCTCCAGCCCGCACAAGTGGCTGCAAGCGCCCAAGGGCTCCGGCTTTCTCTACGTTCGCGACGAAGTGATTGACCGCCTGTGGAACACTATCGCCACGGAAGGCTGGGACGACACCAAGATCCGTGCCGAGCGATTCCAACGCATCGGCAGCTCCAACGTTCCCGCGCTTTGGGGCCTGCGCGCCGCGATCAAGATGGCCAATGACGTTGGCGTCGAGCGCATCGAACGGCGCCACCGCGCGTTGGCCGACTACCTGCTCGCGGAAATGATGAAGCGGGGCGCGATTTCCTGGACTTCGCCGGATGCCGCGCTGCGTTGCGCGATCGTCACCGTAAATGTGCCGCCGGTTCCGCGCATGGATCTGGAGAACTGGCTGTGGCACACGCACAAGATTCGCATTCGCGGCGCCGACCCTAACAAGTTGCGATTATCCGCCCCGTATTATTTGCAGAAAAAAGACATCGACCGGTTTCTCGAGAAGCTCGACGAGTACAAGCGAGAAAAGAAGCTGGCGTAATTCCGCGTTGAGAAAAAAATGGATTGGAGTCAGACGATGCGAAGGATTCTGCAATGCGCATTTGCAGCGATATTCATCACTGGCGCTGTTGAGCTTCAAGGGGTACCTCGACCAGTAACGGATGAACCCAATCAAGGCAGCGCCGCTGCGCAAACTTCTCCCGATCTCGCGCGCATCGAAAACATCGTTCAGACTTACGTGTCCGACAAGAAATTCATGGGCTGTGTACTGGTGGCACGCGGAAGCAACGTGTTGCTCGACAAGGGCTACGGCTTCGCTAACCTCGAGTGGGAAATACCTAACTCGCCTGCAGCGAAGTTCCGCTTAGGATCGGTTACTAAGCAATTCACTGCGGCCTCGATCTTGCTGCTGCAGGAGCGCGGCAAATTGAAAGTGACTGACCCAGTAAAAAAATACATGCCGGACGCGCCTGCCGCATGGGACAAAATCACCATCTTCAACCTGCTGACGCACAGTTCCGGGATCCCCAACTTTACGAGCTTTCCAGATTATGCGTCCCAGGAACCCTTCGACACCACGCCCGAGAAGCTGGTGGCTCGTTTTCGCGACAAGCCGCTCGAGTTCCAGCCCGGAGAGAAGATGAGCTACAGCAATTCCGGGTACGTGCTGCTGGGCTACCTCCTCGAGAAGATCAGTGGCGAAAGTTATGAAAAGCTTGTTCAGGAAAACATTTTTACGCCGCTCGGCATGAAGGATTCTGGCTACGATTCAAATTCGGCAATTATGTCGCACCGCGCCTCAGGATATGTTCCAGGGCCTACCGGTCCAACCAATGCAGGGTACATCAACATGACTGTTCCCTTGTCTGCGGGCGCACTGTATTCCACGACGGAAGACTTGCTGCGATGGGAGCAGGGCCTGTTCGGGGGAAAGTTACTGTCGCCAAGCTCGCTGCAGGAGATGACCACACCATTTAAAAACGAATACGCGTTCGGCCTGCAAGTGCACATCGTGAATGGACACAAGGTAATCGATCATGGCGGCGGCATAGAAGGTTTCAATACCACGCTCGCCTACTACCCCGACGATAAGCTTACGGTAATCGTGCTCGGCAATCTGAACGGTTCTGCGCCACAGGAGATTGCATCAAAGCTGGCGGCCGTGGCCCATGGCGAAAAAGTCGTAATGCCCTCGGAGCGCAAAGAGGTGCCGGTAGATTCGAAGTTGTTCAATGGCTATGTCGGGAGATACGAGCTGGCCCCTAACTTTATTTTAACAGTTTCGCGGGAAGGCGACGATTTGTTTACGCAGGCCACTGGGCAGCCGAAGCTTCAGATATTTCCGGAGAGCGATCGCGATTATTTCCTCAAGGTTGTCGATGCGCAGATTACCTTTGTGACCGACAGCAACGGCCGCGCCACGGAACTAATTCTGCATCAAGGCGGCAGGGACCAGCATGCGAAACGCATGGAAGGGGAGCTACCGCCGGCAAAGGAGCACAAAGAGGTCACCGTGGACCCGAAGTTGTTCAATGGCTACATCGGGAAGTACCAGCTCGCTCCGAATTTCATCATGGCGGTTACGCGGGAAGTTGATCATTTGTTTATGCAGGCCACTGGACAACCAAAGGTGCAGATATTTCCAGAGAGCGATCGCGATTATTTTCTCAAGGTTGTCGATGCCCAGATTACCTTTGTGACCGACAGCAACGGCCGGGCTACCGAATTAATTCTGCATCAGGGCGGGATGGATCAGCACGCGAAACGGATCGAGTAAACTTCTTCTCGCGGTCCAGGAGGCACCATGGCCCTCCGCACAATTCTGTCCAGAGGCTTGAGAATCCTGACGGTGTGTTTTCTGTTGGCGGCCTGCTTTGCAATCGGCGGTGCGCTTTCCGGACTCGACAGGATCGGTGAGCAAACGGGCGCATCCCAGGCCGCACCGGCTGCCGCTCAGCAGGCAACGCAGTTGCCAGCAAATTTTCTTCCTAGGTTTCTAATTTTTATTCTCTCTGTTGGCGGTACGCTCTCCTACCTCATCGTCAGGTCTCATTGGCACGGCTGGACGCTCGTCGGTGCGGTTTTCGTGGGCATGTACGGCATCTCGACCGTCGCCAGTCAGATCGACTCCGTCGCCTTCCTCTCGGACAAATTGCCTCACGGAATGATTCGAGCCCTTTTCTTGCAGGGCGCGATTGCTGCGGGTTTGTTCGCGCCTCTGGCTGTGCTGACGCTCGGCAAATGGCTGGGTGCGCCGCCTCCCGCACCTGTGTCGCCCGCTAGGCGACTGATGCTGGCTTCAATAGTGTTGCGGCTTGTCATTCTCGTTGGGGCCTTCGTCTTTTTGTACATGTTCTTCGGTTATTACGTGGCTTGGAGAAACCCGGAACTGCAGCGCTACTACGGAGGGCCGGAGCTGCCAACTTTCTGGTCCTCATTGAAGCACAACTGGACAAGCTCGCCTTGGATTTATTCGCTTGCCGCTTTTCGTGCGCTCACTTACATCGGGTGTTTGTACCCGATCGTTCGGATGCTCTACACTTCACGGCGTGAGTCGGCCTTTGCTGCGGCGCTTTTTTCGGCTTGCTGGACGACCGTCTTGCTGCTGCCGAATCCATTAATGCCCGCCAGTGTTGCGCGCAGCCATTTTTGGGAGACGCTGGGCTTCAACCTGGTGTTCGGCGCCCTTGCAGGCTGGCTCCTTTGCGTTACTCCACTGGCGAGACAAGCGGAATCGACTTAGCAGCCAGATTCGGCGGGCGTCAAAGCTATAGCGTCAGCACCATTTCACTCGGTCGGTAACGCCGAAATCCGAAAACTAAAACGAGAACGTACAAGGACACGGAAATTGAATGGACGAAACTCCGCAAAGCAGAAATAAAAATGCCGCGGCTTTGGAGCGACGTTACAAAATTCGCAAAGCGAAAACCCATTCCTTCCAGGCTGGGCCGGAAAGGAATGGGCGGTGACTTGGTTCAGTTTGCTTGCCGTGAGTTAGTTTCCCGACTGGGCGCCGGCGGTTGCGTTGTGGTCGAACTCCAAAGCAACACGCTTTCCGCCAGGGTAAATTGCCGTTAGTTCTCTGGAACCATCTGGCTCGGCGAGAGTGCTATAGGCATCTTGAGGGTTTTGACTGGCCTGCTCGGTCACATGAGCGGACAAGGTAGCTACGGTATCTTTACCTTGCAAAATTCTTACTTGCACCGCCGGACCGGTGCCATCCCACTCCACTCGGTAATCCCCGGGTGCTAGGGATTGGCCATCGACAACGACTTTGTCTGTCAACGCAAGTTTTCCTCGATTATTTCCCGCGGCGAGTGCGGCCGAAGAAAACAAAAGTGCACTACCAAACAGCAGTGTTGAGATTCTCGACATTTTCATGAACAGCTCCTTTTTATTTTCCGTGCGCCGCTGCGTGCAGGACACCGCACGCGTTGCCGCGGAATGGTTTCAATTCGTTTAGTTAGTAAATTCGATGCGGAGAAGGGTTCGAAGTTGTGTAAAAGACTATTAACAACATTTATTTGCCATCAAAAAAATGGAAGTGATACATGAAAAAAAGCGCACGCTTCGGAAACGTAGTATAAATCAGCTACCATCTTTGCAAATCTAAGCGTAGGACTCCGACGAATCGATACGCTATAGAGCGTTTTTAAGCGGTCTAGAAAAGAGAACTTTCATGCAACGAGTGTGGCCCTGTCTTTTAGTGCTTATTTTCCTGCCAAGTGCAATTTGTTCTCAGATTGCCAATGACGAATCCAAGATCATCGCGCTCGAAAATCTCTGGAATCAAATGCAACTGCATCACGACGCCGGCGCGATGGAAAAAATCCTGGATCCAGATTTTGTGCTCACCGATTACGACGGTGCAGTGCTTTCCAAGGCGCAATTTCTGGCGGCTATCCGAGATGTCTCCGATCAACTGACCGTGGAAGTTTCAGAAGACATGAAACTGCACCGCCACGGCGACATTGTCGTCGTTACCGGCGCAACCCACGAAAAGGGAGCCAACAAAGGCAAGCATTACGAACATCGCGGCCGTTTCACCGACACGTGGATCCTCAAAAATGGAGAATGGCTGTGCGTCGCCAGCCATCTCGGACTGCTCTCTAAGTAACGCACTGGTTTCCTGAATTTTCAGATTCGCTTGTAACGGCCTGGTGATGCCGGGGTAGCCCATTAGCCACTTTGGTCGAACTGTCCAGTGGCTATCCCAGCACCTCAAGAGGATCACCATCAAAACCGAGTCTACGATAAAGAACACAAGGACTAT
>DATBBY010000090.1:0-7851 GCA_036270765.1 Candidatus Acidiferrum sp.
CGGCTACGCGTGGTATGCCGGCATCTGAGCAGCCTGGACTGTCTAGGATTGACACGACGTAGATCGTCGGCAAACAGAAAACTGTTCAAGCGTTCGATGCTTCCGGTGATGCCCGTAAATAGCAGATGCCCCTTGTGCTCCGCTTGACCATTACTTGACCGGGTCTGGGTTATCGCCAGCTGCCCACCGCGCACAATCCACGGGATGAACGGGCTAACCAAAAACATACTCACCGCCATGAGGTCTATTGACAGCCTGGGTTTTGGCCTATATTGTCCCGGTTAATACTTTAACAGGTCATCAATACCTGTTCATGCCGATGCCCTGAAGATATGAGGCAAGCCCACCTGGCAACCTGTGGAGCTCTGCCTCCAGACAAACGTCCCTGGAGGTATGACATGCGGTATCGCCGCTTGTTTCTCTTCGTGTGCATTTGCTGCGCATACTTCCTCGCGCGCCTTCCTGTAAATGCTGATGAGTGGCAGCCTATCTCCCCCGCGGAATTGCAAATGACTAGCGTGCCGGAAGCGCCTGGCGCGCCGGCGGTTTATTTGTACCGGCAAGTGGACCGCAACGATGTCGATAACCACGAATACAACTATCTGCGCATTAAGATCCTGACGGAAGAGGGGCGGAAGTACGCCAACGTAGAGATTCCGTTTTTCAACGGGAATGAAAATATACACAGCATCAAGGCGCGGACCGTTCGCTCGGATGGCACCATCGCCAATTTCGAGGGCAAGCCGATGGACAAGATGATTGTGAAGGCCAAGGGAGTGAAGTACATGGCCAAAGTCATCGTGCTGCCGGACGTGCAGGTGGGCAGCATCATCGAATATCACTATATGAACCAGCTCAAGGACCGGTACGTTTTCAATTCGAATTGGATTCTGAGCGAAGAACTGTTCACCAAACATGCGAAATTTTCGCTGAAACCCAACAACTACTTCCCGGTACGCTTCAGCTGGCAAGGGCTGCCGGCAGGAATTGCACCCAAGAATGAATCGGGCTTCGTCCGCCTGGAAACCAATAACATTGCCGCGTTTCAAACGGAAGATTACATGCCGCCACAAAATGAACTAAAGGCGCGCGTTGACTTCGTGTACAGCGACGATTCCACGATGCAAGCGGATAAGTTCTGGAAGAAGGAAGCCAAGAAAAAGAACGACGAGGTGGAAAGTTTTATCGGCAAACGCAAGGCCATGGAGCAGGCCGTCGCGCAAATCGTGTCGCCCAATGACACGCCGGAAGCGAAGCTGCAAAAGATCTACGCTCGAGTGCAACAACTCCGCAACACAGGTTTTGAGGCGGAGACCACTGCGCAGGAAAAGAAGCGCGAAAAAGGGAAAGCCATATACAACGTAGAAGATGTATGGAAAAGCGGCTCCGGTGGTGGGGCGGAGATAACCTGGCTTTACCTGGCGCTGGTGCGTGCGGCCGGGCTCGAAGCTTATCCGATGCTGGTGTCGCGCCGAAGTGAATATTTCTTCACGCCGCAAATGATGGACCCGCACCGGCTGGACGACAATGTCGTGCTGGTGAAATTGAACGGTAAGGATACTTTCTACGATCCGGGAACGGCGTACACGCCGTTTGGAATGTTGCCTTGGCCGGAAACGGCGGTGCAGGGTTTGCGGCTGGATAAGGACGGCGGAGCGTGGGTCACTACCAGCTTGCCGGACAGCACCGTCTCGAATATTACGCGCAAAGCCGATTTAAGGATGACTGATCATGGAGAACTGGAAGGCAAAGTGACAGTGACCTTTTCCGGACTGGAAGCGCTTTCGATGCGGCTGGAGCTTCGCAATCAGGACGAGACCACGCGCACGAAATATATTGAGGATGTGGTGCGGGAATTTATTCCCGTGGGCATCGATGTGGAGCTGAAAAATAAACCGGATTGGACCAGTTCCTCGCCGACGCTGGTCGGCGAATTTGAAATCAAGGTGCAGGGTTGGGCTTCCGCTGCAGGGCACCGGGCGCTGATTCCGGTAGGACTTTTTGGGGCGCCGGAAAAGCATGTGTTCGAGCACGCCGCGCGGGTGCACCCCATTTACTTTGACTTTCCAACGGCGAGAATCGATGACGTGACTATACAGCTTCCGTTGGACTGGAAAGTGAACAGCGTTCCGCCGGGACATAAGGATGAAGGAAGAGTCTGTTCCTACAACACCACCGCGGAGAACAAGAACGGGACTCTGCACCTGACACGCGATCTAAACATCAACGCGCTGGTGCTGGACACGAAATATTATGGCGCGCTGAGAAAATTTTTCCAAACGGTGAAGACTGGTGATGAACAACAAATCGTGGTGCAGCCTGGGGGGATTTCTGCGTCCAACTAGCTTGCGCTGGAGGGGCATCGCGCAGGCCGGGGCGCTGATCGGCGGGGTGTTGGCGTTTTATCTATTTGTTTGGCCGACTCCCGCGTGGGCGAACGACGCACCGGGGTGGATGCACGCGCTGGTGAATGTGCCGCTACCGGCGCATGACGACAAGACGGACGCGGTGTTGTTGTATTCTGAGAATATTTTCACCGTGCAACCCAACGGAAAAATAAAACAGACGGAGCGTGCCGCGTACAAGATTTTGCGAGTGGGCGGGAAGCACTACGGCATGGTGCGCGCCATTTTTGACGCTGATACGCGAATTACCGCGATGCATGGGTGGTGTATTCCGGCCCAGGGAAAAGATTATGAAGTGAAGGAGAAGGATGGTATCGAAGGATCGATCGACGTACCCGGAGGGGAACTAACCGGTGAGCGGATCAAACTTCTGCAGATTCCCGCGGCGGACGTCGGAAATGTTATCGGCTATGAAGTAGAACAGGATGTGCGGCCGTACGTTTTGCAGGTCGAATGGCTGTTCCAGCAGACGGTTCCCACGGTGGAAGCGCGATACACATTACAACTTCCGGCCGGATGGGAATACAAAGCCTCGTGGGTGAATCACGCGGAAATCACACCGGGCTCGGTAGGAAATAACCAGTGGCAATGGGTCATCAAGAATGTTCCCGCGGTAAAAGTCGAGAGAGAAATGCCGCCGTGGCGAGGTGTTGCGGAACAAATGATTGCGGCCCTGTTTCCACCAGGCGGTTCGCAGAAGAAGGGCTTCCAAAGCTGGGATGACATGGGGCTGTGGCAGGCAGAACTGGCGCGCGGGCGTCGCGACGTTTCGCCGGAGATCAAACAGAAAGTAGGCGAGATCACCGCCTCGGCAAAAACTCCGCTTGAGAAAATGCAGGCCATCGCGAGTTTCACGCAGCGCGAGATTCGGTACGTCGCATTGGAGTTGGGAATCGGCGGTTATCAGCCACACTCCGCGCGAGATATTTTCGTGCATCGCTACGGCGACTGCAAAGACAAGGCTACGCTAGTGAGCGCCATGCTCTCCGAAATTGGGGTGGAGTCTTATTACGTGGTGATTAATTCGGAGCGCGGCGCGGTCACCAGCAACACTCCGCCACAATTCGGACTTTTTGATCACGTAATTCTGGCTGTTAAAGTACCGGTTGGCGTTTCCGATCCTTCGCTGGTGGCCTTATTTAACGATCCGAAACTCGGAAAATTATTGATTTTTGATCCGACCGATGAGGTTACCCCATTCGGTCAATTGCGCGGCGCGCTGCAAGCCAGCTACGGCTTGCTGGTCACTCCTTCGGGCGGCGAGCTAGTGGCAATGCCGCAATTGCCCGCGGCTATGAATGCCACGGAGCGGTTTGCCAAGCTGAAGTTGGATGAAAAGGGTACGTTGAGCGGCGACATTCGGGAAATTCGCCGCGGTGATCCGGCGGTATACCAACGCATGGCCCTCCAAGCCATTTCTAAAAACGCGGACAGAATCAAACCCATCGAAGAATCGCTGTCCAATTCGCTGGGCACTTTTCAGATCACCAAGGCATCGATAGGAAATCTGGCGCAAACCAATTTGCCATTCGTGTACGACTATTCAGTGGTGGCGGAAAATTATGCCAAGTCCGCGGGGGATTTATTGCTGGTGCGGCCGCGCGTGATTGGATATGAATCGCAGAATTTCATGGAGACCAAGGAAACGCGAAAATATCCCGTGGAATTTGCCGGGCCCTGGCGCAACACCGATTCGTTTGAGATCGCGCTCCCCGCGGGGTACGAAGTAGATGACCTGCCTCCGCCAGTCAATGCGGATTACAGTTTCGCGAGCTACCACAGCAAAGCGGAAGCCAGCGGCAAAACATTGAAATATACGCGGACGTTTGAGATTAAAGAATTGAGCGTGCCGGTCAGCAAGGCTGAAGAATTGAAGACGTTCTATCGCGTGATTGGTAATGACGAACGCAATACGGCGGTTCTAAAGCCCGGAGCAAATTAAATTCGAGTGTTCAGGCTCGCGCTCAGAGAGTCACAAATCAGCCTAATTTTGAGAGGCGTTCGCGGACTAGGTCGCTGAGGGCTTTGCCGTCGACGGATTTGCCTTCCAGCGCGGATTTTGCGGATTTTACAACCGCGCCCATTTGTTTCATGGAATTTGCGCCGGTTTCGGCGATGGCTTTGTCGATGGCGGCGTTCATTTCTCCGGTGCTGGCGCTTGCGGGAAGATAGTGTTCAAGAATGGCCAGCTCTTTGGTTTCTTTGTCGGCGAGTTCCGGGCGATTGCCCTTGGAAAACTGTTCGATGGATTCCTTGCGCTGCTTGACCAGCGTTTGCAGAATCTGAATGGATTCGGCTTCGTCCAGCGTGCGAATTTTTTCTACTTCTTTATGTTTGATGGCCGCTTTCATGCCGCGCAGCACGCTCAGGCGTAGCTCGTCCTTGGCGCGCATAGCGTCCACCAAATCTTTTTGAATTCGCTCAGACAGACTCATCACTGGCTCCTCTATTTGGTTCGTAAGCGCTAGGCGCGTTCGCGCGAGATAATAGTGTTTCAAAATTATCACACAATGTTCGCCGGTTGCATTGACACTGCGGTGAGGGCTCGCTACCGTTGATGGTTAACGAAATACAAAAATTTCACTACAGAGGCGGAGAGCAAGAGCATGAAAGTAATTGTTGCCGACAAAATTAGCGCGCGGGGTGTGCAGCTGCTGAAGGAGCAGCCGGGATGGAACGTGGTGCTGACTACCAAAGACAACCTGGTCGCGGAAATAGCGGATGCGCAGGCGTTGATTGTGCGCAGCGCCACGAAGGTTACCTCCGAACTGTTGGATAAAGCGCCGAACCTGCGCTGCGTGGGGCGCGCGGGCGTGGGCGTGGACAATATCGATCTGGAAGCCGCCACCAAACGCGGAATTATAGTGATGAGTACGCCCGGCGGAAACGCCGTGAGCGTTGCGGAGCACACTTTCGCGTTGATGCTTTCGCTGGCGCGCCAGGTGCCGCGTCTGGATAAAGCATTTCATGAAGGGCGCTGGGAGAAATCGAGCGCGGCCGGTATGGAAATGAGCGGCAAGACGCTGGGGCTGATTGGACTGGGACGCATCGGAAGCGAAGTGGCCATGCGCGCGGAAGCGTTTGATATGCGCGTGCTGGGTTACGACCCGTACATAAGCGAAGCGGCGGCCAAGGAATTTTCGGTGGAGCTTGTGCCGCTGGACCGCTTGCTGTCGGAGAGCGATTTTGTTTCGCTGCACACCGCGTTGAGTCCGGCGACGCAAAATCTGATCAATGCTCAGACTCTGGCAAAGATGAAAAAAGGCGCGTTCATCATCAATGCCGCGCGCGGCGAGTTGATCGAGGAGGCCGCTCTGGCGGATGCGTTGAAGAACGGGCACATCGGCGGCGCGGGACTGGATGTTTTTGCCGTGGAGCCCCCGAAAAATTCTCCGCTGGTGGGCTTGCCGAATGTAATCGCCACGCCGCACATCGCGGGATCGACGACAGAAGCCCAGGAAGAAGTGGGGACGCAGGTAGCGGTGCAGGTGAAAGATTATCTGGCGGAAGGAATTATCCGCAACGCGGTGAATCTGCCGGTGCTGTCGGCCGAGCAATATCGCCGGGTGCGCCCGTACATGGAGCTTGCGGAACGCCTGGGCTCGCTGGTGTCGCAGGCGTCCGACACACGGCCGTCAAGAATTCGCATTCGTTACGCGGGGGAAGTTTCCGAAGTGGGCACGCACTTGTTGCGCAACGCGGTGCTGGCAGGCGTTTTGAACGCGGTGCTGGATGAAAAAGTGAATGTGGTGAACGCTCCGGCGATTGCGACGGCGCGCGGTTTTAAAGTAGAGGAAGAAACGCGCAAGCGCGAGCACGGCTTCCCCAACACTTTGGAAATTTCCGTGCTTCCGTTGCAGAGCGGCGGATCACAAGAAGTCTTCAGCGCGGAAGGCACGGTATTGTTTGATGGCTCGCCGCGAATTCTTCAAATCGAAGGCATTCCGCTCGAAGCGCAACTGGAAGGCACTATTTTATATTTGCGCAACCGGGACGAGCCCGGAGTTATCGGGCAAGTTGGCACGATGCTGGGGAAATACGGCGTAAATATCGCGACGTTTGCGTTGGGCCGGAAAGATGCCAAGCAGGGGGCACAAGCGGTTTCCCTGGTGCGGCTGGATGGAGAAGTTTTTAATTCGATCCTGGAGCCTATCCAGGGAATCCCGGCGATAACTTACGCAAAGCTTCTGCGCTTAAATTAAAGCTGGATCCGTTTTAAGTTAAACCCTGGGCCGGTTGGTCTAAGAATGGACTCCGAGCCCTTATCCCTTGTCAAATTTTGCAGCGAGCCTGCTCGGATGACCATCGCGAAGTGCGTCGGCACAAATTATCGAAATTTTAGCTGAATAAAATCCACGTTACATCTGCACACAAATAAATCCTGAGTATTCGTCGGGCTTAAACCAAAGTTTATTCCCGTTTTATAAATGCTTGACATGGAATGTCCATTTGGCCTAAAAGTTATGCCATTCGGTGACACTGTCGAGTGGGTGGGGTCCCTGGTCTTATTTCAAAAAGGTCTGGTTTTACAAGGTCTGGTGTTTGTCCACGGCACGGGTGTCCTGGCCTGCCGTTCCACTAAATTCTGGATGTCAAACATCGCAATGATGCGAAAGGAGCAGCCCATGGGGTGGTCTGCCGTGAAGAGGAATTTCATTCTTGCTTCAATCGTTTTAATACTGGTAAGTGTATCGACGTGGGCGCAAACGGGCACAACGTCGCTGCACGGAGTGGTCACAGATAAATCGGGCGCGTCAATCACTGCCGCGATGGTGACGCTCAGCAGTATCGATCAGGGTTTTCAGCGCGACACCAAAACCAATAATGCTGGAGAGTACGAATTTCTTTCGCTGCCTCCCGGTACTTATGTTTTGACCGTGGAAATGACCGGCTTCCAGAAGTTTGAGCAGACAGACTTAAAGTTGCTGGTCAACTCTCCCACCACGACGAATGTGACGCTGAGCATAGGCTCCTCGACAGAAACGGTCGAAGTAACCGTACAAGCGCAGGTGCTGAACACTACCGATGCTTCGCTGGGCAACGCCTTCAGCGAAACCCAGGTGAAGGAGCTCCCGCTGGAAGCAGGCAACGTGCCGGAATTGCTTTCGCTGCAGGCGGGCGTTACCTACACCGGCAATCGAACCGACATCAATACGACTATCGACACGCGAAATGGCGCGGTCAACGGGGCACGGAGCGATCAGAGCAACATCACCCTGGACGGAATAGACGTCAACGCTGATACCAAGGGATTTGCCTTCCAATCCGTGTTGCCCATCACGCAGGACTCCGTACAAGAATTTCGCGTGACCACCAGCAATTACAACGCGGACGAGGGCCGTTCTTCGGGCGCACAGGTAGCCTTGGTTACCAAGTCGGGCACTAATCATTTCCACGGAGCGGTCTTCGAATCGCACCGCAATACCATCACCAGCGCCAACGACTA
>DATBBY010000091.1:0-5862 GCA_036270765.1 Candidatus Acidiferrum sp.
AGGTGCGTAGGTCGCCGGTGACGCGATCATCAAAGCGCATACCGACGGCGATCAGGAGATCCGCTTCCTGGATAGCGTGATTAACCCAGGCTTCGCCGTGCATGCCCATCATGCCGAGATTTAGCGAGTCGTTGGCAGGGAAGCAGCCAATGCCCAGCAGCGTCATGGCGACGGGGAGGTTGCCGGCGTGGACGAACTTGTCGAACACGCGCATGGCGCCGGAAACCATGATGCCGTGACCGGCAAGGATTAGCGGACGCTTGGAGTTGTTGAGGAGCTCGACGGCACGCTCGAACTCAGCCGGCTCGTAATTGACCCGCTGGCGCTTGGGGGGAAGCTGCGGTGATGATGCTTCCCAGTTGAAATCGCAAGAAGCTTGTTGCGCGTCTTTGGTGATGTCGACGAGAACAGGGCCCGGCCGGCCGGAATTGGCGATCACGAAAGCTTCACGAACGGTGCGCGCAATATCTTCCGCGCGTGAGACGACCACGTTGTGTTTGGTGATCGGCATGGTGATGCCGGTGATGTCGATTTCCTGGAAGGCGTCGGAGCCGAGCAATTTGCTGCTGACCTGGCCGGTAATGCAGACCACCGGCGAGGAATCGAGCATGGCGGTGGCGATGCCGGTGACCATGTTGGTCGCGCCCGGCCCGGAAGTGGCCATGGCCACGCCGATGCCGCCACTGGCCCGCGCATAGCCGTCGGCCATATGCGTGGCGCCCTGTTCGTGACGGACGAGTATGTGATGCAACTTGGATTTGCCGAGGGCGTCGTACACCGGAAGAATCGCGCCGCCCGGATAGCCGAAAAGATGACGCACCCCAAGCTTGGTCAATGATTCGCAGAGAATTTCCGCTCCCGTGAGCTTCATGATGTCCTCGAGGCGCTTTGCACGGCGGTTGAAAATGATTTTGGCACGACGGTGATGGCTCCCAAGGATGCAGAAGAAACGAGCAGGGCGTACTTGGCCATTACTCCGCTGGTGAAGCGCGGTTGTGGCGCTTTCCAGGTGGAGAGGCGGCGTTGAATCTCGGCGTCGGCGAGCTTGACGCTGAGGGTGCGCTTTGGAATATCGAAAGAAATGATATCGCCGTCATTTACTGCGGCGATGGGGCCGCCGTTCGCGGCTTCCGGTGCAACGTGGCCGGCCATGAAGCCGTGCGTTGCGCCGGAGAAGCGACCGTCCGTTAGCAGCGCCACCGAATCGCCGAGTCCGGCGCCGATCAAGGCGGCGGTGACCTGGAGCATCTCGCGCATTCCGGGACCGCCCTTCGGCCCCTCATAACGAATCACGATCACGTCGCCAGCTTTGATGCTCTTGTTTTCGACCGCGGCAAAGGCGGCCTCTTCATTATCGAAGACGCACGCTGGGCCGCTGAAGGTTACGAAATTGTGGCCAGCCACCTTAATAACGCAGCCTTCCGGCGCAATATTGCCTTTCAGGATTACCAAGCCACCGGTCGGTTTGAGCGGAGAATCGAGCTTGCGCACGACTTGCTGGTTCTGTGTTTCCTTGGCCGTCGCTGCCTCTTCCGCGAGCGTACGACCAGTTACGGTCATGCTTTCCCCGTTCAACAACTTGGCTTCGAGCATGCGCTTGGCAACTAACGCGGTGCCTCCGGCAGCATAAAGATCGGTGGCGACAAAGCGGCCGCCCGGTTTCAGGTCGGCCAGGATTGGCACGCGGGAGCTGATGCGATCGAAATCGTCGATGGACAGCGGGATGTTCGCCTCGTTGGCGATAGCCAGCAGGTGAAGGACGGAATTCGTGGAACCGCCGGTGGCAGCAACGCCTGCGATGGCGTTCTCGATGGACGACTTGGTGATGATTTGCGAGGGCGTGATATTGCGACGCAGAAGGTCCATAACCATTTCACCAGCACGCTCGCCGGAACTGCCCTTGGCCGCATTCGTGGCGGGAACACTGGACAGTCCCATGGGAGCGATGCCGAGAAACTCGCAGACCAGCGCCATGGTATTGGCAGTGAACTGGCCGCCGCACGCACCAGCTCCGGGACACGCTGCGATTTCCAAGGATTTGAGTTGGGCGTCCGTAATTCCTCCGCGCGCGTGTTTCCCAATGCCTTCGTAAACGTCTTGAATAGTTACATCGTGACCCTCGAATTGGCCGGCAGCGATCGAGCCGCCATACAGAATCAGGCCAGGAATGTTGAGGCGGGCCAGCGACATGATGCCGCCGGGAATGGTCTTGTCACAGCCGACCAAAACGATCAGAGCATCGAAGAGATTTCCGCGCGTCACGAGCTCGATGGAGTCGGCAATCACTTCACGGCTCACCAATGAAGTGCGCATTCCTTCGGTGCCCATGGTGATGCCGTCGGAAATAGAGACGGTGTTGAATTCAAGGGGCGTGCCACCGGCCTGGCGAATGCCGGTCTTGACGTGTTCGGCTAATTCGCGGAGGTGGTAATTGCATGGACCAATTTCGATCCAGGTGTTGGCCACTCCGATAAGCGGCTTGGCAAAATCATCATCGCCGAGGCCGCATGCGCGAAGCATGGCGCGGGCGCCGGCACGGTTGGAGCCGTCAATCAAAGAATGGCTGCGTGGTTTAGGAGCCGGCTGCGTCACTGCAAATCTCCCTTGTTTGATGGGCTACCGAAGCCTAACAAAGACTAACAAAAATTAAGTTATAAATCGGATGACAGTCATTAACCTTGTTTGGAACACGATTGAGCCGAAATCCCCGCGAAACAGTAGGATGAAGGCAGCAAGCCGATTAGTCAAATTAATAGTTATATCGCACTGAATAAATACAAATTATCGACAAGATTCTCCTGCAGGCGCAACTCACACGTGAAAATTTGCATCTTTTAAAAGCGAGCACAGAACGAACTTTACGTTTTTCGAGAGAAGTAGTAAGAATACGGCCACGCTTGCTTCGATCTGGAGGGGGTCGCGCCGCACTCTTCCCAGCGCAACAGCCAGATTGTCCGATACGCACCGAATACCGTCGTTTGTATTGATAGACCGGCGTTGGTTGTCTACTGTATAGGAAGAATCTGGTCGGAAGCCGGTTGCCAAGCTGTCTCAAGACTCCCATACCGCAAAACAGGGTCTATTTGGGAATCAATTATTGGGATGGAACGCACGGAGGGCTTGAGCCCCCTAAACTATGCTGAATGGAAAAATTATTGCCGTAGTGCTGCCCGCCTATAATGCCGAGAAAACCCTCGAAGCAACTGTCCGTGAACTCCCGGATGTCGTAGACCTTAGAATCCTGGTAGATGACTTTAGTTCTGACCGCACCGTTAGCTTGTCACGCGATCTAGGTATTTCCACGCATGTCCACACCGAAAATTACGGATACGGCAGAAATCAGATGACGTGCTACAGGGAGGCATTGGCCGCTGGGGCGGACGTAGTGATAATGCTGCATCCGGATTATCAGTACACCCCGCTGCTGGTGACTGCGATGGCCAGCATGGTGGCGTATGGGGTGTATGACGTAGTGCTAGGCTCGAGAATTCTCGGTGGTACGGCGCTCTCCGGAGGAATGCCGCTTTACAAGTACATCGCAAATCGCTTTTTAACCGCGTTTCAAAACCTGGCGTTAGGGACCAAGATTTCCGAATTCCATACCGGCTACCGTGCATTCAGCAGGAAAGTGCTGCAAGAATTGCCGTTTGCGGAAAATTCGGACGACTTTGTGTTTGATAGTCAGATGCTGGCGCAATGCGTTTATTTCGGATATCGAATTGGAGAGGTTTCCTGTCCGACGAAATACTTTCCGGAGGCGTCATCGATTAATTTCCGGCGCTCCGTAAAGTATGGATTAGGAGTCGTGGGAGTTACGCTGCAATACTTGCTGCAGAAGAGCGGTTTGGGAAATTTTCGTTTTCTGCAAGACAGGCACGAGCGCCTCGATGCAGCGTACGGGCGGGCGGTGGTCACCGAAGGCGTACCAACCGAGGCGGAAGATTGACACCGGCGCATCTCCGGGTCAGAGACCTGGGGATTCTCGTTGGCTTGACTCTGGGCGCTTTTTTTCTGGATGGCTATCACCCGGGCGTGGAAGACGCCGAGATCTACCTTCCTGGAATCCTCAAACGGTTGCATCCCGAGCTTTTCCCGTACAACTCTGAGTTCTTTCAATCGCACGCGCACATGACTTTTTTCCCCGAGTTAATCGCGGGCTCGATACGGGTGTTGCATATTCCGGTGGGGATAGGACTGTTGGGCTGGCAGCTTTTGTGCATATTTTTGCTTTTGCTGGGTTGCTGGCGTATTGCGAGACTTTGTTTCCGAGAAGAATATGCAGTCTGGTGCGCCGTAGCCTTCGTCGGCGCCCTGTTGCGGTTGTCCGCAGCGGGAACCGGACTTTTCATCATGGATGAATATTTGACGCCGCGGTCGCTGTCGACGCCGGCGGCGCTTTTCGCGATTTCCGATGCGATCGAGGGTAATTATGGAAGAGCTGGAGTTTGGACGGTCGGTATTTGCCTGGTCCATCCGCTGATGTCGATATTCGCCGCCACATTTGTTGTCTTGCTTTTTCTGCTTCAGCGCCGCGAACGGCTTTCTGGGCCGGCGTTCGTCGCGATCGCTCTGCCGCTGTTTCCAAAGGTCACGCCAGCTTATCGGGAGGTATTGCAGACGCGACCGTATTTTTTTCTGACCAATTGGGCGTGGTACGAATGGCTCGGATTATTGGCGCCCTTCGCACTGCTGGCAGGGATGGCTTGGTTGGGAAAACGAAATAGCCTGGGGGCCATGCAGCTGATTTGCAAGACCCTGATTGTGTTTGAGGCCATCTTTTTCGCGATAGCGTTGGTGATTTCCCTGCCCGGGCGCTTCGATAATCTCGCAGAAATTCAGCCTATGCGCTGCTTGCATCTACTTTACGTTCTGATGTTTCTGCTCGGAGGCGGTTTGCTGGGGAAATTTGTGTTGCAGGACCGACCTTGGAGGTGGACGCTATTATTTGTGCCGCTTTGTGCCGGAATGGTGCTGGCGCAGCGGGCCACATTTCCCGCTTCCCCGTACATAGAATGGCCTGGAAAGGCTGCGCACAATCCGTGGGTGCAGGCGTTTGACTGGATACGCACGAACACGCCGGAAAATGCGTATTTCGCGATGGATCCCCACACCATGCAACTGCCGGATGAGGATCAACATGGCTTTCGAGCCATCGCACAAAGGAGCCTATTGGCGGATAACGTCAAGGATAGCGGCGCGGTCAGCATGTTCCCGGCGCTGGCTGAGGAGTGGCACGAGCAGGTGGTGGCCCAGCAGGGCTGGAAAAAGTTTCAGCTTTCGGATTTTCAGAAATTGAAGTCGCGTTACGGCGTCAATTGGGTGGTGGTGGAACAGCCAGGCGCGGATGGGCTGGCGTGTCCTTATGCAAATTGGCGACTACGCGTGTGCACTGTCGATTCCGCGCCACGCTGAAATCTCGTATGGGTGCTCGGCAGGGCGGAGCGCTCGCTGCCATTCCGATGACGTAGTGCGGCATCGAAAGTTGCCCCAAAAATCCACCTGCCAGAGGTAATCCGCCGCCAACCGAAAGCGTTGAGACGAAAATTTAACAACTTCCTTCCAACGCTTCAGACTGCACCGCATCTTACATTGAGTGCGTGAAACATGACCGATGTCGCTCGCAGAATGAGGGCGGCAGAAAGCAGGTTGGTGGTCATTTTTGAAGAGGTGTGAGTGATTGAGAACACGGACGTGTTCGTTATCGGCGGCGGTCCCGCAGGGCTAGCCGCCGCAATCGCCGCACGCGAGCGAGGTTTCGATGTCACGGTGGCGGATGGCGTGGAGCCACCGATCGACAAGGCTTGCGGCGAAGGTCTACTACCAAATGCTGTCGAGATTGTTGAACGGCTTGGCGTCAGAATT